>JAVLAV010000100.1:0-7828 GCA_031580735.1 Marinobacter sp.
CCTGCTGTTGGAAAATCCCTGAAAGTACTGTTTGAATTTTGAGCGAATAAAAGTCTATCACGACCTTCGCAGAATAGCGCTGCACAATTCGGAACAGAATGCCGCACCATAACCGAGGATACTGAATGACTGCGATACACACCGGAATCCCCGCCCTGACCATTCGGGCAGGTAAACGGGCACTGGACAGGCTGCAGCAAAAGCCTCTGGAACCGGGTGATATCCATGTGGTGCCTGGAGCCGCCGGCGGTCCCAAAGCCCTGGGCATCAGTGGCCTGGACCAGGCTATTTTCGGTGACTGGCTGCCCCGTGTTGAGCAGGAGCGGGCGTTGATTGGTGCCTCTGTAGGCAGTTGGCGTTTTGCGGCCATTGCGTCGTCTGATAACCCGGTGGCACAGCTGAAGAAACTGGCTGAACTCTATACCAGCCAGAGGTTCGATAAGGGCGTGACAGCTCAGGAAGTGACCCGCAGAAGCCGGCTGTTTCTGGAAGAGTTGATCGGTGGCCGGGAAGATTACATCCTTGAACACCCCTGGTATCGCCTGAATGTGATGGTGGTGCGGAGTCTGGGGTTGCTCGCCCATGACACCCGGGGGCGGCTCGGGTTGGGGTTAATGGGCGCGATCAGCGCCAACATGCTTGGTCGACGGCATCTCCGGCAATTCATGGAGAGGGGTATTGTTCGGGATCCCCGGGGCAATACCCCATTGTCGGATCTGGTGGACTTCACCAGCCATCACATCGCACTGAGCCGGGAGAACCTGATGCCGTCGTTGTTGGCGTCCGGCTCCATCCCGATGATCATGTCCGGTGTTCAGGATCTTCCGGGCGGGCCTGCCGGTGTGTATCGGGATGGTGGCCTGCTGGATTACCACCTGGATTTGCCCTGGCAGCAACCCGGTATCATTTTATACCCGCACTTTACCGATAAAATTGTACCTGGCTGGTTTGATAAGACGCTGCCCTGGCGCCGGGGTAATGCCACCCATTTGCAGGATGTACTGCTGGTGGCGCCGTCACCGGAGTACCTGGCCACCCTGCCAGACCGCAAGTTGCCCGACAGGAAGGATTTCGAGAAATACGCCGGCGACGATCATGGCCGGGAAAACGCCTGGCGGCGGGCTATTGCCGAGAGTGACCGTCTGGGCGATGAGTTTCTGGAACTGGTGGAAACCGGCCGCCTGCTGGACCGGGTGCAACCACTTTAACACCGGGCGGGGCAGGCAGAGCCAGATGTCAGGCCGGCTTGCGGGCGAGGCTGTATACCAGCAGAAAGCTGAAAAAAGCCGTAACGACCACGGAGGGCCCGGCGGGGGTGTCCAGATGCCAGGACAGGGTCAGGCCGCCGCCGACCGCAATAAAGCCGAAGATGATAGCCAGCGCCACCATGTGCTCCGGGTTACGGGCCAGGCGCCGGGCCGTCGCTGCCGGAATCACCAGCAATGCGGTAATCAGTAGCACCCCCACGATTTTCATGGCCACCGCGATCACCAGGGAAAACATCAGCATCAGTGCCAGGCGCAGGCGTTCCACCGGTACGCCTTCCACCCGCGCGAGCTCTTCGTGGATGGTGCTCATCAGCAGGCCGCGCCAGAGAACAGCCAGTAAAACCAGCACAAACGCCGCGCCACCATAGATCCACAGCAGATCCTGCCGGTTCATGGCCAGAAGATCGCCGAACAGCAGACCGGTCAGATCCACGCGCACATCGGGCATGAAGCTCAGGGTCACCAGACCAATGGCCAGGGCGCTGTGGGCCAGAATGCCCAATAAGGTATCGGTTGCCAGTACCCGGGTACGGGATAGCAGGACCAGCGCCAGGGCAATCACCACGCAGGTAATAATAACCGCCAGGTTCAGCGGTACGCTGATCAGAAAGCTCAGGGCAATGCCCAGCAGTGCCGAATGGGCGAGGGTGTCACCGAAGTACGCCAGACGGCGCCAGACCACGAAACAGCCCAGCGGCCCGGCCACCAGCGCCACACCCAGGCCACCGAGAAGGGCGCGCCAGAAAAAGTCGTCCAGTATCGCGTCAATGATGGTCATGGTTACAGGCTCCATCGTTCCTGGCGCTGTTAACCACATTACCGTGCAGATCGTGGCGATGGTTATGGTGGTGATGATACACCGCCAGGGATTCCGCCACCTGATGGCCAAAGGTTTCGATAAAGGCCGGGTCGTGGGAAATATCCGCCGGATAGCCGCTGCAACAGACGTGCTGGTTCAGACAGATTACCTTGTCGGTGGCAGCCATCACCAGGTGCAGGTCGTGGGAGATCATGATCACGCCGCAATGCAGATCGTCACGCAGTTCACGGATCAGCTCATAGAGCGCCGCCTGGCCGTTGATATCCACGCCCTGGGCCGGTTCGTCCAGCACCAGCAAGTCCGGCTTCCGGGCCAGTGCCCGTGCCAGCAGCAGGCGTTGCTTTTCACCCCCGGACAGATGATGCACCGAGGCATCCAGCAGATGATGCACGCCGGTGCGCTTCAGAGCAGCTTCGCATTCGGCCAGAGCGCGACCGCTGAGCAGCATGAAGCGCCGGACACTCAGTGGCAGTGTGGCCTCCAGTAACAACTGCTGGGGCACATAGCCAATCACCAGTCCGGGTGCCAGCTTGACCTGGCCCCGATCGGTTTTCTGGATCCCCAGAATGGCTTTGATCAACGTGGTCTTGCCCGCGCCGTTAGGGCCGATGATGGTGATGATATCGCCGCGATTGGCCACCAGGCTGACGCGGTCGACCACCGGGCGGTCATCAAACTGCACGGTTACCTGTTCCAGTCGGACCAGTGGTTCAGCCATGATGATCCTTAACCGCTGCTGATTCGTCCCGGCAGAGGGGGCACAGGCCGGTAACTTCCAGAGTGACATCTTCCGGGGAGAAGGCTTCGGTCCGGGCTGCCTCATCAATGGCGCTGCTTACCCGCGGCGCTTCCAGTTCCAGCACGTTGCTGCACTGTTTGCAGATAAGAAACATACCCCGATGGCTTTCTCCGGCGTGGGTGCAGCCAGTAAAGGCATTGAGGGAGGCAATGCGATGGACAAGCCCGTACTGAAGCAGAAAATCCAGGGCACGGTAGACAGTGGGCGGGGCTGCATTGTGACCCTCGGTACCCAGATGGGCCAGTATGTCGTAGGCACCGAGCGGTTTGTGGGATTGCCAGATAAGCTCGAGTACCCGCTCCCGAATAGCGGTCAGACGGGCGTTTTGCTGTCGGCAGATGTCCCGCGCGTCAGCCAGGGCCTGGCTGACACAGGCATCGTGATTGTGGGGGCGATAGGGCAGAGCGCGTTCAGGCATGAATCTGGTCCCGGCAAAGTTTGCAACATTATAACATTTATAGATGTTGCTGCCAGACCGACACCCGATCAGACCATGACTTTGGCGGCCATGGATTCCAGATACTCCAGATCGGGGATCCAGGCGATTTCTCCATCCACTTCCACCTGCATCAGATCGGCCGGGCCGGTTTCGGCATCCAGCTTGTGTAACTGGTCTTCCTCCAGATGAGCCTGGCTGGGTATGCCCTGGGTGATCATGGCCATGAACGGTGATGTCTGATGGGCCGGCCCGATGGTGTTCAATACGATGATCCGGCCGCGATTGTCGCCCGGCACGATCAGCTCCCCGCCGTTGGCGGCGTCATAGGAAATGACCGGAAGCTTCAGGCCCCGCCAGTCAAGAAAGCCGATCAGCCAGTCCGGCGTGTTGGTGCCGGCTTCGGTACTGTCGAAATCCACCACTTCGGCAATCGAAACGTTGGGCAGCAACAACTGTCGGTCGCTGACCGGGATCATGACGCATTGCAGGGATTGGCTGTTTTCGTTCATTGTCGGTTACCTCAGACGGAATCCCGTTGTTGCCTGTTCTTGAGCAGGCATTGGTTTTCGATGGTTCTAACCAGTTCCGCAGCCAACTGCTCCGGTGTGCCGCAAAAGCTGGTGCATCCGGTGGCGGCCACGGAATCAGGCATTGAGCTGTTACCGCAACTGCTGTTTTCCTGCACCCAGACCCGGCTGCCATAGGCTTTGAGCATGGGTGCGGCGATAGCGCCATCGTTTCCCATGCCGGAAAACAGGATGGCGTTGCAGCGGCTGCCGAAATGGTCCGCTACGTTCAGCAACACCTGATCGATTGAGGGGCCGTAGGGGCCCGGCCATGATCGACCGGTTGCGGTCAGGGTGCCGTCGGTGGCGAATGACCACTCCTGCTCTACCGGCATCAGGATGACATCACCGTTGCGTATCCGGTAGCCGCTTTCCGCCGGTTTCAGTTGGTAGTGAGCGTGACGGCCGAGTATGCGCGTTAATACCCCGGTGAAGTTGTCATCAATGTGCTGAGCGTACACAAAGCCAACCGGTAGCCCCGGTGGCAAGCTGTCGAGAAAGGTTTTTACCGCCGCCGGCCCACCCAGAGACGCACCGAGAATCCAGATCTCGCTGGCCGGCGAATCCGGTTTTGCCGGGGTGATCCAGTTCGACAGCGCGGGGGCGTCTTTTGAATCAGCTGAGGCCTGTGCCAGCGCTTCCATGTCGTTGGCCGTGTCGAGCTGCTCGAGCTGGCCGAGCTGTTGTTCCAGTTTGTTCAGTAACCGGCGTTCCCAGCGGAAATAGTCGGTATTGCCCGGTGCAGGGGCCGGGTCAACTCCGAAGAGTACCGGTGCCTCGGTGTTTTCCAGAAGATGATCGAACAGCGCCGGGTGATCGGCCTCATCCTTCAGGGTCACCAGCCATAACGAGGCGTCCGGAAACTCCGGGTAACCGATCAGCCGGTCGGGATCGCCGGAAAAGCACACATTCAGGCCGAATTTGCCGGTGGCTTCCTGCAGGCGGTGGCGCTGCAGAACCACGTCGGCAACGATGCCGACACCCGGCTGGCCGGCCATCACTCGCTCCCGGAGAGGCGCTTGATGGTCTCAAGCAGCTCGGTTTCCTGGAACGGTTTGCCGAGATACTCGTTGACGCCAATAGCCAGTGCCCGTTCGCGGTGCTTTTCGCCGGTTCGGGAGGTGATCATGCAGATCGGCGTGTCGTGCAGTTTTTCGTCGTGACGGATAAAGCTGGCCACTTCGAAACCGTCCATGCGCGGCATCTCGATATCCAGCAGGATAACGTCCGGACGATGGTCCTGCAGCTGTGCGACCGCATCCACACCGTCTTTGGCGGTAAACACTTCCATGCCGTTGCGTTCCAGTAACCGGGAGGTGACCTTGCGGACGGTGACAGAGTCGTCCACCACCATCACGGTGGTGACCTGTTCCCGGTAGCGGCTGCTCTCTTTGGCTTTCTCCAGGCTGGCCAGGCGCTGACTCTCTGTCAGCGCATCCGAGCGTAGCATGGCCGGCAGGTCGAGAATGACGACCACACTGCCGTCACCGAGAATGGTGGCGCCAGACACGCCGCGTACTGAATTGAACTGTGGGCCGAGGGATTTCACCACGATTTCCCGGCTACCCATCAGGTGGTCAACCTGCAGGGCAATGGGTTGTTCGGCACCGCGTACCAGAATTACCGGTAATGGCAGCGCCTGGCCCTGGAGTTTGGGCTGGTGGTCGCTGTCGAGCAGTGCGCCCAGATACTGCAGGCGGTACTGCTGGCCGGCGTATTCGTACATGGGGGCGTCCGGCTTGTAATACTCTTCCAGCTCATAGGTGCTGACCCGCACGATGCCTTCAATGGTATTGAGCGGAATGGCGTAGAAATCCTCGCCGGTGGCAACCATCAGCGCCCGGTTTACCGATACGGTGAAGGGCAGCCGCACGGTGAACGTGGTGCCTTTGCCTTCCCTGGAATCGATATCCAGACTGCCGCCGAGCTGCTTGAGTTCGCTGGCGACCACATCGAGACCCACGCCCCGACCGGAAATCTGGGTGACCTGTTTGGCAGTTGAGAAGCCGGCATGCAGGATAAACTGCAGGATTTCGCGCCTGGACAGGTCATCGTTCGCATCCATCAGGCCCTGGCGGATGGCTTTCTCGCGGATGACGTCAGCAGGTATGCCTTTGCCGTCATCGGCCATGCGCAGAACCACATCGCCACCCTCCCGGGACAGCGACAGGACTACTTCGCCGGACTCCGGTTTACCGGCATTTTTGCGCTCTTCCGGATTCTCGATGCCATGGTCAATGGCATTGCGCAGCATGTGCTCCAGCGGTGCCACCATGCGCTCAAGAATATTCCGGTCCATCTCGCCTTCGGCGTTGCGGATATCGAAATGCACTTTCTTGTGCAGCTCGCCGCTGATCTGGCGCACGATACGGCGCAGCCTGGGAACCATGGAGGTGAACGGAATCATCCGGGTCTTCATCAGACCTTCCTGGAGTTCCGTGTTGATGCGTGACTGCTGCACCAGCAGGGTTTCGGTGTCCCGCACGCTGTCGGACAGGGTCTCACGCAGATCGGCAAGATCCGAGGTGGACTCGGTCAGAGCCCGGGACAGCTGCTGGATGGACGAGTAGCGGTCCATTTCCAGTGGGTCGAAGTCATCCCCGTAGTCAGGGCCATGTTCCTGTTCGGCCCGGAACAGGATCTGTGCTTCGGTTTCGATGTCCATCCGGCGCAGCTGTTCGCGCAGACGTTCGATGGTCGAGGCCATTTCATCGAGGGTATAACTGAAATCACTGCTCTGTTGTTCCAGCCGGCCACGGGTAATACTGGTTTCGCCGGCGAGGTTAACCAGTTCATCCAGCAAAGGCGCGGATACCCGTATGGTTTCCTGAGCGGCATTCTGGCTCTTGGCGGGTTTCTTGCCATTGCCGGCCGCTGATTTCGACGGCTTTGGTTTCGGCTTGGCTTTGGCCGGCGTCGACGCCGGCTGTGCCGGTGCTTTTTGTGGCGCCGGTGCTTCCGGTTCGGTTACGTGGCCGCGCTTCAGGGCCGCAATCAGATCCGTCGCCGGCGCTGGTTTGGTGCCGTTTTCCAGGGCGTCGAGCATGTCTTTCAGGCTGTTTTCGGCCTGTTCGCTCAGGGCCAGCATCGGTTTGCGGTCCTGATCACTGTCTACCAGCTGATCCAGGGCGTGGGCCCAGGCCTGGGCCAGATCGGCAATAGCGTCCACATCGGAGAGGCGGGCGCCGCTCTTCAGGGTCTGCAATTCCTGCAGCAATTGCGTTATAGCAGACAGTGCCTGGGGCTCTTCGCGCCAATGCTCCAGAAATTCGGCGATGGCGTCATAGATTTCCCGGCCTTCGTCCAGGAACATTTCGGACAGCTCGTCTTCGCTGTCGAAGTCCGGCGGGGTAACTGCTTCCCACTGATCTTCGGAGGCTGGCGCTGAAACTTCCTCGGGCGGCTCTGATCCGGTTTCCGGTTCTGGAGCCGGCTTGCCTCTGATAATCGCTTCAACCTGTCTGACCAGTGAATTGGCTGGCGGGCAGGGTTTCTGGGTGGCTACCTGCTCAACCATTTCAGCCAGGCGGTCATGACAGGCGAACAGCAGATCGGTCATGTCGTCACTGGCTTCGAGCTGGCCGGTGGCGACTTTCTCGAACAGATCTTCCAGCTTGTGGGACAGTTCGCCAATGGCCTCTACGCCGGCCATACGGGCGCTGCCCTTGAGAGTGTGAACCTCGCGCTGCAACTCTGCAGCCACCTGACGGTTGGAGGGATCTTCGCTCCAGGCATGCAGGGCACTGCCGGTAGAGTTGACCAGGTCGTAGGCTTCTTCCAGGAAGATGCCAACCAGTTCCGGATCCAGGTGGGAAAGGTCCGCGATGTGGCTTTCCTGTCCTTCTGCCTGCTCTCCTTCCTGATCTGGCTTCGGTTCTGGTGCCTGCTCCGATGCCGGGGCTGAGCCAGTTTGCGACGGTTTAGTGTCGACCGTAC
>JAVLAV010000101.1:0-7542 GCA_031580735.1 Marinobacter sp.
GAGGAACTGTTGTATGGCCGTGTCTGGAAAAGACTCACCGCGGGATGTGCGGGCCTCGGTGTCTGACGCCGGTAAGTTTATTCATCATCACACGGAGTTTCCAACAACCTGGCTCAGCCAGGGTGTGGACCGGGTGGTTTCTGCGATTGGCAAGAGTGCTTCCTGGCTTTGGGTTGTGGTTACTGGTGTGATCATTTACGCAGT
This sequence comes from Marinobacter sp., assembly GCA_031580735.1. Taxonomy (GTDB): domain Bacteria; phylum Pseudomonadota; class Gammaproteobacteria; order Pseudomonadales; family Oleiphilaceae; genus Marinobacter. Next base: position 205 of record JAVLAV010000101.1, read on the forward strand.
GGTTGGCCGCTATGCCTTTGGTGCTGGTTCTGTGATGCTGGAAGAAGTCCAGTGGCACCTGGCCGGCGCAGGCTGGTTATTGGGTCTGGGCTACACGCTGGTGAGCGACGATCATGTACGGGTGGATGTACTCCACGAACGTCTGTCCCTGAAAGGCCAGGCCTGGGTTGAACTGTTCGGCCTGGTGTTCCTGTTGTTGCCGTTTCTCGGCCTGGCGGTCTACGAAATGATTCCCTATGCCTACAGCTCCTGGCAACAGGGCGAAACCAGTGCGGCACCCGCCGGACTTTCGCACCGTTGGGTGCTCAAGGCCGTTCTGGCACTGTCGTTTGTTCTACTGATTCTGGCTGCGTTGTCCCGCCTGCTGAAAGTAACGGCACTGCTTTTCGGTTTTCCGAAGCCAATCCGCGTCGAATCCCCGAATAACAAGAAAAAGGATGCGTCCTGATGGAGCTTGAAACCCTTTTTGTAATCGGCATGTTCCTCACGTTCGGGGCGTTGTTGATGACCGGTTTTCCGGTGGCCTGGGTGCTGGGTGGTACTGCGGTTATCTGGACGGTAGTCGGTGTGGTGGCCGTTGAAAATTTTGGTGCCAATCTCTGGTTTGACTACCCCTCCTCCATGGGGCTTGTGCCCGAGCGAATATGGAAGGTTGTAAACAGCGAAACCCTTGTGGCTCTGCCCATGTTTATTTTTATGGGCATCATGCTTGATCAGTCGGGTGTCGCCGAGCGACTGATGAATGCGATGGTGAAACTGTTTGGTGCCGTTCGCGGGGGCTATGCCGTAACGGTCATTGTCATTGGCGTGTTGTTGGCAGCCACCACCGGCATCATCGGGGCTTCCGTGGTGCTTCTGGGCATGCTCTCCTTGCCCGTGATGATGGCAAACAAGTATGACAAGGGATTTGCCGTAGGCACTGCCTGCGCGACAGGCACCCTGGGGATCCTGATCCCGCCATCCATCATGCTGGTGCTGATGGCAGACCGCCTGGCGGTGCCAGAGGCTTCTGTCGGCGATCTGTTTATGGGGGCGTTCTTCCCCGGTCTGATGCTGGGCGCCATGTACGTGGCCTATGCCATTATCCGTCCCCTGTTGCAGCCTCACATTGCGCCGGTGCCTGAAGGTACGGAGAAAGTATCCTGGATTATTGTCTGGGAGGTGGCCAAGGCAGTGGTGCCCACGGCTGCGCTGATTCTTGGCGTACTTGGTTCCATCTTCGCCGGTATAGCCACGCCCACGGAGGCTTCCGGCGTCGGTGCCCTGGGCGCTCTGCTTCTGGCCCTGATGGCCAGACGCCTGAACCTGAAAGTACTCAACTCATCGTTGCAACAGACTACCCGTACGTCTGCTTTCATCTTTGCGATTTTCCTGGGTGCGACGGCATTCTCGGTGGTGCTCCGTGGCCTGGGAGGCGACCGGGTCATCGAAGATGCGCTGTTGGGACTGCCATTCGGCCCCTACGGCGTGGTGTTGACCATTCTGTTCGCGGTGTTCCTGCTCGGCTTCTTCCTGGACTGGGTCGAGATCACCCTGATCATCCTGCCGCTGGTGGCGCCGGTGGTTCAGACACTGGGTTTTGACCTGGTGTGGTTCACCATCCTCTTTGCCATGTGCCTGCAGACGTCGTTCCTGACACCACCGGTAGGCTTTGCCCTGTTTTACATCAAAGGTGTGGCACCGCCGGAAATCAACGTAACGGACATCTACAAGGGTGTTATACCGTTCATCATCATTCAGCTGGTGGGACTGGCGATCGTATTCCTGGTGCCCGAGATTGCCACCTGGCTGCCGGGCGTTGCTTACAATTAAGGAGATCATGAAATGCGTCTAGAAAACCAAGTCGCCCTGATTACCGGGGCGGGACGTGGCATCGGCCGGGCTATTGCCGAACAGTATGGCCGTGAGGGCGCGCGGGTTGCCGTGGCTGACCTCACCCTTGAGAGTGCCCAGGAGGCTGTTGATGCCATAGAGCGGGCCGGTGGCACTGCCATGGCCCTGGAAATGGATGTCACCAACGAGCACGCCGTTGACCGCGGATTTGCCGCTATCAAGGAAAAGTGGGGCGGGCTTGATATTGCTCTTGCCAATGCCGGTGTGCAGCATATTGATCCAGTGCACAAGCTCAGCTTTGCTGACTGGAGCAAAGTGATGAGTGTTCATCTGGACGGTGCATTTCTGGTCACCCGGGCTGCTCTGAAGCAGATGTATGCCAGTGGTGGCGGGACCATGCTCTATATGGGCTCGGTCCACTCTCTGGAAGCCTCTCCGCTGAAGGCGCCCTATGTGGCAGCCAAGCACGGTATGTTGGGCCTGTGCCGTGCTGTAGCGAAAGAAGGCGCGGAGCATGGAGTGCGCAGCAATATCATTTGCCCCGGTTTTGTCCGCACACCGCTGGTGGACAAGCAGATTCCTGAACAGGCCAAAGAACTGGGTATTTCCGAGGAGGAGGTGATCAGCAAGGTGATGCTGAAGAACACTGTCGATGGCCAATTCACTACCCTGGAAGACGTTGCTGAACTTGCGGTGCATCTGGCGGCTTTTCCCTCGGCGGCATTGACCGGACAATCCATTGTGGTCAGTCACGGCTGGCACATGCAGTAATTTCACGGAGAGACGGATGCACAATACCGAACAATCCCCCGTAGTCTGGACGCCTTCAGAGCACACCATTGCGCATTCGCGCATGGGCCGTTTCAGGGCCTGGCTGGAGCAGCAGGGTTTTGGTCCCTTTGCCGATTACCATGCCCTGCATCAATGGTCGATCACCGAGCTGGGCACCTTCTGGCAGAAGGTCTGGGATTACTGTGGGCTGGTCTGTGATACCCCCGAGGACAGGATACTGGGCAAGCGCGACATGCCGGGAGCCAAATGGTTTCCGGGTATGCGGCTGAACTTCGCAGCGAATCTCCTGCGCCTGGCGGAAGGCGACCATGCCGATAAAGAGGCTGTCGTGGCCTACTGCGAAACCCGCCCGGTACTGCGCAAAACCTACGCCGAACTGAAAGCAGACGCAGGCGCTCTGGAAGCCTTCCTGCGCAGCAAAGGTATTGAACAGGGTGACAGGGTGGCCGGTGTGGTTACCAACGGCTACGAAGCATTGGTCGGCATGTTGGCGGCCACCAGTATGGGTGCTGTCTGGAGCTCGGCTTCACCGGACTTCGGTATCGGCGCCATCAATGACCGCTTCGGCCAGATTGAGCCGACTGCGCTGATTGTGGTGAACGGCTATGGTTATGGTGGCAAGGTACTTGCCCGGCAGAAAGACTTTGCGGAATTGATTGCCGGTCTGCCGTCACTGAAAACCGTGGTCAGCATCCAGCAACTGCCAGATCAGGCCCCGATTACCGGCGACCGCGTCACCACCTGGGATGAAGCACTGCGTTTCGGCACAGGGCAACTTCCCTCTTTTACTCCGTTGGAGCCGGACCATCCGGTGTATATCCTCTATTCCTCCGGCACTACCGGCAAACCCAAGTGCATTGTTCATGGCACCGCCGGACTGCTGGTCAATCACGCCAAGGAACTGATGCTGCACGGGGATGTCGGCCCCGAGGACCGCTTCCTGTACTTCACCACCTGCGGCTGGATGATGTGGAACTGGCAGGCCTCGGCCCTGATGACCGGCGCTGCCGTGATCACGGTGGATGGTTCGCCCGGCTATCCGGACCTGAATTTCCTGTGGGAAACCGTGGCCGCAGAGAAAGTCACTCACTTCGGGACCAGTGCCCGCTTCATTGCCGGTTGCCGAAAGGCGGAACTCGTGCCCGCAAAAACCCTGGATCAGGGGCATTTGCGGGTCATCTTTTCCACCGGCTCGCCACTCTTGCCGGAAGACTACGACTGGGTCTACAGCGACGGTGCTCCTGATGTGCTGCTGGGTTCCATCGCCGGTGGCACGGATATCTGTGGCTGTTTCGTGGGCTCAACACCGTTGCTGCCCGTACGTCGTGGCGAAATCCAGTGCCGTTTCCTGGGTGTTGACGCGGTTGCCTACGACGAAGATGGTCAGCCTGTGGAAGAAGGTCGCGGCGAACTGGTCTGCCGTCAGCCATTGCCCTCCATGCCGGTGCGCTTCTGGAACGACCCGGATGGCGAACGCTATCACGACGCTTACTTCAGCACGTTTCCGGGGGTCTGGGCCCATGGTGACTTTATCGAATTTACGGAACACGGCGGCGCCATCATTCACGGCCGCTCGGATGCCACCCTGAACCCTGGAGGTGTGAGAATCGGCACCGCCGAAATCTATCGCCAGGTAGAAACCATTCCTGAAGTCAAAGACAGCCTGGTGGTTGGTCGCCAGATTGAAGGTGATGTCGAAGTCGTACTGCTGGTGGTTCCTGCCGATGGCCAGAAACTGACAGAAGAACTGGAAAAACAGCTCAGAACCAGGATTCGCGAAGGTGCCAGCCCCCGGCATGTTCCCAGGCACATTATTGAGGTCTCGGATATCCCTTACACCCGTAGCGGGAAAAAAGTGGAGCTTGCCGTTGCCCGTCTGATCAATGGCTCAACCAGGGCTGACAACCGCGATGCTCTGGCCAACCCTGAAGCTCTCGACCAGATTCGTGAGTGCCTGACGGCTGCCGGATTGTTGCCGTAGAGGGCGGTTTTGTCGACAATTCATGAACAGAAAACGCCCGAAAACAGGCCTCGGCCTGTTCCAGTAAGCTCATTTCATGCTGTGGAGCACGCCAAAATTCGGCATCAAGCTAAATGTAAGAAAGTTTCGTAAATTCCCCTGCTTTAATCGTCCTGTAACCGACGATCAGCCACTTTTAGTCCGTTCTTATACTAAGATCGTAATCAAAATGTACGAAAAAATGCTATCTTAGTAGGCCTATCAAAAGTTCTTGAATCAGTCATGGCAAAGGCCGCAGCGCCCAAAAGGCGGATGGCCTGGCGATGACCGTCCCGAATCCACCCATTAGCCTGAGGACGAAAATGACCACTTCCAAAACCAAAATTGTTTACACTCTGACCGACGAGGCCCCCGCCCTCGCGACCCGCTCCTTGCTTCCGATTCTGGAAACGTTCGCCAAGCCAGCCGGCATCGACTTTGAAACCAGCGATATTTCCCTGGCAGCGCGTATTCTGGCCACTTTCCCTGACTACCTGGAAGAAAACCAGCGGGTTCCGGACGCTCTGGCACAACTGGGTGAGTTCACCAAAGATCCGAACGCCAACATCATCAAGCTGCCGAACATCAGTGCTTCCGTGCCGCAGCTCAATGCAGCCATCAAAGAGCTGAAGGCGCAGGGCTACAAACTGCCCGAGTACAAAGAAGAACCGGCCACTGACGAAGAGAAAGAAGTCAAAGCCCGCTACGGCAAGGTACTGGGCAGTGCGGTAAACCCGGTTCTGCGTGAAGGCAACTCTGACCGTCGCGCCCCGGCCGCTGTTAAAGCCTTTGCCCGCAAGCACCCGCATTCCATGGGTGAGTGGAGCAAAGACTCCAAAACTCACGTTGCCCACATGCAGAGCGGTGATTTTTACTCGGCCGAGCAGTCCGTCACTCTGGACAAGGCCACCACCGCACGGATCGTGTTCGAAAACGCGAAGGGCGAGCAGACGGTTCTGAAATCCGAGCTGCCGCTGATGGAAGCGGAGGTGCTGGACAGCACCTTCATGAGCAAAAAGGCCCTGCTGCAGTTCTTCGATGAGCAGATTGAAGACTGCAAGAAGAACGACATCATGTTCTCCCTGCACCTGAAGGCGACCATGATGAAGGTCTCTGACCCGGTGATCTTCGGCTACGCCGTGAAGAGCTTCTATAAAGAGCTGTTCGAGAAGTACGGCGATCTGTTCGAGGAAATCGGTGTGACCGTCAACAACGGCGTGTCGTCCATCGAAGAGAAGATCCAGCAGCTGCCGGAAGACAAGCAGAACGAAATCAAGCAGGATCTGGCGCAGATCTACAAGGACCGCCCGGAAATTGCCATGGTCGATTCCGACAACGGCATCACCAACCTGCACGTGCCCAGCGACGTGATCGTCGACGCCTCCATGCCGGCGATGATTCGCAGCTCCGGCAAGATGTGGGACAGTGAAGGCGGCATGCGTGACACCAAAGCCGTCCTGCCGGACACTTCCTATGCCACCATCTATCAGGAAACCATCGACTTCTGTAAGAAGCACGGTGCGTTTGACCCGACCACCATGGGTACCGTTCCCAACGTTGGTTTGATGGCCCAGAAGGCTGAAGAGTACGGTTCTCACGACAAAACCTTCGTGATGAAAGAAGACGGTATCGTTCGTGTTATCGCTGATGACAAGGTGCTGATGGAGCACAAGGTCGAGGAAGGCGATATCTGGCGCGCCTGCCAGACCAAAGACATCCCGATCCGTGACTGGGTCAAGCTGGCGGTCAATCGTGCCCGTTCCAGCGGCATGCCGGCCATCTTCTGGCTGGACAGCAAACGTGCCCACGATGCTGAGCTGATCAAAAAGGTTGAAGCCTACCTGAAAGAGCACGACACCGACGGCCTGGACATCCAGATCATGGCGCCGGTTGAAGCCATCAACTACACCATGGAGCGCATGATCCGCGGTGAAGACACCATCTCGGTGACCGGCAACGTACTGCGTGACTACCTGACGGACCTGTTCCCGATCCTGGAACTGGGTACCAGTGCCAAGATGCTGTCCATTGTACCGCTGCTCAACGGTGGTGGCCTGTACGAGACCGGTGCTGGTGGTTCCGCGCCCAAGCACGTGCAGCAGTTGCTGAAAGAAAACCACCTGCGCTGGGATTCGCTGGGCGAGTTCCTGGCTGTTGCGGTGTCCCTGGAAGAGCTGGGCGAGAAGCACGACAACGCACGTGCACGTCTGCTGGGCAAAACTCTGGACACGGCGGTTGGCCAGTTGCTGGAAAACAACGAATCTCCGTCCCGCAAGGCCGGTGAGCTGGACAACCGTGGCTCGCACTTCCACCTGGCCTGTCACTGGGCGGCCGCGCTGGCCGAGCAGGACGACGACCAGGATCTGAAAGCGTTTGCCGCGAAATTCGCTGAAAAACTGGAAGCCGACAAGGACAAGATCCTGGAAGAGCTGATTGTGATTCAGGGTAAACCGGCTGATATCGGTGGCTACTACTACGCCGACACTGACAAGGTGTGTGCCGTTATGCAGCCAAGCGAGACTCTGAACAAGATTCTCGCCGAGTTTGCCGCCGCCGCTGAGTAAGCGTTGTTGGTAATCGATGGATAAGCGCCCGGTGGCTTGGCCACTGAGCGTGATGCCCGAAAACCCGGAGTGCCATTGCGGCCTCCGGGTTTTTTATTGCCGGGCCTGGCGCGGATAATGAAGTGATACCGGTCGGGATCAGGTCACTGG
>JAVLAV010000102.1:0-7121 GCA_031580735.1 Marinobacter sp.
CTGTGACGCGCGATGAAGAACGCCACCTTTACCTGCCCATGGTTACCATCTACGTGCACGGTATTCCGTATGAGCATGTGTTTGGTCACGATTTCTTTGAGTCGTCTTCCTATAAGTCCATTGCCCGACTGGGCGAGACTCTGGATGGTCTGGTGGAAGAAGGCGCCTACATTCAGCGTGGCGAGCGCAAGCAGACGATTCTGTCGTTTGAAGGTGCCCTAGGCTGGTTGATGAAGGAAGCACAGCGTGGCCTGAACATTCAGCGCTACAAGGGTCTGGGTGAGATGAACCCGGAACAGCTGTGGGAAACCACCATGGATCCGGAAACCCGCCGGATGATGAAGGTGACTATCGAGGACGCCATTGCGGCCGACCAGATCTTCACCACCCTGATGGGCGACGATGTGGAGCCACGGCGTAACTTTATCCAGAGCAATGCTCTGGAAGTGAGTAACCTGGATATCTGATTTCAGCGGATTTCAGGCAAAAAAAACGGTGGTTTCCGGGAGGAACCACCGTTTTTTTTTGCTCTAACTCCGTGGCAAGAGAGGGGTAGGCTTTTCAAAAACCGTGCGGAGCCAGGGATGGCGGAGCTCGAGCGGTACAGGGATGTATTCACAGCGTGTTTTTGAAAAGCCTACCCCTCTCTTGCCACTCATAGCGAGCTGAAAATTTAAGACTGTTCCTTCTTGCGCTGCTTTTCCTTTTCTTTTTCAACCAGATGCGGAGCCATCACTTCTTCCAGGGTATGGCCTGTCAGCCGGCGAATGGTGCGCCACAGGTAATAGAAGATCAGCATCATCATCACCATGGACGGAATGGCAATCATCGGATAGCTCACCAGCGTCATCCGGCCCAGCTCCTCGTTGAAGGCCTCGGTGCCGGAGGGGCTGACTACAATCCATTTCGCCAGAATGAAGTTCATGATCGAGGAAAACAGAAAGGTGCCGGCGAAGAAGTAACTGGCATTCAGTAGCCGACCCTCAAATTCTTCAACACCACCCCGTTCTTCCAGTGAGGCGTGGATTTTATCCACATCCAGGACATTCGGGTTGTACAGCAGGGTTCGTACCAGCGGGTATCTGGTACGGGTGGAAATCAGTACTGCCAGACCAATAACGGCCGGAACCGCCGCTTCCTTGATGGCCAGCCACCCGGCATCAAGCTCCAGCAGCCCAATACCACCGGTCAGTCCGACACTGATCAGGCCCAGCAGGGCGATAAAATTTTTCTTGCGGTATCGAACCAACTCGAACAGGCCCCAGCCAAGGGGAAAGGCCAGGCCGATAATCAGCGCATTCACACTGCCAAGATGCTCATCACCACTGAATTTCATCAGGATAACGGAAGGAATGATGATGCTGACCAGAAGGTCAATCCAGGGGCGGGGTTGATGTTCCGGAGTCGTGTTCGATGGGGAATCAGAAGTCATGCAAATACCTGAAAAAAACAAAAGGCGGCGAAACCATCGGGTTCCGGGTTAACCGGAACAGTATACGATGATTACGCCGCCTTTCGCGATCCTGGTGAAGCCTGGCTTATATCAGGCGCCGACTTCTTTCAGGCTTTCTTCGACAATCTTCAGACCTTCTTCCAGCACCTCGTCTTCAATAGTGACGGGCATCAGGAAGCGGACAGTGTTGCCGAACAGGCCACAGCTGAGCAGGATCAGACCCTTTTCCTTGGCCTTCTTGGTAATGGCCGCAGCCAGTTCCGGCTTGGGCGTGTGAGATTCCTTGCTTTCTACCAGCTCAAAGGCCGCCATGGCGCCGAGGTTACGGGCGTTAGCAACATGCTCGAACTGATCTTCCCACTGGCTGAAGCGCTCACGCAGCTTTTCACCCAGGCGCTGGCTCTTGCCAAGGATATCCTCTTCCTTGAACACATCGAACACAGCCAGAGCAGCCGCGCAGGCAGTCGGGCTGCCGGTGTAGGTGCCGCCCAGAGAGTTGGGGCCAGAGGAATCCATTACCTTGTCGGTACCGACAATGGCGGAAATCGGCATGCCGTCGGCCATGGACTTGGCCATGGTCATGATGTCTGGCTGAACGCCGCTGTGTTCAATGGCAAACATTTTGCCGGTACGACCGAAGCCACTCTGTACTTCGTCAACGATCATAAGAATGTCGTTGTCGTCACAGATCTTGCGGATCTTCTGCAGGAATTCGGTGGAAGCCGCGTAGAAGCCGCCTTCGCCCAGCACTGGTTCGATAACGATAGCAGCGGTGTCGCCGGCCGGAGAGTCAGCCTTCATGGCCATCTGCAGGCCACGCAGGGCTTCTTCTTCACTGACACCGTGGTAAGGCACCGGATAAGGCGCGCGATAAACCATGCCCGGCATGGGACCGAAATCATTCTGGTAAGGCGCTGCCTTGCCATTCATAGCCATGGTCATGAAGGTACGGCCGTGGTAGCCGCCGGTAAAACAGATGGCGTTGGTCTTGCCGGTCGCAGCCCGTGCGATCTTGAGCGCGTTTTCCAGCGCTTCGGCGCCTGAGTTTGCCAGCATCACTTTGGCATCGCCCTTGACCGGTACTACGCCAGCCAGCTTTTCGGCCAGTTTTACGTAGCCTTCATACGGCATTACGGTTTGGCAGGTATGCATCAGCTTATCGAGCTGGGCTTTTACCGCCTCAACCACTTTCGGGTGACGATGACCAACGTTCAGTACGCCGATACCACCGGCGAAATCGATCATGCGCTTGCCATCGGCGTCCCAGAGTTCCGCATTCAGCGCATGGTCAGCAAACTGTTCATTCGGGCTCGCTGCACCGGCTGCCACATAACGTTCTTTGAGTGCCTGCAATTCTTTATTGCTCACTATTTCATTCTCCCTGGGTTCACGTTCTAAAGTTACCTATACAGTGTAGGTAGTCCGGTGCCAGGAAACAAACCCCCTGTTGGCGGTATCATGCCGTTTCGCCCCGAAACTGAAGTTTTGCCAGCCTTTGATAAAGCCCGTTTTCACGCATGAGTTGCTCGTGGGTACCAACGGCCAGCAGGCAACCCTGGTCCATTACCGCAATACGATCAGCATCTCTGACGGTCGCCAGGCGGTGGGCAATGACCAGCGTGGTACGTTCTGTCGTAAGAGCCGGCATGGCCTGCTGGATAAGATTCTCACTTTCCGCATCCAGGGCACTGGTAGCTTCGTCCAGCAGCAATACAGGCGCGTCAGCCAGCAACGCCCGGGCAATGGCCAGTCGTTGCTTCTGCCCGCCGGACAGGCCGAGGCCGGCATCGCCCAGGGTGGTCTCGTAGCCTTTCGGCAGGCTGTCAATAAACTCATGGGCATGAGCAATCCGTGCCGCCTGCTCCACATCGGCCTGGCTGGCCCCGGGCCGGGCGTAACGAATATTGTCCGCCACCGTGCCATGAAACAACGCGGGATTCTGGGGCACCAGGGCAAAACAACGGCGCAGGGATTCCAGAGACAGCTCCGCTGTATCCATTCCGTCGATCAGGATCCTGCCCTCGCCCGGCTGGTAGAAATGCAGCAGCAGGTCAAACAGCGTCGATTTGCCCGCACCGGACGGTCCAACCAGCGCCAGGGTTTCGCCGGCTTTTACCGTCAGTGAAAAATCCGAGAGTGCCGGCTGTTCCGTTCGCCCGGGATAACCGAAGCTCAGATGCTCAATGCGGATTTCCCCTTTGACGGGTTCCGGAAGCGCTTTTCCGGTATTCTCCCGAACGAATTCCGGTTCGGTTTGCAGCAGTTCAAACAGCCGCGCCGCCGAACCGGCCGCGCGCTGCAACTCACCGATCACCTCGCTGATCGCACCTGCGGCCACACCCACAAGCAGGCTGTAGAATACGAACGCGGCCAGTTCGCCCGGGGTTATCCGGCCCTGAATCACATCCAGGCCGCCAATCCAGATCACGATGCCCACGGCGCCCATTACCAGGGAAATCACCAGAGTGGTCAGCCAGGCCCGTTGCCGGATTCGCTGCCGGGCGATGTCGAAAGCCTTCTCGGACACCTCGGCGAAAAAGCGCCGGTCATGGGGCTGATGGTTAAAGGCCTGAACGGTTTTGATCTGGGTAAGATTCTCACCCACGTAACTTCCCACATCCGCGACCCGGTCCTGGCTCAGTCGCGATAACTGCCGCACCCGGCGCCCGAAGAACAGGATCGGCGCGATCACCAGGGGGAAACCCAGCAGAATAATGCTGGCCAGCTTGGCGTTGGTGATGAACAACAGCAGCAAGCCCCCTACCAGCATCAGGGCGTTGCGCAGGGCAATCGACACCGTGGAGCCGATCACCGATTGCAGCACGGTAGTGTCGGCGGTAAACCGCGACTGAATCTCCAGCGCCCGGTTTTGTTCAAAAAAGCCGGGATGCAGGTCAATCAGATGGTTGAAGACCTTCTTGCGGACATCGGCCACCACCCGTTCCCCGATCCAGGACACCAGATAGAACCGGGCGAACGAGCCGAATGCCAACCCCAGTACCAGCACGAAAAACAGACCGATGGCCTTGGCCAGATTTTCCGGCGACTCGGTGGCTAATCCCTGATCCACCAGAATACGTAGACCCTGGCCGAGGCCAAGAGTAACGCCGGCGGTAAAGGTCAGTGCTATCAAGGCACCCGCAACGGCTTTCCGGTACGGATTGATAAATTCAACCACCAGTTTCAGGGCTTTGCGGTGACGGCTATTAATGATGTGCCTCCTGAGTGCGGGCTGCTGTAAACTCTGGCAACCATACGATTTGTACTCGCAACAAGACCTATCATACAGCTACGCAAGAGCGTGCGGGGTGGGGTTGCTCTGCCAGGACCGTCAAAAGCCAGGGATGGCTTTTGTCGAGCGTACAGGGATGTATTTACAGCGTGTCCTGGCAGAGCAACCCCACCTCGTGCGCTCGACGACTCCGAAGCCAAAGGAAGACCAAGTGCGCGCCTACGCCGACAACGATTACCCCGCTGACCATAAACCGGACTGGAAAATAATCTCCGGTCTCTGGCCCTATCTGGCCGAGTTCCGGGGCCGGGTGGTACTGGCGTTAGCTTTCCTGGTTCTGGCCAAGCTGGCAACAGTGGCGACCCCGATCGCCCTGAAGTACATCGTGGACTATCTCGATCAGACCCGTGGCGAGGACATGCTGCTGTGGATTCCGGTGATTCTGGTGGTGGCCTACGGTTCACTGCGCTTTGGCGCCACACTGTTCAGCGAGTTACGGGATGCGGTGTTTGCACGGGTCGCTGAGCGGGCCATGCGGCGGGTGTCGTTGCGTATTTTTGAGCATCTTCATAACCGGGAACTGGCCTTCCATCTGGACCGCAAAACCGGCGGTCTGGCCCGGGATATCGAGCGGGGCACCAACGGCATCAGTTTCCTGCTGCGTTTCACCCTGTTCAATATCGTGCCCACCCTTCTGGAAATCCTGATGGTCGCCGGCATTCTGTTTGTGGCGTTCAACGTGGGGTATGTCGTGGCCATTCTGGTGGCCGTGGTGGTTTATGTGGTTTTTTCCATCAAAACCACCGAGTGGCGTACCAAATTTGTACGGGAGGCCAATGCCCGGGATAACCAGTCCAACTCGAGGGCGATAGACAGCCTGCTTAATTATGAAACCGTCAAATACTTCAACAATGAACGCTATGAGGCGCAATTATACGACGTCGATCTCGATGACTGGGAACAGGCCCGCCTGAAAAACCGCTTGTCACTGGCGGCCCTGAACTCGGGCCAGGCGCTGATTATTGGTCTGGCGATGATCGTGATTATGGCCATGGCAGTGCGGGAAGTCGCCGCCGGTGACATCACCCTGGGCGACTTCACCATGATCAACGCCTACCTGCTGCAATTGTTCATTCCACTGAATGCCCTGGGTTTTGTCTATCGGGAAATCCGCCAGGCACTGGTGAATGTCGAGCGCCTGTTCAAACTGCTGGGAGACGAGCCGGCGATTCAGGATGCACCGGAGGCCAGCGATCTGGCTGTGGATAACGGTGAGATTCGTTTTGAACACATCCACTTTGCCTACCGCCCGGACCGGCCAATTCTGCAGGATGTGAATTTCACCATCCCGGCGGGCCACAAGGTGGCGGTGGTCGGCGCCAGCGGTGCCGGCAAGTCTACCCTTGCCCGCCTGCTGTTCCGTTTTTATGAGGTGGATAGCGGGGCGATTCGAATCGATGGCCAGGATATCCGCGACGTGACGCAGGACAGTCTGCGCTCGGCCATTGGCGTGGTGCCTCAGGATACCGTGCTGTTCAACGATACCCTGTACCGGAACCTGGCCTACGGCCGGCCGGAGGCCACCGAGGAAGAAGTCTACCGGGCCGCGCGAATGGCGCATCTGGAACACTTTATCCACAGCCTGCCGGAGGGTTACGACACCAAAGTGGGTGAACGTGGCCTGAAACTGTCCGGCGGCGAAAAACAGCGGGTGGCCATAGCCCGCGTGATCTTGAAGAACCCGCCGTTGCTGATTCTGGACGAGGCCACATCTTCTCTGGATTCTCTGTCAGAACAGGCCATTCTGGGCGCACTCAAGGAAGTCAGCCGCCAGCGCACCACCCTGGCGATTGCCCATCGTCTGTCTACCATCCGCGATGCCGACACCATTCTGGTGATGGATGGTGGCCGGATTGTGGAAAGTGGTAGTCATAACGAGTTGCTGGCCGCTGGTGGGCACTATGCCCACCTTTGGGCACGGCAGAACCACGAGGATGAGAGCTAAAAATCTGAGTGGGCTCATTTTTATAATGACCTCTTATTGCGTGAGTCCCCAAGTCCTCGGTGATGCAATGCCATCATTGCATCAGTCACTTGAGCGCAGTAATGCAGACGGAGTAATATTGAAGTCGGTAACTATGTGGGGTAGCCTCATGATTATTAAGCGGCGGCCATGGGAGGCCGCCTGTTTTCAATATTATCCAATGGATGGATGCTGGTCATGGAAGAACCAGGAACACTCCCCTTTTGTCTCTCTAAAATCTTCAATACTCCCCTATCCCAGTCCCGCCGACTGCTGACACAGGAAATGGCCGGAGTCCCCCTGATGCCCCATCGCCTGGTGGGCGACCGCGGCAAAGTGCAGATGCAAGCGCAGTCCGACAACCTCGAGGCCACCGCCCGCAAAAACATCAACGTTACCTCCAGCGACCAGAA
>JAVLAV010000103.1:0-6491 GCA_031580735.1 Marinobacter sp.
GTCGCATGGGATATCGAGCATGTTGAAACAAGAAGAGGTTGATGCCGAGGAAGAATCGCTCAGAAAGGCGATTCGAGAGCTTCCGGAACAGCAGCGAGCGGAATTCTATCGGCAAGCAGGGAAAGCGGTTAAAGACCCGGATACATACGCCACATTGAACTGGTTTTTTGTTGCCGGGTTGCATCATTTTTATCTGGGGCGCTGGCAACTAGGGCTGCTTGATCTTGGCGCTCTGCTGGTTGCTATTGCGTGTTTCTCGGCGGGGCTGATTGGGGAAGGGGTTGTCCTGCTTGTGATTGTGTATTCCTGGGAGTTGTGGCAATTGTTCCGCTCCCAGATTATTGTCCAGGACTGGAATAATCGGCTTTATCGGGATTTGTTGCGCCGTCGTTAACAATTCATAACGGTTTGGTCCGATTGGGAGGCGGGCATGATCGCCCAGGTGCAAACCGAAAAGGGCCCGCGCCATGTTCTGGTTGCGAAGGTCGGGCATCACTGATGCATGCAAAACTTCTGCTCGGAAGAGGTGTTGTCGGAATTGCTGCAGTCCTGCCCTGCGGTGCTACTGTTGTACGGGGGTGCGATGGCCTCGTGTCTCCTACCAAAGTTCTGTCTGTTCCCTCATTCAGTAGGATTTGCAGCGGGGTAGCGGCTCTGGAACAGTGGTCGGTGGACAATAACAAACGAGGAGAATGACCATGAGCCAGTATCAGGGTAATTGTTTTTGCGGGGCGGTAAAATTTCAGGTCTCCGGAGCGCCGGAGGCAATGGGCTATTGCCATTGCGATTCCTGCCGCCGCTGGTCTGCGGGCCCGGTCAATGCGTTTTCACTGTGGCCAACCGACAGCCTTGAGATCTTGTCTGGTGCCGACCAGGTAGGTGAGTTTCATCTTACGGAGCAGAGCTACCGGAAATGGTGTAAGCAGTGTGGAGGCCATGTGTTTACAGACCATCCGGCTTGGGGGCTGGTGGATGTTTACGTGGCCAATCTGCCGGACCTCAAGTTCGAGCCTGCGTTGCATGTGCACTATCAGGAAGCGGTGCTGCCGATCCGGGATGGCCTGCCCAAAATGAAAGATGTTCCCGCTGAAATGGGTGGATCGGGCGAGACGTTGCCGGAGTAAAGCGTGGGGCTGTGTTTTGCGGGTTCTCTTATGGTGACTTATTCGATGGGTTTAATCGTAGAATCTAACTCACAATCCGCAATGCCAGGAGCATTTTTATGCGTAGGTTTGTTTCATTGAGAGCTGTGCTGATTTTCCTATCACTGGCGCTCGCACCAATGCTGGCTCAAGCGAAGCCGGTTTGGATTGATGTCCGCACGGAAGCCGAACACCGGCAGAATCACATTGATGGGGATCCGCTCATTCCGCACCGGAACATTCTCGCGCAGGTTACCGAACGGTTTCCGGACAAAAATACGGAGATAAATCTTTATTGCCGTAGTGGAAACAGAGCCGGTAAAGCGAAATCTGGATCGCTTTCTGGCGTTATTTTCCTTCAGGTCCACGCACAGGCAAGCGCCTGAACACACCGCCGAAACAGTTCCGCTGAGAAAAAACGATGTTTGCCCGGCTGCTCAGCGATGAATAACTGGCCGCCGGATTCGCGGATTCCGCCCTCGATCATCAGGTTATCGCTCATCTCGAAGTCTTCAATTGCGTGGCCTATTTCATCCCGGTCGGTTTCGCCGGCCCGCTCCCGATAGCGCCGGCTGTCCAGGGTGAATCCGAAGGCGGGCTTGCCCTGGCCAATCATGTAACCCACTTCGAACACGGTGCCCGGGTCGGCGCTGACGCCACGGAAGGGTGTAAGGTTGGCGATGATAGCGTCGCAGCTGTCCATCAGTTCACGGTTGGCCTGGTATATTCGGTGGCCGCGTTTGGGTTTTGCTTCGTTAGCCGGAAACGACAGAGACGTGTCCAAAGGGTCCACACCCTCAAGGCCGGCTTCCCGGAGCAGGCGTTTTTTGTCGGCAACGATGGCCAGGTGTTCCTCTGCCGGAAAGAAGACTTCCGGGCCGGCTAGGTAGATGCGTTTTGGATTTGCCATTGTCGAGTTTACCTACTTCCGTTAGTTTCGTTGGTGTACCAATGAAAACTTATGCTCCTGACTCTGGGGAATTTAAGCGCCATGACTTGTCCAAACAAGCCCAGAGCTTCCCGGAGGTAACCTTGGTGAATAAGCTTTTTTTGAAAGGAGCTAAGATGCGGTTGTGCCGCGGCCCGATCAATCAAGTAACAAGGAGTTCTGACAAATGACCACACTGATCGCTGGTCTGATTCTGTTTCTCGGTGTCCATTCGCTTTCTATTGTTAACGAGCCACTGCGTGATCGCCTGAACGCAGCCATGGGGGTGTGGGTCTTCAAGGGGCTGTATTCTCTGGTCGCCCTGGCGGGACTTCTGTTGATTATCTGGGGCTACGAAGCCGCCCGTATGGATCCCACCGTGATCTACACGTCGCCGGCGTGGCTTAGTCATGTAGCCATGCTTTTGCTGGTGCCGGTTTTCCCGTTGCTGCTCGCGACTTATTTTCCGGGCAGGATCAAGGCGAAGCTCGGGCATCCAATGCTGGTGGCGGTCAAGCTCTGGGCGGTGGCTCACCTCTTGGTCAACGGTATGCTGCAAGACCTGCTGTTGTTCGGCGCGTTCCTGGCATGGGCGGTGGTCGACAGGATTTCCATGAAGCGCAGAAGCCAGCGCCCGATCCCGACACTGCCGGCCAGCAAGGCAAACGATGCCATCGCTGTTGTGGGCGGCCTGGCTCTGTATGTCGTCTTCGTGCTCTGGGCGCACCAGTGGCTCTTTGGGGTAGCTCCGGTTTGATGGGGCTGCTTGCTTGTTGTTGTGGTTGTCGCCTACATGGCAATGCGAACGGCGGTGGTCGAGGTGATTGATGCATCGCGCGACGCGCGGTCGTCTCTAATTACTTCGGCCACTGCATTGAAAACTACTGCTGTTTATAATGGCATTCCCTGAACGACCACAGAGAACCCTATGCCAATCGAAAAGAATCAAGTCGTACTGTTCCACTACAGCGTCCGTGATGAACAGGGCAACGTCGTTGAAAACTCCCATGACGGCGAGCCGAACGCCTATCTGCATGGCCACGGCGGCGTCATTAAGGGGCTGGAAGAGGCTATGGAAGGTCGCGAAGCAGGCGAGAGCTTCAGCGTTACCGTCACTCCGGAAAAAGCCTATGGGCCGCGTAAGCCCGATGCCATTCAGCGTGTGCCGATCAAGCATCTGGTGGGTGCCAAGCGTTGGAAGCCGGGCATGATCGCCCAGGTGCAAACCGAAAAGGGACCGCGCCACGTGCTGGTTGCCAAGGTCGGGCACAAATTTGCGGATGTCGACACCAACCATCCGATGGCGGGTCGGACCCTGACATTCGACGTTGAAATCATTGAAGTACGAGCGGCTGATGCGGAAGAGTTGGCGCACGGCCATGCCCATGGGCCGGGTGGGCATCACTGAAGCATGCAGGCCATCTGCTCAGAAGAAGCGTTATCCGAACTGCTCCAGTCCAGCCCGGCGGTGTTGCTTTTGTATGGGGGAGCCAGCTGCGGCGTCTGTCAGGCTATTAAGCCTCAGTTGGAGAAGCTTGCCAGCGATGAATTCCCCCGCCTGGTGACTGCCTATATCGATTGTCAGGCAAATGCGGGCTCGCTTTGTGCGGCCCGCGGAATCTTTTCTCTGCCCGTTGTGCAGTTGTGGTTTGAGGGCCAGCGGTTTGCGGAGTTTGCCCGGGTGTTTTCCATCGGTGATGTGCGTGCCGCGTTGGAACGGCCTTATGGGCTTTTGACTTAGTGCGAGGAGCGAAAACCTAATACCAGTTCAGCTTGATCTCGGCAACACGTTGGAAATTTAACGTCGTTACGTACAGAATGCCGGCCAGCCAGTAGTGGGTACACTTTTCAACCGACTGACAGCGAAATCAGTCAAAGGAGGCCTCACATTGGACAACGTGATTGCTGATGATTACCAGACGGATTACGTGGCCGGGCAGGACAACATCGCCCGGTTTGGTTTTGATATGCACAACATCGTGTTTCCGTTAACCGCACTGTTGATGGCGGTTTTTGTGGTCGGAACACTGATTTTTCCTGCCGGCGCAAAGGAGTTGCTCGACAGCGCCAAGAACGGCGCCATCGCGGTTTTTGACTGGGGCTTTTTGCTGAGCGCCAACCTCTTTGTTCTCTTCTGTTTGGCGCTGATCTTTATGCCCGTCGGCAAGATCCGGATTGGCGGTGTGGACGCCAAACCCGAGTTCTCCCTGCTGTCCTGGTTTGCCATGCTGTTTGCGGCCGGCATGGGTACCGGCCTGATGTTCTGGTCCGTTGCCGAACCGGTGGCTTACTTCACCGATTGGTATGGCACGCCACTGGGCGTGGAACCCAACACGGCGGAAGGTGCCCGGATGGCCATGGGCGCGACCATGTACCACTGGGGGCTCCACCCTTGGGCGATATATGCGATTGTCGGGCTTTCGTTGTCGTTTTTTGCCTATAACAAACGCCTGCCGCTGACCATTCGGTCGGCCTTTTTCCCCATTCTGGGCGACAAGGTGTGGGGCTGGCCCGGCAATGTGATCGACATTGTGTCGGTGCTGGCCACGATTTTCGGCCTGGCCACGTCGTTGGGTTTCGGTGCGCAGCAGGCGGCTGCGGGCATTTCCTATCTGTTCGACATACCGGGCGGGCTGAACATCCAGATCGGCGTGATTGCCGGCGTGACCGCCGTGGCAACCTTCTCGGTGATTCGCGGGATTCACGGTGGCGTGCGGGTACTGAGTAACTTCAACATGATTCTGGCCGGCGTGCTGCTGGTGTTTGTTATCTTTGCTGGCCCGACCATCGCCATTTTCCAGTGGCTCTGGGAGACAACGGCTTCCTACGCCTCCAATATGGTGGCGCTGAGTAATCCGTTTGGCCGGGAAGAAGATACCACCTGGTTCCACGGCTGGACGGTCTTCTATTGGGCCTGGTGGATTTCCTGGTCGCCATTTGTGGGGATGTTTATCGCCCGGGTTTCCCGAGGCCGCACCGTGCGGGAGTTCATCACGGCGGTATTGATTATCCCGACCATCATCACGGCCTTCTGGATGAGCGCTTTCGGTGGCAGTGCTCTTCACCAGGTGCAGAACGGCATTGGGGTGCTGGGCTCAGAGGGGCTGACGGAAGTGTCGCTGGCGATGTTCCAGTCGCTGGAGAACATTTCATTGTCGGCCGTCACCTCGCTCATCGGGATCATTTTGGTCTTGAGTTTCTTTGTGACCTCGTCCGACTCCGGCTCACTGGTGGTCGATAGCATCACCTCAGGGGGTAAAACGGACGCGCCGAAAGCTCAGCGTATCTTTTGGGCCGTCACGGAAGGTTCCATTGCCGGTGTGCTGTTGTTTGTTGGCGGTGAGCAGGCACTAGGTGCGTTGCAGGCCGGCGTGCTCAGTGTTGGTTTGCCTTTCACGCTGGTGCTGTTGGTGATGAGTTACAGTCTACTCAAAGGCCTTCATCACGAGCGCCGATTGTTGATCGCTGAGGGCAATGCCTAGGTGAATAAGGGGGCAGGCGCCTTGTGCGAACCTGCTCCTTTTTTAAAGAGGCCGGCGCGTGACTTCGGCCATCAGGCGCGGGTCAGCGCGAAACTCAGCAGCCAACGATTTCCGCGCTCGATCCTGGAGACCCGGTGTTGGTAAAGGTCGGGGCGGAAGAGGTAGAGGCGTCCGCCTAGGTCGAAAATATTCTTTTCACACAGGAATCGGCCACCGGCATCCGGTTTTTTGAGCACGAGATTGAGTTTGTACAGCCGCCCCTCGGACACCATATCCACGTGCGGTACCACCTTGTGACCCTCCGGGTACCGAACCAAGTAGATGTTGAGGTGTCGGGAGTGAAAGAGAACCCGGGTTCTGACCTTGGCTGTCATAACGTGCTTTCTAGTAGCACGAGTTGGGGGCGGCGCTCGGGTTGATCTCGTCCGCCACTTCTTCCGGATCGATGCCGTGCCTGTCCAGAACCTCCCGGACAAAGTTCACCTGCTGAAGAATCCTGTCTGCGTCGTCACCATACTCAAAGCGGTTCACTTCCACCGGCTGTGGCATGAAGGTGAAGGCGGTTTTAAGGGCTTTCAGAGTGTCGTCGTCTGCCATGGGGTGATCTCCTTCAGGTTTGGTTGTGGGCGATTGTTCTGCCATAGAAATACGAGCTTCTGACGAAGTTGGTTTTATCGTCGTTGACTGGGTGAGCGTCAGTCACTCAGATTCAGGCCCATTTCCCAGAAATCGATTTCCAGCCGTGTGGCGTCCCGGAAGATGCGGCCCAGTTGTTCAAACCGTTTCTCAGACACATCTGCCAGTTGCTCGTTCAGCCAGGCAATTTCTGATTGCATGGCTTCCTGGAATTCGTCGCTTTCGTACATCTCGATCCAGGCATCATAGGGATTGGCTTCGCCGCGCCGGGTTTCCTGGCGGGCATTCAGCCAGTTGGCAATT
>JAVLAV010000104.1:0-6477 GCA_031580735.1 Marinobacter sp.
GTAATGGCCCAGCTGGATTTTCTGGTGGGGGATATCCCGGGCAACACAGAGCGGATTATTCAGGCTACCCGGGAGGCTCATGCTGATCATCAGGCAGACATCGTGGTGTTTCCGGAGCTGGCACTCACCGGTTACCCACCGGAAGATCTGTTACTGCGCCCAAGCCTGGATTTGCGTGTGGCTGAGGCGCTGGCAGAGCTGCAAAACGCGGCCCTGGAGCCGGCCATTGTATTTGGTGCGCCGCTGCGTTCCGGCGGTTTGCTCTATAACGCGGCAGTCGTGATTGAGGGCGGAGATATCCGGGCCAGTTACTCCAAGCGCTGTCCGCCGAACTATCAGGTGTTCGATGAGAAGCGTTACTTTGGCGAAGGTAAAGAAGCGCTGGTACTGAATATTCGTGGTGTGCCGGTTGGTATTACTGTCTGTGAGGATCTCTGGAAAGAAGGTCCACTGGAGGATGCCGCGGCTGCTGGTGCCAAACTGGTGCTGAATCTGAACGCCTCTCCCTACGACATCGACAAACAGGCCCGGCGCAAGGCCTTGCTCGAACGCAAAGCCACCGACAACCAGGTGGGAATTATGTATGTGAACCTGGTTGGCGGCCAGGACGAGCTGGTGTTCGATGGTGGTTCCATGGTGTACGACCATTCCGGCGTGTTGGCAGCGGAAGTGCCCCAGTTTGCCGAAGGGCTGTTCCCGGTGGACTTTCTGTACGAGCATCACTGCCAGCCGGTATCCCGGCCGTTGCCGGAAGAGCCTTCGCTGGAAGCCAACGTGTACAACGCGTTGGTGATCGGTGTTCGTGATTATGTGAACAAGAATGGCTTCAAGTCCGTTGTCTTGGGCCTATCCGGTGGCATCGATTCGGCCGTGACCCTGGCCGTAGCCGCTGATGCCCTTGGCAAGGAGCGGGTGAGGGCCGTGATGATGCCGTTCCGCTACACCTCCAGCGCCAGCCTGGAAGATGCCCAGGCCCAGGCGACCGCCATGGGTGTTCAGTATGATGTGTTTTCCATTGAGCCCATGTACGACGTATTCATGGAAACCCTGGCCGCCCCCTTCGAAGGCACCAACACCGACACCACGGAAGAAAACCTGCAGGCCCGCCTGCGGGGTGTATTACTGATGTCGTTGTCCAACAAGTTTGGCCATCTGGTATTGACCACCGGCAACAAAAGCGAGCTGGCGGTCGGCTATTCCACGCTGTATGGCGATATGGCGGGTGGTTTTGATGTGCTCAAGGATGTGCCGAAAACCCTGGTTTTCCGCCTGGCGCGTTATCGAAACACGCTTTCTCCGACGATTCCCGAGCGGGTTATTACCCGTCCGCCTTCAGCCGAACTGGCGCCAGACCAGAAAGATGAAGACAGCCTGCCCGGTTATGACATTCTGGACCAGATTCTGAACCTGTATGTGGAACGGGATTACAGTGCTGAAGCGATTATTGCCGAGGGTTTCCAGAGCGAGGACGTGCGCAGAGTGGTGCGCCTGGTGGACATCAACGAATACAAGCGTCGGCAGGCGCCGATTGGCGTGCGTATTACTGAACGGGGCTTTGGCAAGGATCGCCGCTACCCGATCACCAATGGCTGGAAACCGGGCAGCTGAAGCAAGCTATGGTGGGTGAGGTCAGTCCTCGCCCACCAGGCCGAATGTGACCACATTCAGGAGCGATCGATCCTGGCGACGCAGCCGGTCAGACTGATAGTCTCCGTTGTCGGCAAAAACATCGCTTTCCGGGAAATTCTTGCGCAGGGTGGCTACCGAGTCTTCGGCAGCATCGTCCAGTTCCAGTACCCGGTAGGTATCGGTGAGCAGAATCAGTGCTTCTTCCACTGCCGGTGTGGACGGAAAGTTCTCCACCACATAGCGGGCTCGATTGTTTGCCGCCAGGTATGCTTCACGCTTGATGTAATAGCGCGCCGCGTGCAGCTCCAGGGCCGCCATGCGGTTGCGCACAGCGATCATTCGCTGGCGGGCGTCGGCGGCGTACTGGCTGTCTGGAAAGCGGTTCAGCAATTGTGAAAAGTCACGGAAGGCCTGCAATTGTTCACCCGGGTTGCGGGCAGATACATCAATTGGCATATAGCGCGCAGCCAGACCCAGGTCCAGGTTGTAAGAAGCCAGGCCGCGCATATAGAGCGCATAGTCCAACTGCTCGCTTTGCGGGTTCAGCCGCATGAAGCGGTCGGCAGCGGCGCGTGAGCCTTCCAGATCCATGTTCTGATAGCGGGCATAAATCAGGTCCAGCTGGGCCTGTTCGGCATAACGACCGAAGGGATAATAGGTCTCCAGAGAATCCAGATTCTGCTCGGCCTCGTTGAAATTGCCCGAGTTCATGGCCTGCCGGGCATTCTCGTAGTAGGTTTTTTCCGGCAGCACTTCCGCCTCTTCCTGGGACGCACAACCGGCGGCCAGAGCAATGAAAGTGGAAAGTAGCAGTAAACGGACAACTGATCTCATGCCGGAATCCCGTATAATGTTGTAATTCAATGAATGGGCCATTGTAACGGGGAACCAGCTCCGTGTGCAGTGTTTGCGGAATATAGATGCGCCCGTCTGACCGAAAGGTAACTTATGTCTTCTGAAAACCGAATTACCGGCCACTACAACGTTCCTCCGGAACTGAGTGGAAAACGCCTTGACCAGGCCGCGGCGGAGCTGATCTCCGAACATTCGCGCTCGCGTCTGCAATCCTGGATCAAAAACGGATCGCTGACCGTCAATGGAAAATCCCGCAAACCCCGGGACAAAGTGATGATTGGCGATGAACTGGCGCTGGATGCCGAGCCGGAAGCGCAAGTTACCTGGCAGGCCGAACCGATCACGCTTGATATTGTGTATGAAGACGAGCACCTGCTGGTGATCAACAAACCCGCCGGCCTCGTGGTTCATCCCGCCGCCGGCCATGCTGATGGCACCCTGGTAAACGCTTTGCTCAACCACGCCCCGGAAGTGGAAAACCTGCCCCGGGCCGGCATTGTTCACCGTCTGGACAAAGACACCTCCGGGATTATGGTGGTGGCCCGCAGCCTGATTGCTCACACCTCACTGGTTGAACAACTGCAAACCCGAACCATGGGGCGTGAATATGAAGCCGTGGTTGTTGGCTCCCTCACGGGCGGCGCCACAATCGACGAACCTATCGGCCGCCACCCGCAGGATCGTAAGCGCATGGCTGTCGTGGCCAGCGGTAAACCCGCTGTGACCCACTATCGCCTGATCGAACGCTTCGCCGCCCACACGCACATTCACTGCAAACTCGAAAGCGGCCGAACCCACCAGATTCGCGTGCACCTGGCCCACGTACGCCACCCGCTGGTCGGTGACCCGGTCTACGGCGGCCGCCTGCGCCTGCCCAAAGGCACTACCGAAGAACTCAGAGAAGTGCTTGCCGCCTTCACCCGGCAGGCCCTGCACGCCAGAAAACTGACCCTCGAACACCCGGAAACCGGAGAAACCCTCAGTTGGGAGGTGCCCCTGCCGGATGATATGGTCAACCTGATAGAAGCCCTGCGCCAACACGCCCGGGAGCTGGAAGGCCGTGATTACTGAAGCGCACATCATCCATCCGGACTGGCCCGCCCCGGCCAATGTCCGGGCCCTGTGCACCACCCGCCACGGCGGCGTAAGCGAACCGCCCTGGCAAACCCTCAATCTGGGTAGCCACGTGGGCGACCAACCCGAACACGTACAGCAAAACCGCCACCGCCTGGCCGAGTACACCGGCCTGAAGGCCAATGACATCGGTTGGCTCAACCAGGTGCACGGCACAAACGTTGTCGAGATGACCGAAGCGAATGCCGATACCTACCCGGAGGCAGACGCCAGTTACACCCGCCACCCCGGCATTGCCTGCGCCATCCTTACCGCAGACTGCCTGCCCGTCGTGCTGGCGGACCAGAACGGCACCACGATTGGCGGCGCCCACGCCGGCTGGCGCAGCCTCTGCGGCGGCGTACTGGAAAACCTGATTACCGCTATGGCAGTCACCCCCGCCAACCTGACCGCCTGGCTCGGCCCCGCGATCGGCCCTGAAAGCTTCGAAGTCGGCCCCGAAGTCCGGGAAGCGTTCATAGCCCATCACCCCGAAGCCGAAAAAGCCTTCACTCCAACCGGCGCTCGTCCCGGTCACTACATGGCCGATATCTACCAACTGGCGAGAATCCGGTTAACCAACTCAGGTGTTGCGGCTATTCATGGTGGGGGATTGTGCACGGTTACCCACGCCGAGCGTTTTTATTCTTTCAGAAGGGATGGCCAGACAGGCCGAATGGCAACGCTGGTCTGGTTAGGAAAATAACTCCAACTAGCATTGCCTCAAGCTGACTCCAAGAAATCAACTCCTAAACTGTAGGGGGCTGGCACAGGATTCCTTTTCCAGAAATTTCTGCAGCATGGATGCTGCAGAGAAGCACGACCGCCATGGATGGTGGAAGTGCAGATTTTGCAGGAGCAAAAATCTGCCAGGGATGTATTCACAGCGCTTTCTGGAAAAGGAATCCTGTGACAGCCCTTGCACCGTTCTATGGCCGCCTCAGGATGGATGTATTCACGGCATTTTCTGACAGACAGTGTCCACCCATGGTCAGATGCGGCTGCATAATGATAACCGTCAATTTTCTGACGATTTTTCCGCAGAAGCTTGAAGTCCCCCCACTTGCCCCTACATTAAAGACAAAGCAATCCGAATACCCCGATACCAAAAACGGGTATTCATCAGAGAAATTCGGGGAAGCGAACACATGAGAATCGACAAACTCACCAGCAAACTGCAAACCGCCCTCGCGGACGCGCAGTCCATTGCGGTAGGCAAAGACCACAACTTCATCGAGCCCGTCCACCTCATGCAGGCCCTCATGGACCAACAGGGTGGCTCCATCAAACCGTTGCTCAAACAGATTGGCGTTGAGCCCGGTCGCGTGCGCCAGGCCATCGCCAAAGAAATCGAAAACCTGCCCGAAGTGCAGAACAGCGCTGGCGACGTTTCCATGTCCAACGACATGGGGCGCCTGTTCAACATCTCCGACAAACTGGCCCAGCAACGTGGTGACCAGTTTGTCTCCAGCGAACTCATGTTGTTGGCAGCGCTGGAAGATCGCGGCTCCCTGGGCCGGGTTCTAAGAGAACAGGGTGTTGACAAAGCCGCCCTGGAAAACGCCATCAACGATGTACGCGGGGGTGAAACTGTTGACGACCCCAGTGCCGAAGAAAACCGCCAGGCGCTCGACAAATACACCATCGACCTCACCGAAAGAGCTGAAGCCGGCAAACTCGACCCGGTTATCGGTCGTGATGACGAAATCCGCCGCACTATTCAGGTCTTGCAGCGCCGCCGTAAGAACAACCCGGTGTTGATTGGTGAGCCCGGCGTCGGTAAAACCGCGATTGTTGAAGGCCTTGCCCAGCGCATCGTGAACGGCGAAGTGCCGGACGGCCTGAAAGACAAGAAAGTCCTCTCTCTGGATATGGGGTCGCTGATTGCCGGCGCCAAATTCCGCGGCGAGTTCGAAGAACGCCTGAAAGCCGTACTCAACGAATTGTCCAAACAGGAAGGTCAGATCATCCTGTTTATTGACGAGATTCATACCGTGGTTGGCGCCGGTAAAGCCGAAGGCTCCATGGATGCCGGCAACATGCTCAAACCGGCTCTGGCGCGGGGCGAACTGCACTGTGTGGGCGCGACCACTCTCGACGAGTATCGTGAAAACATCGAAAAAGACGCGGCCCTGGAGCGCCGTTTCCAGAAAGTGCTGGTCAGCGAGCCCAACGAAGAAGACACCATTGCGATTCTGCGCGGCCTCAAAGAACGCTACGAAGTTCACCACGGTGTGGAAGTGACCGACGGCGCCATTATCGCTGCTGCGAAACTGTCGCATCGGTATATTGCGGATCGCCAGTTGCCGGACAAGGCGATTGATCTGGTGGACGAAGCTGCCAGCCAGATCCGCATGGAAATGGACTCCAAACCGGAAGCGTTGGATCGTCTTGAGCGCCGGTTGATTCAGTTGAAGATCGAACGCGAGGCCCTGAAGAAAGAAACCGACGCTGCATCGAAAAAGCGGCTGGAAGAGTTGTCTGCGGTAATTACCGGTGTCGAGCGTGAATACGCTGACCTCGAAGAGGTCTGGAACACTGAAAAAGCCGCTCTGCATGGCTCCCAGAAGATCAAGAGTCAGCTGGAACAGGCCAGGATCGATCTTGAAAACGCCCGTCGTGCTGGCGATCTGGGCCGCATGTCCGAACTACAGTACGGCACCATTCCGGAGCTCGAACGCCAGCTGGATATGGCCAGCCAGGCCGAGATGATGGAAATGAAGCTGTTGCGCAACCGGGTGACGGACGAAGAAATCGCTGAGATTGTCTCCAAGTGGACCGGTATTCCCGTGTCCAAAATGCTCGCCAGAGTGATATTCACCGCACGGCCAAAGCCCTGAAATTTCAGCACCGGCAAGCCCTGATCGTGGTACATGGCCA
>JAVLAV010000105.1:0-6288 GCA_031580735.1 Marinobacter sp.
GTGGCGTCAGCAGGTTCCCGTGAAATCCCATAACCTGCCCCTGCTTTACGCCGAGGTAGAGCATCGGCGCTGGGTAAAAGACCTGCACCAGTGGCTGACTGGGGCAAGAGATACCTTGCCCGTGATGGATTACCACCAGTGCCGGGCGGGCCTGTGGATTGACAATGAAGCCCGCTCGCGGTTTTCCCTGAGCCCGGAGGTGCATCAGTTGGACAAGCTTCACCGGGAGTTACACCAACTGGGACGAGACACCGTGGCGGCCCATGCAAAAGGCAATACCGATCAGGCACTGGCCATGCTGGCTGACGTCCGGGAGCTCCGCGACCAGTTTCTGCAGGAGTTGAGGGCGTTGATCGGTTAACGTCTCCGGGAATAAGTCTGACCCCGGGCCATAGCGGCCCGGAGGCTCAGGGCTGCTTAAGCTTGTCGATACCCAGGGTTTTCATCACGTAGCGTTCGTATATGGGCTCACCGGTACCGGCGCGTACCTTGTGCATGAAGTATTTCTCGAAGGCAACCTTGCCGTAGTGCACCCATTTCCCCTTCTTCATCCAGTTCACATTGCGTGGTGGAATCTGCGGGATGGCCACGAAAGCAATACCGGTATCGCCCATGTCGGCCAGGCACACGGCATTCCAGCTGGCCTGGCTCTCCGGCTCCTGCTCATCCAGAACCGCGCGGATGTTCAGGGCAGTGGCTGTTACCATGCTTTCAATCATGAAGCCGGTTTTGGGAACGCCGACCGGTAGCGGTGTTTTCCCCGGGGGCGCGATGGCCACGGCGACACCGATCCCCCAGATGTCGGGATAGGTGGGGTTGCGCTGGTGGTCGTCGATAATGATGAAGCCCCGGGGATTGACAAGCCCTTCGATGCCCCGCACGGCATCGATGCCGGTAAAGGCCGGCAGCATCATGGAGTAGTCGAAAGGCAACTCATGGCGGGTTTTCTCGCTGCCGTCTTCATTAACCTCCAGCACATGCATGGTGCCGTCTTCAATTTTCTCCACCTTGGCGTTGCATATCCAGTTGATGTGATGCTGGCGGAGTTCCGATTCCAGCATGCTTTTGCTGTCGCCCACGCCGCCCAGCCCCAGGTGGCCGATATAGGGTTCCGGGGTGACAAAGGTCATGGGAACCTTGTCGCGGATCTTCCGGGTGCGCAGATCCCGGTCCAGAATGAAGGCGTACTCGTACGCAGGCCCGAAACAGGAGGCGCCCTGTACCGCACCAACGACTACGGGCCCCGGTTTCTCCGTGAATTCCTGCCAGCGATCCCGAGCCTTCTCGGCGTGGTCAACATGGCAGATGGACTGGGTAAAGCCCTCGTCCGGTCCGAGGCCTTCCACTTCATCAAACGCCAGTCGCGGTCCTGTTGAGAGAATCAGGTGGTCGTATTCAACGCTGGAATCATCAGCCAGGACCACTTTTCGGGCTTCGGGATCCACCCGCGTAACTGCGCTGACAACCAGCTCGACGTTTTTCTTTTTCAGTACGCCGGCCAGGGGGATCTTGATGTCTTCGGGCTGACGCCAGTCCACCGCCACCCAGGGGTTGGAGGGGACAAAATGGAAATAGTCCTTGTCGGATATCATCACGATGCGATCGGTTTTTCGCGCCTGTTCGCGCATCTCGAATGCCATGGGCATACCGCCCAGGCCGGCGCCGACTATTACGATAGTGGCCATAACCTGCTCCCTTTCGGTTTTTGTTATTACATCTATTGATAAAGTTAGAACAATATTGATGGATGCGCTACTGACTCAGGTCAAAACGGGTGGTCAAAATCAAAAGGTGAGACCGGGTGATCAACCTGGCAGAAAAGCGGCCTGATCGTCATACTCGGATTCACAGACGATGACTCAGGAGAGGAGCCGTATGGGTGAACAGAAAAGCCTGTTAAGTGATGCGCAATCCCGGATGGCGGATATTTTCGACCGTCTTGATGTGGACGACGATGTCCGGCGACAACTTCACCAACCCATGCGGGTCCATCAGGCTGCTATTCCGGTTCGTATGGACAATGGCAGTTTAAGGTTTTTCCCGGGCTGGCGGGCTCAATATGATCACTGTCGCGGGCCCTGCAAGGGCGGGATTCGTTTCCACCCCAAGGTGAATGTCGACGAAGTTACCACTCTGGGCTTCTGGATGGTGCTCAAATGCGCCGTGGTTAATCTGCCATTCGGAGGCGCCAAAGGGGGTGTTCAGGTAGACCCGAAGTCATTGTCGAGGATGGAGCTCGAGCGCCTGTCCCGAGCCTATATCCGTGCCTTTTACGATGTAATCGGGCCAAACCGTGATATTCCCGCGCCAGACGTCAATACCAATGAAATTGTTATGGGGTGGATGGCGGATGAGTATTCTGAAATCTGCCGCAAGCAGGTGCCCGACATTATTACCGGCAAGCCACTTGCGATGGGTGGCTCTGCCGGTCGCACCGCCGCCACCGGTCGTGGGGCTCTGTACGTGCTGGACGCCTGGGCCAAACGGCGGGGAAAACGCCCGGAGAATATGACTATTGCGGTGCAGGGCTTCGGTAATGCCGGATATCACTTTGCGCGTCTGGCCCGGGAAGCCGGTTACCGAATAGTGGCCCTTTCTGATTCCAAAGGTGCGATCCACGCCAGGCAGGGCCTGGATCCGGAGCCCATCTGGCGACACAAGAACAAAACCCGGGAGCTCAAGGGCATGGTTTATTGCGAATCGTCTGTGTGCACCGAGAGCGATGTTGACCAGATCGGCCAGGACGAGCTGCTGGCCCTGGATGTGGATGTATTGGTGCTGGCGGCTTTGGAAAATGCGATCACGACCGACAACGTGGGGAAGGTTCGTGCCGGCGCTGTTCTGGAAATTGCCAATGGGCCGGTCACAGCTGAAGCAGACAAACGCCTGTCGGAGCAGAAAATCACTGTGCTACCGGATGTTTTGGCCAATGCTGGCGGGGTAATTGTCAGCTACCTTGAGTGGATTCAGAATCGTACCGGCGACTATTGGTCAGAAAGCTATATCAACGCACGCTTGTCTGACCAGCTGGTGGGGCAGGCCGAACTCTGCTTTGATCGTGCGGAAGAAGCCAAAGTCGATTTCCGCGTTGCCGCCTACCTGCAGAGCGTTGAACGCATTGCCGAGGCCATTGCCAGCCACGGCACCCAGCGGTATTTTTGCGATGAGTAATTACGGTCCCTGGCGTGACTTATGGCAATTCTGCCGCAATGGGCGGGGCCACCATGTGGCGGTCCCGACCACCATCCTTGGCAGCGTAGAGTGCATCGTCGGCTCGTTGAAGTAGCAGGGTGCGGTCCTCCGATTTATCGTCCAGCACAGCAATGCCAATGCTGGTGCTGAAACTGACTTCCTCACCCCCCGGCACCTTGAGCCTGGTGTTGTGGCATCCTTCGCGTACGGCATCTGCTATTTTGACGGCTGCTGCCTGATCCATGCCCGGCAGAATCATCAGAAACTCTTCGCCCCCGAAACGCCCGGCCAGATCCACCTTGCGGCTGGCGCCATTTTTGAGGATTTTGGCAAACTCTTTAAGTACCAGATCTCCTGCCGCATGGCCGTGGTTGTCGTTGAAGCTCTTGAACTTGTCCAGATCAAACAGCAATACCGCCAGTGGCGTGCCATGCTCGTGTGCATCCTTGATATCACCATCTAACTGGTCCATTACCTGGCGGCGATTGGCGAGGCCAGTCAGTGGGTCACGGGTGGCCTGACGATAAAGCACCAGCAGCATGCTGAGCTGGTTCACGGACGCCCACCCAGCAATGCAGCCCAGCACTGCCAGCAGCCACAGATCATTCAGCCCAGCCACCAGGCCGAACTTGCCACTCCAAAGCTGACTGACCAGCTCGACCAGGATGACAAATACGGCAAATCCGGCGACCTCCAGAATGGTCAGAGGGAAAATGGCCAGCATGGTAATGATCATGAAGGGGAAGAAGGCGTAGCCGGCCAGTACTTCCGATTCGAAGCCCTGCCCAATCAATACCCAGTTGCTCCAGGTCTGGAACAGCGTGAGTACCAACACCAGCAACAGCAAACGAATCAATGAAACATCAAGCCGATAGGGATGACTGAACCAGACTCCCAGTGCCAGGCAGGACAGGCTGGCGGCGACACGGCCATAAGCGATGGTACTGCTGACGCCTTCTGGAAGCAGCAGCCAGTCCACCAGAATCCAGACTGTCTGCAGTACCACCAGGATCCAGGCAATCATGCGCACCCGCGAGAACAGGCTGTAGCTTCGCGTGTGGTTGAAATAGCGCGAATGTCGCCCCGCACTGAAGAGGTCATTCATAACTTCAAACATGCATCGTCCCAAGTGATGTCGGTAACAGGATACGAAAGGCGTGCTCCCTGCCGCCGGCCATTGAAGCAGCCCTGCTCTGTGGTGATGATTTACGGCTGTATACCATGGCAGAAGAATTGACGGGCCGCCAGCGAGGTGTGTGCTATTGAGCAGTACCATTGATCGTGGTCAGTTTACGGATGGTCACTTTGCCGTTGGGCGGGGTGTTGGGGGCCGGCCGCAGTTGGGTACATCCCAGAATCCTGTGCTAGGCTTTGATTGCTTCCACCGATAGGTCGTTGAGTTTAATAGTCGTGGAGGCACTCTCTATTTCCGAACATGCCAGACTGAAAGTAAATCTGTTGTTTAAGGAGGCACAAAATGGAATCGAAATCTCCACAGGACGATTACAAACAGGTAAAGCAGGATCTTCAGTCGCTCCGCGAGGATATGGCCAAACTGACCAAGACAGTTTCGGAAGGCCAGAAGAGCAGCATCAATAGCCTGCGTGATGAAATTCGTCGTGAAAGCCTCGACGCCCTGGGTCAGGTCCGGCAAAAAGGTGACGAAGCACTGGGTCGCGCCAAGGATGCCGGCGACAGGGCCGTCCATGACGTTGAGAACAGAATTGAGGAACGGCCATTCCTGAGCATTATTCTCATGTTTCTGGCCGGTGTCCTGGTGGGCAAGCTGTTTGATCGCTGATCATGCTTGATTCCGCTCAGGTAAAGGGTGCGTTGCGAAAAGCTGCCGCCGCCATTATTGGTTTCGGGTTGGCGATGGTCTTGCTCACCGCCCTGTTACTTACCGGATTCTATCTATTGGTTCAGGCTGCGGTCCTGTCGCTCACGCCATGGCTTGGCGAAGCTGGAGCGATGGGGCTGATCGGTGCCGTGTGTGTGTGTTTGCTTGCGCTGTTTTTCCAGCGACTGACCCGCCCCAAACCCTCAAAAACATCCGATAAATCCGATAAAACAGCCGATGACAAATCCGCGTCGGGCATAAACGTGCTCCGGGATCTGATTCTGGAGAATCCGTGGGAAGCGGTCCTGATGGCCTTCGCCGTGGGCATTGCTGAACAGGGAGATCCTCGGCTCAGGGCACTGTTGCTCCAGGGCGGTACGATACTGATGCGGCGTGCAGATTCCGGAGAGCCGGACGAAGACGGCGGAGAGAGTGTTTCTGCCCGGGAGGACCAGCCCCCGCCCCCGCCGGGTGAAGAGCCGGCACCCTGACTGGGGCCTGCCGGAAATGTCAGCATGATCTTGGCGATGTTCGGATTTCATTTCCTGAGCATTTAGCAATAATGGCCAGCTTTATTGCATCGTTCGAAAGGCTATATCCTTAAGCAGACGTTCAGTTATAGTGGGCGCCTTTCGTCGCGCTTATCCTTTCTGCTGGAGCCCGAAGTATGGATTCAGTCGGGCTACTGATAGTCCTTGCTGTTGGCATTGTTGTACTTTTCGACTTTACCAATGGCTTTCACGACGCCTCCAACATGATTGCCCCCGTGATTGCATCCCGCGCCATGACGCCGATCCAGTCGGTGATGATCGTGGGCGGCTTTACCTTTCTGGGCCCGGTGCTGGGTGGCACGGCTGTGGCTAATACCATCGGCAAGTTTGTCACCCTGGAGAGTTTGCCCAAAACCCTGTCTCTGATGGTTGTTCTTTGCGGTATTCTGGCGGCAACAGTCTGGAACTTGCTGACCTGGTGGCGGGGCCTGCCCTCGTCGTCGTCCCACGCGCTGGTTGGTGGTATGTGTGGCGCGGTTGTCGTCTCCGCCGGTCCGGAGCAGGTAGTGTGGGGCCTTGAGGCGCTCGCTCATGGTGAAGTGACCGGCGTCACCAAGGTGTTACTGGCTCTGATTCTGTCCCCGATTGCTGGTTTCTGGGTGGGTTTTGTACTGCAGCGTATTACGGTTTTTCTGCTGCGTGCCGCCAGTCCACTGGTCAACCGGGAATTGCGCGGCGCGCAGTGGCTGACAACAGCCGGCCTTG
>JAVLAV010000106.1:0-6197 GCA_031580735.1 Marinobacter sp.
GGACCCGGCTCTATCAACGCAGCCAGTCGTTCATGCACCATTTCCACGCTGAACGGCTTGGTAATGTAACCGCTGATGCCGTAGTGGGCGGCCTTGAGTACCGAGTCGCGGTCAGAGCGACCAGACACCATGACAATAGGCAGATCGCCATCCTGACTGCGAAGTCTGCGCACAAGTTCCAGGCCCGAGCCATCAGGAAGGTTCCAGTCGGTGATTACCAGATCAAATGAATGCTTGTCCGCTCCGGCGATGGCCTCGTGAACCGAGATAAACTTCTCCACCTTGGCCCCTGGATACGCGCTGGCAATAACGGTTTCCAGCAATTCAGCGACAAGATCATCATCTTCAAGTACCAGTACGTTCATAAACCCGAGTCCAGCAAGTAACCATCAATTATTTCCATACACAGTAATGCCATTACGGCCGGCACGCTTGCGCTGATACAAGGCCTGATCAGCTGCATCGATCGCTTCATCCCCCGTCACATAATCGTTGATAGCGGCGATCCCCGCTGACAAGGTCACGTTAAAGGTATCTTCATTTCCGTTGAACGTCAGCTGCGCGAAAGCGCCGGCAATATCCTTGAACAACCGTGCAGCAGAATCCGTATCGCAATGCGGCAGTACCACCAGAAATTCCTCGCCACCGTAACGGCCAATCATGTCGGTTTCCCGCAGGCGATTGCGCAGGGTGTTTGCCAGCGCTTTAATCACCACATCCCCCGATCGATGGCCATAAGTGTCGTTCACCTGCTTGAAGTGATCGAGATCCACCATCACAACGCTGGCGGCATGGCCGTCACGACGGCACCGGGCCAATTCCTTTTCCGCTTCCTGTTTAATCAGTGAGTGCTTTAACAGGCCGGTCAGGCTGTCCCGGTTCATCAGCCGGAACAGCTGCCGGGCCCGGAAACAGCGTATCAGCACTGCACGCACAAGATAGTCGTCAGACACCGGCTTCATCAGAAATTCATCAGCGCCTCTGGACAAGGCCTCAAGCTGGGTATCGGGATTATCCTCGGAAGACAGATAAATGATAGGCAGACTCAGCCATTGAGGATCGAAACGCACCATTCGGGCCAGGGTAACGCCGGAATATTCCCCCAACTGAACGTCCATCAACAGGATGTCCGGGCTGAACGACGACAGCTCGGCCATCAACCGGACAGGTTCGTTGACCCAGAGCACTTCCACACCATGCGACCTGAGCACCAGTGCATAGTGTTCTGCCAGTTCCGGATCGTCTTCCACCAGAAGGACACGGCCGTGCACCCCTGAACTGCGCTCAAGCGCCAGATACTCAATGCGCTCTGCTAACTCGGGCAGATCTGGAGACCGGCCAAAGAAGCCGTCCGCCCCCATAGCTGCCGCCTGGTATCGACTCTCAAAAGTACGCTCTTCGCTCAGGCATACCACTGGCAGACGGCGGATCTGCTCATCATCGCTGGCATCCCGTGTGCGCATAATGTCAGCCAGGCAATCGTCAGCACTCAAAATCACTGTGGCTATCTGCCCCTGCCCGGCGAGAGCAGGAAGTGCCTTAATACCGGAATCCGGGATGAATTGGCAGTCAAAGCCGTAAGCCGCCAGAGCCCCCGCAAGCCACTCATGATCGGCGTCAGCCCCTGGCACCAACAGTACACTGACCCGCACACCGTGACTGCCTTCCGGGACTTCAGGGCCGGCCCGGTGATACTCCGTCTCCGGCTCCGGCTCCGGCACAGGCGGAGTCTCCAGCATGGTTCGTAACGCTAGAATCTTTTCCAGCGCCAGACTGGAGACTTCCCTGCTGTTTTCATGGCTGGTTTTGGTTTTCAGCATTTTTTCCAGGCTTCGGGCCGCTTCACCCAATTCCGGAAAACCGAACGTACCCGCAGAACCGGCCAGGCGATGCAGGCGCGCGCAAACATCACTGACCACCAGATTGTCAGCGCCCTCTCCCTGCATCAGCCGGATCCGTTCCTCCAGCTCTTTCAGGTCGTCGGCAGCACGCGCCGAAAACCGCTCTCGCAATTGGGCCAGGCGCGACGAAACATCGCCGGTTGCTCCTGTTACCATGGTATTCAATCTGCCCGTCTTTGTTTTCGATTGTTCGAAAAATCTTCTATCCTCGGGTTCATAAAAACATGTTTAAACAACCTGTGCCATAACCACTTGAGGCTAAACTTGAAAAACCTCTCTTTTGGCAGCCGTTTTGCCGTTATTGCGGTATGCAGCACCATACTGACGGTTGCTTTACTGGCCACCACTGCCTATCAGCAATTGGTCACTGATTTTGAAAACGTACTGACCCAGCGCCAGCAACTGGAAACCGAAACCTATGCCAGCCAGGTCAATCAAAGACTGCAGATAAGGCTAAGCGCGCTCGGCGCACTTGCCGCTCAAATGACCGATGGTGAAAAGCTGCTGCCCCCGGAAACACTCAGCGCCATGCTCCGCCGGCAAACTCTGCTGTCAGAGTATTTTGATCTTGGCTTGCTGGCGTTCGATGCCAATGCTGTCGCGATTGCAGAAGACCGTTATGTAGAGAACCGCCTGGGCACCTCCTACGCCGACCGTGGCCACTTCAAACAGGCCATGTTCAGTGAAAAACCCTATATCAGTCGGCCGATCATGGGACGCACCACCGGCGTACCCCTTATTTCTTTTCTCTACCCTGTTCACAGCGATAACGGCAAACTTCTGGGTTTTGCAGGCGGCGTTATTGATCTGAGTAACACCAGCCTTCTACCGGACACCGATGACCAGTCGGGCGAAGCGGTATTCAAGGTCCTGGACACGAAATTTTTTACCAGAGTGGATTCGGTTGATCCTGGCAACCTGATGCCGCCATTACCGGACCCCGGTCAGTCCGAACTGATTGATGCCGCACTGTCCGGAATCACTTCCGGCGTGGTGGAAGACAAATCCGGCAAGCGCTGGATATACGCCACCCGCCACCTGGAGCGGGTCGGCTGGCTGTTTTTGCGTGCCACCCCTTATTCACAGGCCATCGCTCCCGCCAGGGCCTCGTTCAATCAGTTTGTCGTTATCAGCGTGATAGTTTTGCTGGTTATGACCATCCTCGTACTGGCGTTATCCCGCACCGTGTCAGGACCATTGGAACAGATGGCAGAAAAAATGCGTGAAATGTCTGAACACATGGACAGTCCCGGTCGGCTGAACGAACGTGGCGCCCCGGAAATCCGCAGTGTTGCCCGGGCCTTTAACCGATTGATGGACGAACGCGAAGCTCTGGATGACCTGAAAAGCAAGTTCGTGTCTAACGTCAGCCATGAACTGAGAACTCCCCTCACATCCATCAGTGGCTCACTGAAGCTGCTGGCCTCAGGTAAAGTCGGTCCGTTGCCTGACAAAGCCAGCACCATGATCGACGTCGCCCTGCGCAACAGTGAACAGCTGCAGCGATTGATTTCGGATTTGCTGGATTTCAATAAGGCGGTTGCCGGCCAACTGGTCATCCAGTCCACAACCGTCAGCCTTCGCTCGGCCCTTGAAGATGCCTGCGGCGCCACCCAGTCTTACGCCCGGGAGCATAACGTCAGCCTGGAAGTGGCAAAATTACCTGATGTCCAGCTACTCACAGACCCGCACCGGCTGAGACAGATCCTGGACAATTTTATCAGTAACGCCTGCAAGTTCAGTCCCGCGGGCTCAACGGTCACCCTCAGTGCGAAGCGGGAATCGGACGAAAAAGTTCGCATCATCATTTCTGACCCCGGCGATGGCGTGCCCGAACACTTCGTGCCCCGCCTTTTCCATCGTTTCGCTCAGGCAGAGTCGGGCTCCAGGCAGTCTAAAGCAGGTACTGGTCTGGGGCTGGCTATTTGCCAGGAGTTGGCCCACCTGATGAATGGCGAGGTTGGTTACTATTATCAGGCGGGAGCACATTTCTGGATTGAACTGCCTGTCGACACACGCAAACACGGCGAAAGAACCCATGAAAACGCCTGAACAGCCACCAGAAGAGTCTCAACGTTTGTCCGCACTGCGAGCCAGCAATCTACTGGACACTCCACCGGAAGAGCGCTTTGATCGCATCACCCATCTCGCGGCCCGACTCTTTGATGTGCCGGTTGCTCTTGTGTCGCTGGTCGACGAAAACCGGCAATGGTTCAAGTCCTGTTATGGCTTGGGCGTCAGGGAAACAGGCCGGGATATCTCATTCTGCGGACACGCTATCCTGGGTCCGCAAACATTCGTGATCGAAAATGCACTGGATGATGAGCGCTTCGCCGACAACCCCCTGGTGGCAGACGAGCCGGGAATTCGTTTCTATGCCGGAGCCCCACTGGTGGATCAATCCGGCTATCGCCTGGGCACTCTGTGCCTGATTGACCGCAAGCCCAGAAGATTTTCCGAAGAAGACGAGGAGAATCTGCGCCACCTCGCTGACATGGTCGAGCGGGAACTCCAGCTTCACGAGCTGGGCGAATATTATGATGAGCGGGCAAGGGCCCTGAATATCCTGAATGAAATAGCTCTGGACACCCATGGCAAGGAAGCCGATCGCATTGAACGTGCTCTGGTGATCGCAAGCCGGTTTCTGAGCATGGATACGGCAATTGTCAGCAGCATCACCGGCCAGGCCTACACCATTCGCTGGCATTACGAACGGTTGGGCAACAGCCTGGAAAACGGCATGACGTTGCCACTGAACAAGACCTATTGTTCCTTGTTACTGGCCAAAAACGAAGTGTTGGCCATCAGCCATATGGGCCGAAGCCGATATAAGGATCAAACCTGTTACACAGAGTTCGGCCTGGAGAGTTATCTCGCCGCGCCTATCTGGATCAATGGAGAAATCGTTGGCACTCTCAACTTTTCCTCAGCAACCCCGAGAAAGCCCGGCTTCACCGAAATCGACAAGATGTTCGTCAACCTGCTGGCCAACTGGATCGCCGACGTTATACAACAACAGCAACAAACAGAAACTCTGGAGAAACTGGTCACCCATGCGCCCGGCATGCTCTACCAGTATCGCCTCTGGCCGGACGGAAACAGCACTTTTCCTTATACCAGCCCCGGCATCCAGCGAATCTATGGTGTTACCGCAGCAGAGGCTCAAGAAAGCGCAAGCCAGGCCTTCAACGCCATTCATCCGGATGATCTTGAGGGCGTGGCGGAATCCATCAGGGTGTCCGCCGACACACTCACTTTCTGGCATCGCCAATACCGGGTTCGAGCGGAAGACGACCACTGGCGCTGGGTAGAGGGGCAGGCGAATCCGGAAAAACTTCCGGACGGCAGTATTCTGTGGCATGGCTACATTGTCGATATCGACGAACGTCACAAAGCCGAGCAGATGAAAAACGAATTTATTTCCACCGTCAGCCACGAATTGCGCACACCCCTTACCTCGATTGCAGGTTCGCTGGAACTGGTCATCGGCGGCGCGACCGGCCCGTTGGCGGAAAAAGCGGAACAGATGCTCAGCATTGCCCGGCGCAACGCTAACCAGTTGAGAGTATTGATTGACGACCTGCTGGATATTGAAAAACTAACCAGCGGCAAAATGCCCATCCATAACAGCAGCCAACCTTTGACAGAAACCGTGGAAGCTGCCCTCGAGGAAATCCAGCCCTATGCCACGCCCAGGGGAATTACCGTCGAACTGGAAAACCGGACACCGGATTTACACGCACGCTTCGACCCGATTCGAATGAAACAGGCCCTGGCTAATCTGCTCTCCAATGCGGTGAAATTTTCCCCCGAGGGCGAAACCGTCCGGTTGGGCGTTAAAACCCGCGATAAGCATCTGGTGGTAGAAGTGGAAGACCATGGTTGTGGTATACCGGAGGAATTCCGCACTCGTATTTTCCAGAAATTCGCCCAGGCGGACAGCTCTTCGGCCCGCAGCAAGGAGGGCACCGGGCTGGGCCTGGCTATTACCAGAGAATTAGTCCTGGCGATGGGGGGTGATGTAGGATTTGAATCACAGGAAGGGAAAGGATCGGTTTTCCGGGTGTTTCTGCCGTTACAAGAGAAGCCCTGAACCCATACCAAAAAGCCGGCGCTGAAAGCGCCGGCTTTTCTGCCTTCTGAAGCTCATTGCCGATCAGGCATTCTTCAGCATTTCCCGCACCACATAGTGCAGTATGCCACCATGCTTGAAGTACGTGGCCTCATTCGCAGTGTCGATCCGCGATTTCAGGTCACAGGTTTCGGTTGAACCGTCCTTGTACTTCACGGTCATGG
>JAVLAV010000107.1:0-6101 GCA_031580735.1 Marinobacter sp.
GCGTTCAATCTGAGCCATGATCAAACTCTTCAGTTTAAATCATACAAGAATCAAAAGATTCTTTAATCTTGCTCAAGACAAAACTCAATTTCGACGAGTCACTGTCCTGATATTTCGTATCCGAAATACCTCGGCCAGCGCCCACACGAATTACTTGGTTCACTTGTTAAAGAGCGTTGAGCTGCTGCTCAATTGAGGCTGCGTATTCTACATCGTTCGCCGCCTCAGTCAACCACTTTTTTGAAGAATTTTTCGAAGCCAGAATTAAAAATGACTTCAATTTCTTCAACCAATTCAAGTGGTTGAATCCAAGAGATTTGCCGTTTGGCTGCCTCCCTCAGAAGTGGTGCGCATTCTACACTGAATCGCCACCCTGTCAACTGCTGATTTAAAGAATCTGTAAAACGTTTTCTTTAAATCTTTCAAACAGTTACCTTCGAATTCCGGCTCACCGAAGCGGCCTGTCCCTCGAAGGAGATGCGCATTCTACAGACCGCTGCGGAGGTGTCAACGACAAATACTGAAAACTTGGTCAGGTTTCGGTTTACACCTATAATCGCGGCTTACAGCAGCTCCACCGTTACCAGCCCCGCCACCTTACGTGCGCGCATGCGGGCATGATCGATATCATCACCTTTGGCGAGAGCCACCCCCATGCGGCGACGGCCTTTCAGTTCCGGCTTGCCAAACAGTCGCAGTTGAGTGTCCGGCTCAGAAAGCGCCTTCTCTAACCCGGAATAGGTAATGTTTGAAGAATCACCTTCCGGCAAAATTACGGCTGAAGCTGTGGGGCCTTGTTGAACGATGGCCGGAACCGGCAACCCCAGTATGGCTCGCACATGCAAAGCGAACTCGGACAGGTCCTGCGACAGCAGCGTCACCAGCCCTGTATCGTGTGGCCGGGGCGACACTTCAGAAAACCAGACATCATCACCTTTTACAAACAGCTCAACGCCATAAAGACCATAGCCACCCAGATCATTCACAACAGCTCCGGCAATCACCGTCGCACGCTCGAAAGCTTTTGCCGACATCGGGTGAGGCTGCCAGGATTCCCGGTAGTCACCATCCTCCTGGCAGTGACCAACCGGATCACAAAAACTAATGCCATCGCGGTGTTTTACGGTCAGAAGTGTGATTTCGTAATCGAAATCAACAAAACCTTCCACAATGACCCGCCCTTTGCCGGCGCGGCCACCACTTTGCGCATAGTCCCAAGCCGCCTCAATATCGTCCCGGCTTTTTACGGTACTCTGTCCTTTGCCTGAAGAACTCATCACCGGC
The DNA here is from genome assembly GCA_031580735.1 of Marinobacter sp. Lineage (GTDB taxonomy): Bacteria > Pseudomonadota > Gammaproteobacteria > Pseudomonadales > Oleiphilaceae > Marinobacter. The sequence goes on from JAVLAV010000107.1 coordinate 1,285, forward strand.
TTGACCACCAGCGGCAGACCAATTTCTTCCACAGCCGCCAGATACTCCTCGCGATCCCCGGCAAATCGATAAGGTGATGTCGGCAGGCCCAGTTCCTCCGCTGCCAGGCGGCGGATACCTTCACGGTTCATGGTCAGGTTAACAGCTCTGGCCGTGGGCACTACATTGAAGCCCTCAGCTTCCAGTTTTACCAGCTCGTCCGTGGCAATTGCTTCAATCTCGGGAACAATGAGATCAGGCTGCTCAGCTTTGATAATCTCACGAAGCGCTGCACCATCAAGCATATCCACAACGTGGCTTCGGTGAGCAACCTGCATGGCCGGTGCACCGTAATACCGGTCAACCGCAATGACCTCAACACCGTAACGCTGCAGCTCTATAACGACTTCTTTGCCCAGCTCTCCGGCTCCACACATCAGCACCCGGGTAGCGCTGGTGGAAAATGGCGTGCCGATGCGTACAGTCTGCTCTTCATTATTCATTTCAACGGGTGTCCTCTATTGATCACAGAGCTACGTTCTTTTCACGCTCAGCCACTTTGCGCAGAACTTCGCGGCGTTCGTCATTCGTCATCGAGGTCCAGCGAAGAATCTCATCGCCGCTGCGCTGACACCCGATACAGACGTCATTTTCGTCCAGAGCGCACACACTGACGCAGGGTGAGCGGACTTTATCGGAAACCTTCATGGTCAAAGTTCCACTTCTTTCAGAGTAGTCAGATAGCGTTCAGCATTCTTTACATAGTGCTCGGCACTGAGTTCAAGCATCTTTTTCTGCTCATCAGTCAATTCCCGCCGAATTTTGCCCGGGGAGCCAACCACCATGGAGCCGTCGGGCACTTCCATGCCTTCCGGGATCAAGGTGTTCGCACCAATCAGGCAGTGTTTACCGATTTTTGCGCCATTGAGCACCACCGCATTAATGCCGATCAGGGAATAATCACCGACCTGGCATCCGTGAAGCATTACCTTATGCCCCACAGTGACGCCCTTGCCCAGGGTTAGCGGAATGCCCGGATCAGTATGCAAAACCGATCCGTCCTGTATGTTGGTTTCAGGGCCAACCGTAATCAGCTCGTTATCACCGCGAATGACGACATTGAACCAGACACTGGATTTCTCCAGCAATTTAACGCTGCCGATAACAGTTGCGTTATGAGCAACGAACTGACCTTCACCTGCTTTCTCGGGAATACGGTTATCGAGACTATAGAACATGGGTTCCTCCGGTTCACTCATTGGCGCGGCTCAAGAATATCAATGCCGGCATCGTAGACAGCATTCAGGAAATCAACCAGAACGAGGGCCGACATGCCCCAGATCTGATAATGCTGCCACTGGTAACACGGCACATAGAACGTACTGTCGATATAGCTCAGCGCATCGGTTCGTTCACGCCGATCTTCAAGGAAAAAGGAGATAGGCACCCGGAAAATACTCTCGATCTCGTCCGGATTTGCCTGCAGCGGATGATCTTCGGGAATAACGCCAACGTAGGGGGTCACCAGAATTCGATGCAATGACATCACCTGGCTCAGTGGCGCGATAATCTGCACCTGTTCCGGAGGCAAACCGATTTCTTCGTGGGTTTCCCGCAACGCGGTGTGTAACAAGGAAGCATCTTCTTTGTCGCGCATGCCGCCCGGGTAAGCCACCTGCCCTCTGTGGGTGTTGAGTTTCGCTGATCTGAGAGTAAAAATCATTTCTGGATTGTCGGGATTATCGGTAATCGGTACCAATACCGCTGCTTCAGGAAAATCCAGGGTCAACTGCCTTGGGGCATAATTGGACAAGCGTTCAGACAACAACTCTTGCACGTTTAACTCCGGTTACAGGCCAACAATGAGTGAGACATGGACAACGCTGGTCGTTAAACTGACGACCAATAGTTCATCAGTATACGGGGAAAACCATGAAGTATTGCAGCACTTGCGGCGAACCGGTTGAACAGCGCATTCCCGAGGGCGACAACCGGCATCGCTATGTTTGTGTGAGCTGCGACACCATACATTACCAGAACCCGAACATCGTCGCTGGCACCGTTCCGGTCTGGCAGGGGCAGATTCTCCTGTGCCGACGGGCCATTGAGCCCCGTTACGGCTACTGGACATTACCTGCCGGATTCATGGAAAACGCGGAAACCACGGTAGAAGCAGCAGCCCGGGAAACGCGGGAAGAAGCGCTGGCCGAAGTACACATTCACGGCCTGTATTCAATGATCGATGTCCCTCACATTAACCAGGTACACATGTTTTACCGGGCAACGCTCACTGACGGCAGCTTTGGCGCGGGCGAAGAGTCCCTGGAAACGCGGCTGTTTGCGCCAACCGAGATCCCCTGGGACGAAATTTCTTTTCCCACCGTACGAAAAACTCTGGAGCTGTTTCTCGCCGACATGGAGAAACAACAATTCGAGCTGCACGTCACCGACATTCGTCACCCTATGGCCAAGAAAAGCTAATCAAAGGTCTTCCAGCCGATACACCTCATAAGCCGGCTCTTCGTAAGGATGAGCCTGCTTCAATGCGGTAATGGCATCAAAGATGCGGACATCCTCCATCACCAGCTCCACTTTGAACTCTTTTACCGTTTCCAGCTCGCCCCGGGCTCCTAGAAAGGGGTCACTGTCGGCCAACGGTCGGAACTGGCCCTGACCTTCACATTGCCACGCACAACTGTCGTAATCGCCGATTTTTCCGGCACCCGCCTGGAACAATGCCTGTTTGGTAACCTGCAAATGGCTCTCTGGAACGAAGTAACACAGCTTGTACATTTTCCACCCAATTTGATCAAACTTTGTTAATCATTGAAGTTTCTGAACTTACCCACAAATTCTGTGGATAAGTATGGGGATAGTTTTTGGGAATCTCCCTCCAACCCCCGTGATTACTGACCTTAACTCAAATTGGCGAGAAAATCGCCCATTCATATTTTTTCTTATTTTTCAGTTATTTATAAATAGCGAACAAAAACAAAGCAGGAATTTCAATATTTGTACACAGATCGCGCAAAGCGGCACCGAAAATGTGCATAAAGCTACTTCGTCAAGTCCTTGACAGGGCACTCAGAGGAGATTTTTTAACTTTTTTCGGTAGACAATCGAGGTCAGATACGTTCCGGGCAAGACACAAAAAAACCGGCCTGTTGTGACTCCGGAAATCAGAGAACAACGGGCCGGTTTTACCTGCGAGGACAAGTCCGTATTAACCGAGCCAGCGCCTGGCGTTACGGAACATACGAAGCCACGGGCCGTCCTCCTGCCAATCATCCGGTCGCCATGAATGCTGCATTGCCCTGAACACTCGTTCCGGGTGGGGCATCATGATCGTCACACGGCCATCCCGACTGGTAACGCCGGTGATGCCCGCTTCCGAACCATTGGGGTTATAGGGGTAGCGAGTGGTTGCGTCACCACGGTTGTCCACGTACTGCAGCGCCACCAGTCCATCGTCCTGCAACGCGCGGGCAGAACTGCCTGACGAAAACTCGACCCGCCCCTCTCCATGAGCAACTGCAATCGGCATGCGGGAACCGGCCATGCCATCCATAAAGGCCGATGGCGAGGATTGCACTTCCACCATGGCGAAACGGGCCTCAAACTGCTCTGACTGATTGCGCACAAAGCGCGGCCAGCCCTCACTGCCCGGAATCAGCTCGTGCAAATTCGACAACATCTGACAACCGTTACACACACCCAGCGCCAGTGTTTCCTGGCGGTTAAAGAAGGCAGCGAACTGGTCACGCACCCGGTCATTGAAGAGGATCGACTTGGCCCAGCCCTCACCGGCGCCCAGCACGTCGCCATAAGAGAAACCGCCACAGGCCACCAGACTCTGGAATTTATCCAGTGTGATCCGGCCGGAAAGCAGATCGCTCATGTGAACATCAACGGCCTCAAACCCGGCCCGATCAAACGCGGCCGCCATTTCTACCTGGCCGTTAACACCCTGCTCCCGCAGCACGGCCACTTTCGGACGCACTCCGGTGTTGATGAATGGCGCAGCCACGTCTTCATTAATATCGAAGCTCAGCTCCGCACTCAGGCCGGGATCGTCTGCGTCCAGCAGGTTATCGAACTCCTCCCGGGCACAATCCGCATTATCGCGCAGAGACTGGATACGATAGCTGGTTTCCGCCCAGAGTCGCTGGAGATCAGCACGAGGCTCGTCGATCACGGTTTCTGCGCCAAAGGTCAACCGTAAGCGATCCCTATCATTAGGGGCACCGATAACACTGGTGTGATCACCCAGGCCCGCTCCGGAGAACTGCTGCAATACAAAGCCGGTATCTTCCCGGCGAACCTGAATCACCGCACCCAGCTCTTCATTGAAGAGCTCCCGTGCAAACTGGGACTGGTCTGCCGCCAGACCGTCGAGCTTGATATCTGCGCCTGCGTGCCCGGCAAAGCACATCTCTGCCAGGGTCACAAAAAGCCCGCCATCAGAACGGTCGTGATAAGCCAGAAGCTTGCCATCGGCGTTCAAACCCTGAATAACCGCGAAAAATGCCTTGATATCTTCAGGATCATCCAGATCCGGCGCCACAGCGCCCATCTGGCTGTATACCTGAGCAAGGGCAGAACCACCCAGACGATTCTGGCCTGCAGCCAGATCAATCAGGATCAGATCGGTTTCACCGGCGTCGGTATGCAGCTGTGGGGTAAGCGTTCGAGCGATGTCCGTTACCGGTGCGAAACCGCTGACAATCAGCGACAGCGGTGATGTCACACTCTTCTGGTCACCGTTATCTTCTTCCCAGGTGGTCTTCATGGACATGGAGTCCTTGCCCACCGGAATCGTGATTCCCAGCGCCGGGCAA
>JAVLAV010000108.1:0-5858 GCA_031580735.1 Marinobacter sp.
TGGAGTGGGGCGTTCACAAACGCGATGTGCTGGGGCAGTACGATCCGCACGCGGTGGTCAGCTCTGTCGATGAGCTGCGCCGGGTTCTTGGCCTTTGATTTTGTCTTTGTGTCTGAAAAGGAATGACGAATGAGTGATTGGGAATCGGATAAGCCGCCGGAATGGGGTGACAAACCAGCCGAGCCGGAGCAGGAGAAGTCGGCCGGAAAGCGTGGTCTGTTCGGCCAGAAAAAGCCGGCGATGCCGCCTGAGTCCGGCCGTGACTGGAAGCTGATCGAAAAGCTGGTGATGTCTCTGCAGGCAGAGCAGCGTCGCAGCCGGCGTTGGGGTATTTTCTTCAAGTTCCTGACGTTCGGGTATCTGATTGCCCTGCTGTTCTTTATCCGGTCGCCGCTGGGGGGGGATGTACAAACGTCGGCTGAAGTCCATACGGCGGTGGTTGAGGTTAATGGCCCCATTGCTGATGAAGAACTGGCAAATGCTGACAATATTGTGGGTGCATTGCGCTCGGCGTTTGAGGCCGGAAATTCTCGTGCGGTTGTCATGCGCATTAACAGCCCGGGTGGCAGTCCGGTGCAGGCCGGGTATATCTATGACGAAATGTTGCGCCTGCGCGATGAGTACCCCGATAAGAAGCTCTATGCCGTGATTTCTGATATCGGCGCATCGGGCGCTTACTATATTGCCGCGGCTGCGGATGAAATATACGCCAATCGCGCCAGTCTGGTGGGCTCTATCGGGGTTGTGGCTGGTGGTTTCGGCTTTACCGATCTGATGGACAAGGTGGGCGTTGATCGCCGGCTGTATACGGCGGGTGATAACAAGGCGTTTCTTGATCCGTTTTCACCGGAACAGGAAGAAGAGGTGGATTTCTGGCAGAGCGTTCTGGAAAACACTCATCAGCAGTTTATCGAAGCCGTCAAGGAAGGTCGGGGTGACCGCCTGAGCGATAACGAAAAGTTGTTCAGCGGGCTGGTCTGGAGTGGCGAGCAGGCCCTGGAGCTGGGCCTGATTGATGGTCTGGGCAGTACGTCCTGGGTGGCGCGTCAACTGGTGGGTCAGGAGACCCTGGTTGACTACACTCGAGGTAAGTCGCCGTTCCGGGAGCTTGTCGATCAACTGGGTGTGTCGGTTGGCGAAGGTGTGGCCAATCAGTTGATGGAGTCCCGGCTCGAGCTCCGTTGATCGTGAAAAGCCCGGGCGGGTTGTTCTGTCACGGGTTAAGTAGTGGGTTGATGCCGGATTCCCTGAGCAGATCGTTCAGTGCTATCAATGGCATGCCCACAAGGCTGTTGGGGTCTCGCCCGTTCAGGCTGCTGAACAGGGCGATGCCCAGGCCTTCCATCTTGAAGCTGCCGGCGCAGTCATAAGGTTGCTCCTTGCGCAGGTAGCCTTCGATTTCCTCATCTGAGAGTGCCCGAAAATTTACCTCAAACCTCTCGCAGCAGGTTTTCAGGGTGTTGTTGCGGGTGTCCAGTACGGCCAGACCGGTCAGGAACTGCACGCGCTGGCCGCTGGACCTCGCCAGTTGGGCTTTGGCCTGCTGGTGGCTGCCCGGCTTGCCCAGAATCGATCCGTCGGGCAGGGCTGCGACCTGGTCTGAGCCGATGATCAGGCTCTCCGGGTTGTCTTCTGCCAGAGCCCTGGCTTTGCCGGTAGCGAGCCTGACGGCCATGGCTTCGGCGGCTTCTCCGGGCAAGGCTGTTTCATCAATGTTCGGACTGGCGCAACGGAAAGGCAGTTCCAGTCTTGCCAGGAGGCTTTTCCGGTAAGGCGATGAAGAGGCGAGTACAATATCCGGACGGGTCATAAAAGAGTCTTCGTTCAGGGAGTTTGTGTTTTGTTGGTACCTGTATCGTAAAATACCCCTATCTAAAGGCAAGGGCCTGGCAGAAAGTCCATTAAGTCTTTGACACTGGGCCGCCTCGTCCCTAAAATTGCGCGCCTATGTCTGAAGCGCCGAATGCTGAACTGCCAAAATTCGTTGACCCTTACCGGTTGGCGGAGCAAAACGTAACCCTGGAGGGGGTAGTCCCGCTTCTGGGTCTTTCTCGTTTTCGTGAGGCAGTTCCGGGTTTGCAGGAAGGCAGCGAGTGCCGCGTGACCTTGTCCTTCTTTATGGACAGTGAGCGTCGCAGGGTTGTGTCGGGCGAATTGTCCGCGCCAGTGGTTCTGGAGTGTCAGCGTTGCCTGAGTGGGATGCAGACAGTTCTGGAGTCGCATTTCGAGTTGGGTTTTGTAACCAGCGATGAACAGGCGCAGCGGCTTCCCAAGGTTCTCGAGCCATTTCCGGTGGAAGATTTCAATGCGGATTTGTGGGCAATGATAGAAGACGAGTTGCTTCTGGTGTTGCCGCCCTTTCCGTTGCACGAGCGGCAAGACTGCCCGGCAAAAGAGGATCTGGAGGCGCTTGAGCCTGAACAGACACCCGATGAGCCTGAGGCGAAGAATCGCGAGGATAACCCGTTCAGTGTGCTGGCGGGCCTCAAGACCACAAAGCACTAACGTTTTCGTAAAAAGGTCAGGAGCATAATCATGGCTGTACAGAAGAATCGCAAAACCCGTTCCAAGCGTGGCATGCGCCGTTCACACGACGCGCTGAGCACTGCCACTCTGTCTACCGATGCAACCACCGGCGAGATTCATCGTCGTCACCACGTGTCTCCAGACGGTTTCTATCGTGGTAAGCAGGTTGTAGAAGCTTCCGACGAGTGATTTCGTCAGGATCTGCTTCTGAATCATGGCTCATGGAAGAACGGTGAGTACGTCGGTCACCATAGCTATTGATGCCATGAGCGGCGACCACGGTCCCGCAGTGGTAGTTCCTGCTGCTCTGGAAGCAGTACGTGAAAACGAGGCCTTGAGTATCGTTCTGGTAGGAATACGGAGCGAGCTTGAGGCCTTGTTGCGTGATGGCCATGCAAGAATTCGCATTGTCGAAGCGGCAGATGTGGTGAAGATGAATGAGCGACCGTCTCATGCGCTGCGCCATAAAAGAAATTCTTCCATGGCCATCGCTCTGGGGCTGGTGCGCGATAATGAAGCCCAGGGGTGTGTCAGTGCCGGAAACACCGGTGCGTTGATGGCTTTCGGGCGTTCAATTATCCGCATGTATCCGGGCATTGAAAGACCTGCGATTGCCAAACTGATTCCCTCGCTTCGTGGCCGGTGCCATGTTCTGGATCTGGGTGCCAATGTCGATTCCACGGCAGAAAACCTGTATCAGTATGCCTTGATGGGCTCTTTGATGGCGACCGCAATCTGCAGTCAGCCTGAGCCTCGCGTTGCGTTGCTGAACGTCGGTGAGGAAGAGATCAAGGGTAATGAGCAGGTGCGCCTGGCGTCTCACATGCTGGCCCAGTGCGAGACCCTGAACTATATAGGCTATGTCGAAGGCAGCGACCTTTTTCGGGACGTTGCCGATGTTGTAGTCTGCGATGGTTTTGTCGGCAACATTGCGCTGAAAACAGGTGAGGGGGTTGCTGGTCTGCTGATCGAGCTGATGGAGCAGGCTTTCACCCGTTCGCTTTACGGGCGCTTCGTGGGTTTGTTGGCCCGGCCGATTGTCGGCCGGTTGCTGCGGCTTGTGGACCCTTCGCGCCATAATGGCGCCAGTTTGCTGGGACTGCAGGGCGTGGTGATAAAAAGCCATGGCAATGCCAATGAGCGAGCCATGCGCGCCGCGATCGATCAGGCTGTGCGCGAAGTGGAGCTGGAAGTGCCCCAGCGCATCAATGAGCGGCTAGACGACCTGATGGTTTAATGGATCAGGGCATTCGTGAGACTAAAGTCGGCCCGCAATCTGCCCCGTATTCAGGGATAATTAGCCTTAATTGTACTTTTGGCTAATCTTAACCAACCCTTCGATAACGATAAGATTCCGCCCATGAAATCAGCATTTATTTTTCCCGGTCAGGGGTCACAATCAGTTGGCATGCTGTCTGCTGCCAAAGACTGGACAATGGTGACCGAAACCTTCGACGACGCATCCAATGTTCTTGGCTACGATCTCTGGCATCTGTGCCAGCATGGTCCCGTCGAGGAGCTGAGCCAGACTACCGTTACCCAGCCGGCATTGCTGACTGCCAGCGTTGCCCTGTGGCGTGAATGGTGTGTGGCCCAAGGCCCTCGCCCCAATTTTGTTGCAGGCCACAGCCTGGGTGAGTACAGCGCCCTGGTAGCGGCTGAAAGTCTGGACTTTGTAGAAGCCGTAAAGCTGGTGCAGCTGCGTGGCGAACTCATGCAGGAGGCTGTGCCTGCCGGTGAGGGTAAAATGGCTGCCATTATCGGCCTGGAAGACGCCGAGGTGGTTGCTGCCTGTGAAGAAGCTGCCGAGGGTGACGTTGTGGCGGCTGTTAACTTCAATGCGCCGGGGCAGGTTGTGATTGCCGGTTCTGCGGCGGCGGTCGAGCGGGCTATTGAAGCTTGCAAGGCCAAAGGTGCTCGCAAGGCCATGCCATTGCCGGTGAGTGTCCCTTCACACTGTGCATTGATGAAGGGCGCAGCCGAGAAGTTGGCGGAAGGCCTGGATGACGTACAGTTTAGTGACGCACGCATTCCGGTGGTGCAGAATGTTCACGCAAAGGCGGTTACCGATGCCGATACGTTGAAAGCCAACCTGCTCAAGCAACTTTATTCTCCAGTGCTGTGGACTGATTCCATACGTACGCTGACTGGCGAAGGTGTCAGTATCGCTGCCGAGTGTGGTCCCGGTAAGGTTCTGGCTGGGTTGATCAAGCGTATTGATCGCAACCTGACCGTGCACAGCATTGAAAATCCCGATTCGCTGACAAGCGCTATCGAGGCGTTTCGCCAGTCCTGATTAAACGGAGTCAGTTATGTCTTTGGAAGGCAAAGTAGCGCTGGTAACCGGTGCAAGCCGGGGGATCGGCAAGGCTATTGCCCACGAGTTGGGCCGGCAGGGTGCCGAGGTAGTGGGTACAGCCACATCAGAAGGCGGTGCCGAGGCCATTACCGCAGGTTTTAAAGAAGCCGGTCTGAATGGTTATGGCATTGTAATGAATGTTGCCGAACCAGATAGTATCCAAGCAGGTTTGAAGCAGTTGACAGAGCAATCTGGCGCGCCTTTGATTCTGGTCAATAATGCCGGGATTACACGCGATAACCTGCTCATGCGATTGAAGGACGACGATTGGTCAGAAGTGCTGGAAACTAATCTTTCCAGCGTTTACCGTACCAGTAAGGCCGTTCTTCGCGGCATGGCGAAGGCTCGTTGGGGCCGGATCATCAATGTCAGCTCAGTGGTTGCCAGTATGGGAAACGCTGGTCAGGGCAATTACTGTGCAGCAAAAGCGGGTGTTGAAGGTTTTACCCGTAGCTTGGCCAAGGAGATGTCAAATCGGGGTATTACCGCCAACTGTGTGGCTCCCGGGTTTATTGATACAGACATGACCAAGAAGCTGGAAGACAAACAACGCGATGCCATGCTGGAGAATATACCGGCTGGTCGCCTTGGAGAACCCGAAGAGGTGGCTTCGGTAGTGGCTTTTCTGGCATCTGCCGGCGCAGCTTACGTAACCGGAGAAACGATTCATGTGAATGGTGGCATGTACATGGGTTGAGCCTGTTTTTCAGGCTGTTGTACAACCCTGTGCCGCACTGCATGTTGGAATGAATCCCTGCTTGTTTGCAGGTAGGGTTTAAACTAAACTGGCGGCCATCGAGTTGCCTGGTTGACATACAAAGTGAGGATATTATGAGTACAGTTGAAGAGCGCGTTAAGAAGATCGTTTGTGAACAGTTGGGCGTAAAAGAGTCTGAGGTTCAGAACAGTTCTTCTTTTGTAGAGGATCTTGGCGCTGACTCACTGGACACTGTTGAGCTGGTTATGGCTCTGG
>JAVLAV010000109.1:0-5604 GCA_031580735.1 Marinobacter sp.
ATCAGGCACTTCAGGCAGCGGTGCGGCCTGGGTCAGCATTTCCTGGGCGGCGTCATCGAGCAGGCGGTGGCCGGAGCTGTCTCGCAGGCTGTGGTTGATCAGTGAGCCGTCGCGGCTGAATTCAAATACCACCACTGGCGTTCCTTCCTGGCCCAGGCGTCGGGCGCGGCGGGGGTACTCGTAATGGCGGGCCAGGTGGCGGCTGAGTTTGCTCAGGTAGCTGTCCACATCGGAGCTGTTGCCGGCGTTTTGAAGGGCCACGGCATTTTGGCTGTCCTGGTTATCCGCTTCCTGCCCGGCGGCCTCGGCGGGCGGCCCCTGTTCAATCGGTTCCGCCGGGCTGGTTTGCTTCGGCTGGGGCTCGGGTTCGGGCTTTGGTTGAGGTTTTGGCTCTGGCTCTGGATCTGGCTTTGGCTCTGGCTTGGGTGTCGGGTCAGGCTTTGGTTCAGGTTCAGGTTCAGGTTCAGGTTCAGGTTCAGGTTCAGGTTCAGGTTCAGGTTCAGGTTCAGGTTCAGGCTTTGGTTCCGGTTTGGGTTCCGGCTCGGATTCGGGTTCTGGCGTTGGCTCCGGTTGGGTAACCGGTTGCGGGTCCGGTGCTTTGCGGCCAGCCAGGCTGATTTTGATCGCTGGCGCTGTGTTAACGGCGTTATCGCCCAGTACCGGCAGCTCCATGGGTTCGTCGGGTGCGGCAAGCACCAGTGCGGCAAAGGTTGCGCACGTGGCAATGGCGAAGAAAATCAGTTTGGGCGTATTGCCGGCCGGCTTCATGAACCCGGCTCCGTGAGTAGCATCACTTCGGCGTATCCACCCTTCTCCAGCAACTGCAGGAGGGCCTCGAGATCCGCCATGGAAATGCTTTCGTCGGCGGCGATTTTCAGCGGGCTTTGCTCATCCGGTTCTGGCAGTGCCGCCAGTAGCTCTCCGGCTTTATAGGCTTCGCCTTCCACCAGCCAGCTGCCATCGGCCTGTACCATCAAATCGGCATCGGGCGAGCGTTCCTGTTGCAGTTGGGCGGCGGAGGGCAGTTCCGGCAGTGGCTCATTGGCCAGTTGTCCCGCCACGATAAAGAACATCAGTAGCAGGAAAACAAGGTTGATCAGCGGCAGAAGCGCATCTTCAACGCGATCCAGCAGGCCTTTTCCGGAAGTGGACGGAGGTGGAACCAGTTCTGTCATGAGTCGGTGTTGTTGCGTTGCCAGTGAGTCTGAATGCCGGCGTTGTCCAGTTCGCTCAGGGCCCGGGTGAAACTGGCCAGACTTGTCTCTGAACGGGTGCTCAGGTTGGCTTCGGTAATGCCGGCTTCGGTCAGAGCCGGCAAGAGCTCCTGAAGCTGATAGCGATTATCCTGCCAGCGGATGGCACCATCCGCTGTAACCACCAGCTCCGGTAGCGGGTCGCCGGTAGCGGTGCTGCGGCTGTCGGTATTGTTGCCCAGTTCCAGGTAATCTACCGGCAGCAGTCGGGTGGTCAGCATGAAGAACACCAGCAGGATAAACACCACGTCAATCAGTGGTGTTATCCGGATAGGCATCGGGCGGCTGGGTCTGGGTTCAACCAGCTGCATGGGCGAATCGCGGATGGTTACCGAGTGAGTAATCCCTGGCGTCTTCGTCGGCCTGTTCGCGGTTGGCCCGGGCCGGCTCTTCCACCGCTGTATCGGCGGCCACCGGTATCACGTTGAAGACGCTGACCAATGCACCGTTGATGTTTTTATGGATCCGCCGCAGACGGAATTCGATCCACGCCGCCAGAGCGGCAAAGGGAATGGCTACCACCAGGCCTGCAGCGGTGGTTGCCAGAGCCTCGTAGATGCCACCACTGAGCTGGCTGGCGTTGGCCCGGCCTTCGGTGGCGGCCATAGCGCTGAAGGCTTCCATCATGCCCATGACCGTACCCAGGAGGCCTAGCAGTGGCGCCAGTGCGGCGATCACTTCGATGATTTTCAGGGGTGCTTCGAAGGGTTCCAGTGAGTTCTGGGCATCGCGAACTGCCGTTTCACGTACCGCCAGCAGGTTGGAGCTGCGCTGGCAGGCGGTCATGGTGTCGGTCAGCAGGTGTAAAAGCGGGTTGGTGCGGCCAAAGAATCCGGATTGTTTTCGGAGTTCTTCCGGCCGCGCACTGACCGGGTCCGCCTGCCATTGGTTCAGCAGATGACGGAGCTTCCGGTTGAAGCGGGGCGTGTAGAAAGTGCCGAACAGCATCAGATAGAAGAAAGTCACCAGCCCGATGACGGCAAGAGCAATGAGGACGATCATCACCGGCCCGCCCATCTCGACAAGCTGTGCCAATGGGCCCTGTGCAAGCATGGTTTCGGAAACTGCGCTGGCGGAGTTCATACTGGAATACCCGGATTACTGAAAACAGAACCAAATAATAACGATTCTTACTACAATTTCAAGTTACGGATATTCCGTTGTTTCCATTTACCCGATGAAGCCCGACGAAAGCGCAGCCTGCCAGAGCAGTCTGAGTGCCAACAGCGTGAGCGCAATATTGAAAACAAGACTGAACCAGCGATTGCTTATGGAGTGAAGCAGGTGCAGTCCGATCCAGGTACCGGCGAAGCCACAGGCAATCATGGCCAGGATGAACAACAGCCATTCGGAAAAGACAAAGCCTGCAACGCCGAACACCAGTACCTTGGGCGCATGCTGCAAAACCATGGCAGTGGCGAAGGTGGCAACCGTGCGGAACCGGTCGGTGTGCATCTGTTTGATAAAAGCGGCCACCAGAGGCCCGGTGGCGCCCACGAAAAGACTGATAAAGCTGGTCACTGCCGAGGCCAGAAAAATACCCGGAGCCCCGAAAGAAGCTTTTGGCAGCTTTGGCCCCCAACACAAATAAAGTACAAACAGGGCGATGGTCAGTTGCCAGAGATAAGAAGGCAGTTCGACCAGAAGCCAGGCCCCCAGGCCGGCACCCACAAGCACCCCGGGAGCGAAGGCGGCGATCACTTTCCAGTCTACGTGGCGGCGTGTGAGGGTCGCCCGGCCGGCATTGGAGCCGAGCTGAATCATACCGTGAACGGGAATAATGGCCGCCGGCGGTATCCAGGTGGCCATGAGCACCAGCAACAGAACACCACCACCGGCGCCCAGCGTGGCGGTTATCATGGATGTCAGTGCTGAGGCCAGTAACAGGAAGAGGCCCACAGCCGGGCCGAGGGCTTCAGGGAAGAAAATCAGGTCCATGGAACTCCTCTGGGCATTCACGTAAGCTGCCGAGTTTTCCGGGTTCTGCCCCGAATGTCCAGTGTCTGAAAAGGGCACGAGTAGCGGGGTTGTGATCCGCGCTCACCAACTCCACGTTTATTTTTGCGAGAAGAACAGGCTATGCTGTGAGAGAGGGAACTGTTTTCCCTCACCCTGATGGCATCGAGGAGGCGAGCATCTTATGAACCAATCGATGGCAATCGACGATCTGGTATCCGTAGCACAGGCGGAAGCCATGGGGGAACTGGATGCCCCGATGATGGCAATTGTGCTCTCTGATGAAGAGAGCTACGACCTGCCCATTAACTCCCTTGAAAGCGATGCCGACAAGGCCCGCTGGGGCCTGATTCTGCGTGCTGCCCGTGAACACGTTGAAGCAGACGCCGTGGCCGTACTTTACCCGGCCTGGACGACCATCCGCCGTAAGCCGGCGGAAGAGCAGCCTCAGCAGCAGGCTTCTGAAGACCTGGAGGAAGACGATGAGGACGAGAAAGGTCCCATCGACACCCTGTTTGTACAGCTACATACCCGCGAGCGTATTTACTGGCGCGGTTTCGAGCAGATCCGTGACCCTCGCCACCAGCGCATTATCGGTTTCAGGCGTATCAAGGCGCTGTCTACCGATTACGACCGTGATAATGCGCCCTCGGTAACGGCCTGGCTGGACACACTGTTCGAGCCCCTGCCGGATGAAGGCGAAGAAACCGATGTGGACCGGGAGCTGGCGGATCTGCTGGAGGAACCTGAAGTCAGTGCCGCCCTCTACCCACGGCACATGCGCTCCCTGCACTGAAACTGGCTGGCTTTGCCCTGGTTTCAGCGTGCTGCCATCAGGGTGAGACACAGTTGAGCGTTCTGGATGAAGTGGGCGAAAGCTTCTTCCTGTTGCTCAGAAGGCACATAGCCGGCGGCTGCGTTGTCAGCGTAGAACAGTCCCAGCAGCCGTCCCTTTGCAGTTAATGTTCCCACCAGTGCCGGTACCTTGCCCAACCAACGGTCATAAGGTACCCCGGTGGCCTGCTTGCCTGGCTTGTACACTGCGCTGATTCCATGGGGTAGCAGTTCGCCCAGAGGACCAGTGCTGTCTTTGTTGATAATCAGATTCTCGCGCCATTCCTCTGTACCCCGGCCGCCCACTTTGCGGGGCACCAGCCGTTGGCCGCTGCGGTCAGTCATCAGCAGGGCTACCCGCTGCATACCAATGGCACGGTGAATGCCCTCGATCACCAACTGGCACACTTCGTTGATGTCCGGTTTTTCCGCTAGTGTCTGGGTCAGATCCCGCAGAATCTGCAACTGCAGGTCGGCATCCATGGTCGGAGCCTGACCACTATGGCCGACGTCGCTGTCCTGGTTGCCGGGCATCAGTTGGGTAACCTGCGGGATGCCCAGAGACACAGCCACCCTGGTGGCTTCCTGCGCATTGAGTTTAACCTGGTCTCTGATGGCTGCCGGCGATTCGCCGACATCAGCCGCTAACCGTTCCAGAATCTTATCCATCTCCGGGCTGCTCCAGCCATTCTCTGAAGCATGGGCCATGTCGACACTGTTACGTACAAGGCTACTGGCCATAGAGCGTGCCTGACCGGGAGAGACGACCTCCCGGATGAACGGGCCCAGGGCCCAGGCTTCGACCAGACCACGGGTGATCTCGGTAAAGGTCGTATGCAATACGGCTCTCTGTGCTTCCATCGACGGTTCATCCAGTCGCAGCCGCTCTTCCAGTTCAGTGGCCTGTTCGGTGTCACAGGACCAGAACGCCAGCTCGCCAATATTCATCAGCAGGCCGCCGATAAACACTTCCTCCAGCTCTTGTTCCTTGCGCCTGGGCATCAGGCACCGGGCCTGGACGGCGCCATGGATTGCACGGGCCAGACAGCGCAGCAGGTGCGGGCGATCATTACGTTTGAGAAGGGAATCGACGATAAGTGATGAAATCGCCATGGATTTCACGGAATCAAAACCGATCAGGGTGATGGCCCGGCTGACGGTGCTCACCTGGGTGTTGGCCCGGTTGTAGAAAATGGTGTTGGACAGTCTCAGCACCTGGGAGGTGAGTTGGGCATCATTCAGGATGACATTCGCCAGCTCGTTAACGGTACTGTTCTGGCTGTCGGTCAGTTCATTGATTTTCCTGAGGGTATTGGCCAATACCGGAAGCTCTACCTTGCTCAGGTAGGAAACCCATGCCTGGGTGGAATTCATCCGTGAGGGCGTGTGTTCGGGTGATTTGGTCACTGGTTTGGCGCGCCTCGAAAGCAAAGAGTTGTCAATTTTCAGTATTCTTCTGACTGGTGAGTTTAGCGGACGGCCGGTGGTTATGTGGGCGATACCATGGGCGAGTTGATGATGCTGTATGGCGCCAGTGATATGGCGTTTGTTGGTGGCTCAC
>JAVLAV010000010.1:0-54379 GCA_031580735.1 Marinobacter sp.
CCGCAACGGTGACGTACCGGAAGCGCAAAGACAGGTCCAGCAGTGGCCGGTAGCCACGATCGATCACGGCCTGAAAACCGCTGGAGAATACCCGTTGAATCGCGTGCATCCAGCGGCCATAAATGGTGACGCTGCCGCGCCCGCTGTGAGCCAGATGAGCCGGGAGGATAAACAGGGCTTCAATCAGTGATATCGCCAGCACCAGAATAACCACCACACCCAGCGGCCACCAGAACTTGCCGGTGGTGCCGGGAATGAACAACAGCGGCAGGAAGGCAACAATGTTGGTGAGAATGCTGAAGGTGACCGGGCCGGCGATGTCCTGCGCGCCTTTTATCGCGGCCTGCATGAAGGTCATGCCCTGTTCCCGGTATTCGTAGATGTTCTCGCCCACCACAATGGCGTCGTCCACCACAATGCCGAGTACCATCAGAAAACCGAACATGGAGATCATGTTGATACTGACATCCATCACCGGCAGGAAGAATACGCTGCCCACGAACGAGATGGTCATGCCCATCATGATCCAGAACGCCAGGCGATATTCCAGGAACAGGCTGAGAATAACCAGCACGATGACCATGGCCATCACGCCGTTTTCCAGCAGCATATTCATGCGGTCTTCAAAGTGCTCGGCCCGGTTACTGTCGATGCGTACCTCAATCCCTTCCGGCAGAGTGGTTTCAAGCTCTTCCATCACACCCTCGACCGACTCGGCGATATCCAGCGGTGATTGGTCGCCGGTGCGGAAGATCTCAATTTCCACTGAAGGCTGGCCATTGAAGCGCGAGTGGAACCCGCCCTCTTCAAAGCCATCGTGAACAGTGGCGATATCGCCAAGAGTGACGCTACCGCCGGAGTCAGCATTCAGGATGACGATACCCTCGAAGGCATCAGCCCACTGTTTCCGGTCCTTCAGGCGCAGCAGTATGTCGCCGTTATCCGTAGCCATGGAGCCTGCCGGGATATCCTGGCTGGACTGCTCAATTCTGGAGGCGACCTCCCTCAGGGTAAGATCGTATTCGCGCAGCGTCTCCAGGGGAATTTCGACGCTGGTCATGTAGGCAGGGACATCACTGATGTCAGCCTGGGTGATGGCGTTTTCGGCCAACAGTCGGTTGCGCACCTGCTCGCCAAGCTGTCGCAGGGTCCACGTGTCCACATCACCATACAACACCAGTTCCAGCACATCCCGGGTGGGGGTGACCAGCCTCACCTCCGGTTCTTCCGCCTGCTCCGGAAAGGTGCGCACACGGTCCACAGCCTGCTCTATATCCTGCAGGGTCTGCATACGGTTGGTGCCGGGCACCAGTTCCAGCTGGATATTACCGCTGCCCTCACGGGCGGTGGAGGTCATTTCTTCAATGCTCTGAATGCCCTGCACCGCTTCTTCCACGGGCAACAGAATGCCCTTTTCCACCTCCGAGGGTGACGCGCCGGGGTAACTGACGCTGACCTGAACAATGTCCAGTTCAAACTCCGGAAACACCTCTTTCTGAACCTGTGAGGCCATCCAGAAGCCGCCAGCCAGTAGCAGAAGCATCATCAGGTTGGCGGCGACTGAATTGCGCGCCATCCATTCAATAGGCCCTACCCAGCCCTTGCGCCCGGAGTCATCACTCATTGCGATTCATCCTCCACCCGCAGACGTGCGCCACTGACCACCGATGCCAGATCGTTGGTGATCACCCGATCGCCATCGTCGAGTCCGGAACGCACATAGGCGTAATCTTCGTCCTGGTAGGCAATATCAACATCCCGGATGGCCAGCTTGCTTTCCTCCATCACCCATACCGTGTTGTTACGACGAATCAGGTTCCGGTCCAGACGCACAACATCATCGAGTGTTCGCCCCTGAATTCCGGCCTGCAGAATGCTGCCCAGTATCAGGGCCGGCTTGCCTCTGGCCTGGTTTCGGGCCAGCGGGTCATCCACGGTGATCAGCACCCGGGCCATGCGGGCGTTGCTGTCCAGTTCACCGACCAGTTGCTGCAAGCGACCTTCCCGGCTTTCGCCCGCAGGCCAGGTATCCTGGTTCAACGTAACCCGTGCCCCGGCAGACTCAGGGTTATCCCGAAAGACAAGCCAGGGCAGTCTGGACAGCGGAACCGTTGCTTCCACCCAGTACTGCTCGGTGCCCACCAGGCGCCCCAGACTTGAACCGGTACTGACTTCAGACCCCAGAGTGACGTCGCGGGAAAGAACCTGGGCAGGAAATGGCGCATGAACACGAGTCCGTTGCAGATCCAGCTCGGCCTGGCGTATCGCTGAGCGGGCGGCCGCAACACTGGCTTCGGCCTGTCTCAATTGAGGTTTGCGCAGGATCAGTCCTTCGTTTTCCACCGGAATATCTTCACCCAGCAGCTCGAATTCCTGCCGGGCAACAGCCTGCTGGCCCTGTTCCATTTCAAGGTCCGCCAGCGCCTGTTGCAGTTCGCTTTGTCGCTGGTCCAACGC
Source organism: Marinobacter sp. (assembly GCA_031580735.1). GTDB lineage: Bacteria > Pseudomonadota > Gammaproteobacteria > Pseudomonadales > Oleiphilaceae > Marinobacter. Next base: position 2,458 of record JAVLAV010000010.1, read on the forward strand.
GATCTGGTAATCCGCCGGCTCAATGCGCAGCAGTTCCTCACCTTTTTCAACAATCCGGCCGGGCGTAAATTGTCCGGCCTGATGGATAACACGACCACCCACCCGGGCACTCAGCGTGACATCACGGGCCGGCATAACCTGCCCCATTACTTCCACCTCTGGTGTGTACTGGCCACGGATGACCGTCTGAACATCCACCAGCATGGCGGTTTCCCTCACTGCGTCTTTGCGGGTAGCGGTGGGCTCGGTCTTGAAAATGAGCCAGACCAGAGCAATGCCCGCAAGGATGATCAGCAGCGTAACAAAGGCAGTTTTCAGGACGCCTGCCCTTCCTCGTTCGGGTCTTGCGGCCTTGTCGTCGATAGGATGGTTCATGCCTGATCATTCTCCATGCTGTGTGTCGGCCTTTCTCCGGCGTCTTCCGGGCCTTCAATACTGCCGGCCAGTGCCCGATACAATGCGACCCGGGCATTCAGCAGTTGCTGCCGCGCGGTCAGTCGTGTTCTCTGGAGATCCTGCTGGTCTTGCAGTGCATTCAATACTTCGATGTAGCTGACAGCCCCGTTCAGATAACGGGTACGCAGTTGGCGGTAACTGGCTTCTGCCATGCCGATCTGTTGCTCAAGGCTGTCCACCCGCTGGCGCTGCTGACGCTCCTGAACCAGGGCATCTTCCACTTCCTGGATGGCCGTTAATACCGTCTCCCGGTACTGCAGAACACGCTCTTCAAGCACTGCCTCTGAGCGGGTCACTTCCGCACGGCGCTGGCCGCCGTCAATCAGGGGCATCATCAGGTTACCGGCCAATGTGGCGAGCCAGTTGTCGAACAGATCACTGGCATCATCGGCCCGGGAAGTCACAGACGCATCCAGGGAAAATCTCGGGAAGCGGTTGCTGATCGCAGCGGCCAGGTCTTGGTCAGCCGCGCGAACCAGTCGCCAGGCCTGTTGAATGTCGGGCCGGCGCTGCACAAGGTCCGCCGGCACTCCGGTCTCCGGCAGAGGCGGCAACTCCGGAAGGCGCTCACCTTCTGGCAGTGGCGCCTGGCCCGGAGCCTGACCAAGTAACACCGACAGCTGATTCTTCAGAACGCCGATTTCCCCTTCAATGTTGTTCACCCGTTCCCGTGAAGAGCTGACCAACTGACGCTGGCGCAGCACATCGGCACTGCCACTCTGGCCGGCAGCAAAGCGGGTTTCGATCAGGGTCAGCAGATTGTGATTGGTTTCAAGCTGGTTCAGCGCCAGTTGCAGCTGGCCTCGTTGTTCCACAAGCTGGAACCAGGTGTTGGTGATCTCTCCGCTCAGAGACACCGCAGCCGCGTGATAATCGGCCTGGCTGGCCCTGGCACGAAGCTCCTCGGCTTCCGTCAATGACTGCACCCGGCCCCACAGGTCCACTTCATAACTTGCGCTGAGGCCGGCACTGAAACTATCGGAACGGGTGGTCTCCGTTTCTTCGCGCTCAGCCCCAAGGCTGGCATCCAGTGATGGAAACAGGCCGGCAGCCTGTTGTGTCGCCGTTGCCCGGGCCTGCAGTAAACGCTGGTAGCTGGCACGCAGACTGAGATTATCTTCCAGTGCCCGGTTAACCAGCCCGTTCAGCTGGGTGTCGTTGAACGACTGCCACCAGAGCTCAGAGATCGGTTGCTGTCCGGTACGGGAAAAGCCGGCGGGAAACTCCGGGGGCACCTTTGCCGTATCCGGCCTGCTGGCACACCCGGCCAGAGCAACCAGTACCATCAGAGTGATAGCGCGTATACAGACTGTCGCGAACGGTTTGTGCATGGAAGTCCTGTTCCGAAGGTGGACCGGAGAACGCTGGGATGCAGCTTATTCTGCACCCGCAAGACGGCTTTTCAAGCAGATACAGCGATCTTTACATGATGTTTGCAAAGTCAGGCACTGATGCAGACGTACGAACATCGTTACTGTCTGGTCTTCCGATGTGTCCTTAAATTAGGCATGATATTAACTCGTTTTAACGAACGAGAAAGCAACTCAAGCCGATACAGGGAGAAACGTATAATGAACAAAATATTCGCGCCAGCGATGGCGATTGTACTGAGTGTGGTTCTTGCCGGTTGCGCAAGCTCCGCAAAGCAGGCCCCCGATGGCGGCATCGTTGGCGACATTCCGGAAGACAGCAAGTTTGCCAAAATTGAAATCGGCATGCCCCAGGCCCAGGTATACGACCTGATCGGCCCGCCCACTGACACCAAGACCTACATCACCGGCAAGAGCTTCATTCCGTTCTACTACGGCAGTGATGCTGCCCGTACCGATTCCATTTACAAGAACGAAGGCCACATCACCTTTACTGGCGGTACCGGCTTCGGTGCCAATGCGTTCAAGGTTTACCGCATTGTTTATGACCCGTCCGAAGACGGCTACAACAATTAAGCAGTAACAGGGCTTTTCCCCAAAGTTCCTGTAAGCCGGCAACCCGGGCAACCAGCACAACGCCCGGTTGCTGGCGTGTTTTACACGACCAATCCTGATTCTCTTCCTATCCGAGGCTGGATTTTCCCTCATTTGCAGGTATCCTGCTGTTCGTAGCCGGTGTTTTGGTTATCATCTGTTCTCCAACAAGAGTGCACACTGAATTGCCTATGAGCGCGGAACCGACTGTTACTATTCGCAAATACCGGATTCAGGATCTCAGTTCCCTGGTCCGCCTGTTTACTGATTCCGTTCACCAACTCGGTGCCACGGCCTATGACGAAACCCAGCGTTTTGCCTGGGCGTCGCGCACGCCAAATCTCGATACCTGGCGTCAACGGCTCGATTCTCTGGAAACGCTGGTGGCGGAAAATGGTGACGAAATGGCCGGATTCATTTCCTACGCACCGGACGGCCTGATCGATCTGGTTTACACCGCTCCGAATTACGCCCGGCGAGGCATAGCTTCTGCCCTGTATCAGGAGGCAGAACAGCAGTTGAAGGCGCTTGGCGCGGAGGAGCTGTACACCGAAGCGAGCGTGATGGCCCGGCCATTCTTTGAACGCCACGGCTTTGAAGTGACAGGCGAACATCAAAGTACGGTGCGCGGAGCCATGCTCTTGCGCTATGCCATGCGCAAGAAGCTTTTCGGCGAGACACAGTGATACGCACCGGCAGGCCCGCAAACAAGTAAAGCCGTGCTTACCGGGTCTCCAGGCAAGCCAGCATGGTCTCCACGTTCCGGATTTTCCGGGCCTGGGGCCATAACGCCTCAGCTTCTGCGAAGCCCTGCCGTAAGTAATTCAGCCACTGCTTGATGCGGCCAGTTACAAACCGGTCTTCCAGGCGGGTCTGGAGTGCGTATGAGTATTCGCGAACCAGTTCCACGACCTCCGGCCAGGTCATTAACGGGTATTCTTCTCCAAGCTGTGAGGCTTTGATCCGGGCCGCCAGATCCGGCCTGGCAATCAGTCCACGGCCAATCATCACATCTGCACAGCCCGACACATCCCGACAGCGCCAGTAGTCTGCGACTGTCCAGATGTCGCCATTGGCAATGACATGGGTATTTACTGCCTCCCGAACCCTGGCGATTTCCTCCCAATAGGCCGGCGGCTTATAGCCATCCACTTTACTGCGGGCATGAATCACGATTTCCGATGCTCCGGCGGCTTCCAGGGCCTGGGCGCATGCCACACCCATGGACCGGTCCTCATACCCCAGGCGCATTTTTGCTGTGACCGGCACGTCAGCCGGTGTGGCTTTACGCACGGCCGCGGCGATCTCATGCATCAGTTCTGGTTCACGCATGAGCACACAGCCGCCCTTGTGTTTATTGACGGTTTTGGCCGGACAACCAAAGTTGATATCGACCTGCCCTGCGCCCAGCTCCGCCGCTTTAGCGCCATGAAGCCCCATCATTTCCGGGTTTGATCCCAACAACTGGACGGCCACGGGTACGCCGGCATCTGTCAGCGCCTGTTTGTGTAATTCGGGGGCATACTTGTAGAAAATTCTGGGCGGCAACATCCCATGGGTCACACGAATGAATTCGGTTACGCACCGGTCGATCCCACCAACCCGGGTCAGGGTTTCACGGATGGGTGCGTCTACCAGCCCTTCCATCGGGGCAAGGATAACTCGCATGAAAGCTCCGGCTTGGTTGCGGCAGGAAAGGTCAATTGCTGATCAGATATCAGACGGAGCGGGATTGTAAGGAATTTGGCGGGAAGTTGATAGCGGGGACACCCGCAATGGGGTGCCCCGCATCAGGCAATCAGTCCTGAACGTCGAACCGGTCGGCGTTCATGACCTTGGCCCAGGCTTTCACGAAGTCGTTTACAAACTTCTCTTCGTTGTCGTCCTGAGCGTACACCTCGGCATAGGAGCGGAGGATGGAATTGGAGCCGAACACCAGATCAATCCGGCTTGCGGTCCATTTCACCTGGTCGGTTTTGCGGTCACGAATCTCGTAGAGATTGTTACCCGCTGGCTTCCAGGTGTAGTCCATGTCGGTCAGGTTCACGAAGAAGTCGTTCGTGAGCTGGCCTTCACGGTCAGTAAAGACGCCCTGCTTGCCGCCACCGTGGTTAGTACCGAGCATGCGCATACCACCGATCAGCACCGTCATCTCCGGTGCGGTCAGACCCATCAACTGGGCACGATCGAGCAGCATCTCTTCCGGCTTGACCACGTAATCTTTCTTCTGCCAGTTACGGAAACCATCAGCCAGCGGTTCCAGCGGCTCGAAAGAATCAATGTCGGTCATCTCCTGGGAAGCATCGCCACGCCCCTTCAGGAACGGCACACGGATCTCGTGGCCAGCCGCTTTGGCCGCCTTTTCAATACCGACACTGCCGGCCAGAACGATGACATCGGCAACGCTGGCACCGGTATCAGCAGAAATCTGCTCATATACTTTCAGCACCTTGCCCAGGCGCTCAGGCTCGTTGCCTTCCCAGTCTTTCTGAGGCGCCAGGCGGATATGAGCGCCATTGGCGCCACCACGCAGGTCGGAACCGCGGAAGGTACGGGCGCTGTCCCACGCCGTGCTGACCATCTCACCGATGGAAAGACCACTCTGGGCAATCTTCTCCTTGACCACTTCTTCACAGTAATCGGTGCTGCCTGCCGGTACCGGATCCTGCCAGATCAGATCTTCTGACGGCGCTTCCGGGCCGATGTAGCGGGTTTTCGGACCCAGGTCACGGTGAATCAGTTTGAACCAGGCACGGGCAAAGCAGTCCTGGAAATACTCAGGATCGGCCATGAACCGTTCACAGATCGCGCGGTATTTCGGATCGACCTTCATCGCCATATCGGCGTCGGTCATCATCGGGCTAACGCGAGTCTTGAGATCGGTGGCATCCACCGGTTTGTCTTCTTCTTTCATGTTCACCGGTTGCCATTGCGAAGCCCCGGCCGGGCTTTTCTTCTGTTCCCATTCATAGCCGAACAGAAGGTCAAAATAGCCCATATCGAACCTGGTCGGATTCGTGGTCCATGCACCCTCAAGACCTGAGCTCACGGCGTTGGAAGCCTTGCCGCCCATGTTGGGGTTATTCCAGCCAAAGCCCTGTTCGGTGACATCACCCGCTTCCGGCTCAGGGCCGAGCGCTTCAGCATCACCATTACCATGACACTTGCCCACCGTGTGGCCACCAGCGGTCAGTGCGGCGGTTTCTTCGTCGTCCATCGCCATACGGGCGAAAGTTTCGCGAACCTGCTCTGCGGTTTTGGCCGGATCAGGTACACCATTGACGCCTTCCGGGTTTACATAGATCAGGCCCATCTGCACAGCAGCCAGCGGGTTTTCCATGGTATCCGGCTTTTCAACATCCTCGTAACGCTCGTCAGACGGCGCTAGCCACTCTTTCTCGGCTCCCCAATAGATGTCTTTCTCGGGATGCCAGATATCTTCGCGACCAAAGGAAAAGCCGAACGTCTTCAGACCCATGCTTTCATAGGCAACGTTACCTGCCAGAATGATCAGGTCTGCCCAGGAGAGTTTGTTGCCATACTTTTTCTTGATCGGCCACAGCAGACGACGAGCCTTGTCCAGGCTGACGTTATCAGGCCACGAGTTGATCGGCGCAAAGCGCTGGTTGCCGGTGGCGCCGCCGCCACGGCCGTCAGAAATACGATAGGTACCGGCTGCGTGCCAGGCCATGCGGATCATAAGACCGCCGTAATGTCCCCAGTCCGCCGGCCACCAGTCCTGGCTGTCGGTCATGAGTGCATGAACATCTTTCTTGACGGCGTCAAAGTCGAGTTTTTTAACTTCTTCGCGATAGTCGAAATCTTCGCCCATCGGGTTCGTTTTATGATCATGCTGGTGCAGGATGTCCAGATTCAGGGCTTCCGGCCACCAGTCCATGTTGTCTTTGCCAGTGGCGGTGTTACCACCATGCATGACCGGACATTTTCCGCCTGTATTGTTCTGAGTCATCACTTTCTCCTGTTTCTGCCTGGTGCAAAAATATTCTTTGGATATTCTTTGTTACACGGTTCCACTCAATATAGATCATCCACATTAATCTGCTTGAATGTTTACTACTGAGTTAATAGTAAATTGCTATCTTGGCTGCCTCGCGCTCAGACTTACATTTCCAGCCCCTGGCGTTCAATGAGCGGCTGCGTAGTCCCGGTAATAATCCTCCAGAACATCCAGTGAATCCGTCCATGCTACTGATGCAAAATCAATCAACGCTGACATGGGACAACTCCCTTGTGGTCAAGTACAAGGCCACCGTAACGTGCAACAGCCATCAACGCATAATTAATTGAAAACAACCATGTGAAAGCTTTTATCAATGAGGAATCGGCAGGCGTTCGTAGTGCGGATTAAAGGCGCTCGATGTAGCTGAATTTTCCGGAGTCATCGAATACGATCCGGAAGCTTCCGCAAATGCCGTCTTTGAGGAAGAATCGGGAGAGGATACGGGCCGGGAAGCGGACAGAACGTCCGTCCCGGGCCGTGGTGCGAACATCAGTCGCCAGGCCCTGGTAGAGTTTGATCCACTCGTCCGGGCCAATACTGATGTCCACAATAATCTGATGCATGGCGGATCAGTTAGCCAGTTCCAGCAACAGACGGTTCAGGCGGCTGACGTAAGCGCCCGGGTCTTGCAGCTGTTCACCGCTGGCCAGAGTGGCCTGATCAAACAAAACCGCAGAGAGTTCCCTGAAGCGGTCTTCGCCCTGCTCGCTTTCCAGACGCTGGACCAGCGGGTGCTCCACGTTGATTTCAAAGATCGGCTTGCTTTCCGGCACTTTCTGGCCGGCCGCTTCCATGATCTTTTTCATCTGGGCGCCCATGTCGAACTGGCCAACCACCAGGCAGGCCGGTGAATCGGTCAGTCGGCTGGTTACTTTTACTTCCTGTACCTGACCGTCCAGAGCTTTCTGGATACGTTCGACCAGATCCTTGTGTTCTTCGGCGGCTTCTTCCTGGTGCTTTTTGTCTTCCTCGGTCTCTACTTCACCAAGGTCCAGGTCGCCACGGGCCACGTCCTGGAACTGCTTGCCGTCATACTCGCTGAGGTAGCCCATCATCCACTCATCAATGCGATCAGACAGGATCAGCACTTCGATGCCCTTCTTGCGGAATACTTCCAGGTGCGGGCTGCTCTTGGCGGCGCTGAAGTTGTCACCGGTGATGTAGTAGATCTTGTTCTGGCCTTCTTTCATGCGGCCAATGTAGTCATCCAGCGAGACATTCTGGGCCGCGTCACCCGTGTGGGTGGTGGCAAAGCGCAGCAGGCCGGCGATTTTCTCACGGTTACCGAAGTCTTCGGCCGGCCCTTCCTTCAGCACGGTGCCGAATTCGTTCCAGAAGGTCTGGTAGTCTTCCGGCTGCTTCTTGGCCAGCTTGGACAGGGTATCCAGAACCCGCTTGGTCATCGCCGTGCGGATGCTCTCAACGGTGCTGTCGCTCTGCAGGATCTCCCGGGATATGTTCAGGGACAGGTCGTTGGAGTCAATCACGCCCTTGGTGAAACGCAGGTACAGTGGCAGGAACTGCTCGGCGTCATCCATGATGAACACACGCTGTACGTACAGTTTCAGGCCACGGGGCGCTTCCCGGTTGTACATGTCAAACGGAGCACGCTTGGGAATGTACAGAAGGCTGGTGTAGTCGAGTTTGCCTTCCACCCGGTTGTGAGACCAGGTAAGCGGATCCTCGAAGTCGTGAGCGATGTGCTTGTAGAATTCTTTGTACTCTTCATCCTTGATCTCGGTGCGCGGCAGCGTCCACAGGGCGGTGGCGTCGTTGACGGTTTCGTCCTTGCCCTTTTCACCTTCTTCTTCGGATTCAGATTTCATGATCACCGGGAAGGAGATGTGGTCAGAGTACTTTTTCACCAGGTTGCGCAGGCGGAAGCCGTCGGCAAATTCCTGAGCGTCTGAGGTCAGGTGCAGGGTGATTTCGGTACCGCGCTGGTCACAGTGGGTCTGTTCAATGGTGAACTCACCATCGCCTTTGGAGACCCAGTGAACACCTTCTTCCACAGGCGTACCAGCACGGCGGGTTTTTACTTCCACCTTGTCGGCAACAATAAACGAGGAATAGAAGCCGACGCCGAACTGGCCAATCAGTTTGCTGTCTTTCTTTTCATCGCCAGACAACTGTTTAAGGAATTCGGCGGTGCCGGATTTGGCGATGGTGCCGAGGTTGGCGATGACGTCGTCGCGGCTCATGCCGATGCCGTTGTCGGTCAGGGTGATGGTGCCGGCTTCTTTGTCGTAGTCCAGGCGGATGCTGAGTTCCTGATCGCCTTCGTAGAGGCCTTCATCTTTCAGCGCCGCGAAGCGCAGTTTGTCTTCGGCGTCTGATGCGTTGGAGATCAGTTCGCGCAGGAAGATTTCCTTGTTGGAGTACAGGGAATGAATCATCAGCTGAAGCAGCTGTTTGACTTCCGTCTGGAATCCTAGTGTCTCTTTGTTTGTTTCTACCGTCATGGGTTGGTGCTCTCCTGCTTTCTCTGTTTGGTGCCAAGATCGGGGGATGACCGGGATGGGTAGGGTTTTCCAAAAACCGCTCCTTGCGGCACATCCATGTGGCGCTTCTGCTCCGCCATCCATGGCTCCGCAAATTTTTGGAAAGCCCTACCCATCCCGGTCACCAAACTATGTGCATCGGTCACCACCAAAAGTTGGGGACAGGAGATCGCTTTTCAAGTCTCAACGGCGTGCCTTTTAACCTTCCAGCAAAAAATGCGCCCGGGCGGTGGCGATAGGCTTGGAGCGGGATTTCTGCCAGGCGGTAACGCTTACGTTGGCCACACGGTTGCCCTGGCGGGTCAGGTGACATTCGGCGTAGGTTTCGCGGTTGAGGCCGGCGCGGAGGTAGTCGAGGGAGAAGTCGACGATTTTGGGCATGCGCAGGGTTTCCTGGGCGAGCATCAGGTAGATTTCTGCCGAGAGTTCCATGAAGCCGCCGAGTACGCCCCCATGGATGGCTGGCAGTATCGGGTTGCCCAGGTTTTGTTCTTTCACCGGCAGGCGAAAGATCAGGTCGTCACCAAAGCGGTCGCAGCAAAGACCGATCCAGGTGGCGTAGGGAATGTTTTCCAGCAGACGGGAGAAATCGCCGGTTTTCTGGGTGTACTCGAGGATGGCCGGGTCGATCATTCGGCGCCTCCGGTGATCAGGTCGCGGTAGGATTTCGGGGTGGCGTTTTGCCCGATCCGCATGAAGGTGCCAACGCAGTTGGCGATGGTGTTGCCCTCTTCCTGATAGGCCTCGCAGCGGGTGAAGATGATATTGGGAGTCACTTTGTAGGTTTCTGCTCTCGCAAACACAGGCTTACCCGGTTCAGCGGGGTGCATGTAATCCACCCGCAGATCAAGGGTCGGGCAGAGTTCGAAGTGGTCCAGTGCGCAGATCATGACCGAGCCGGAGGCGGTGTCCATCAAGGTGGTGATTGCGCCGCCGTGGATGGCGCCGGTGTCCGGGTTGCCGATAATGTGTTCGCTGTAGGGCAACTCCAGCACCAGATAGCCTTCCCCGGCGTCCCGGGTTACCAGCCCCAGCTCCCGGGCCTGGCTCAGGGTGTTCACAAACCGGTTAACCCGGTCGATTCTGATTTCATCATTCATTCAGTTTTTTCCTTTGCCTTGGTGGCCGGTGCCGGCTCTTCAAACACCTTGCCCGCGCGCAGGCTCCGGAGCGCAGAGGAATGGAATTCGCGGCGGTAGAGCACAAAAACAATCAACGTGGAGGCCGCAATGAAGGCCGCTGGATGAACGAACCAGGCGACCACCGCCAACGCGTAATAATACGAGCGCAACCCCAGGTTAAAGGCATCGCCTGCAAGATCGCAGATTTTACCGGCGCTTCGGGCAAACGCTTCACGGGCTGCGGGGGTGGTTTTGCTATCTTCTGCCAGGGGCGCGCTGCCGATCATCACCGCCAGAAAGTTATACATGCGCATGGACCAGGTGAACTTGAAGAACGCATATATAAAGACAACCATCAGCACCATCAGCCGCAATTCCCAGATTTCACGGGTCGGCACCGGGCTTAATGGCATGGTGGCAAACACTTCCAGCGCTTCGCTGGTATAACCCATGGCAGTAATAATACCGGCCAGAATCAGCAGGCAGCTGGACGCAAAAAAAGCACCGTTACGCTCAAGGTTGCCGACTACGGTTGTGTCGGACATACGGTTGCCACGCCGCAGCATGACCCGCATCCAGTCTTCCCGGTAGAGGGTCAGGGTGTTAGACAGGCAGGCCCTGCTGTGGGCGCGGTTCCGGGCATACCAGGTGTAGCTCACTGAGCAAATGATAAACCAGCCAAGTGCGATAAAATCCAGATACTCGTCCATGTAAAAGCCATCAGTCAGGGTTGGCAGAATCTTAATAAAACAAGCCGTTATGATACTCCATGGCGTAAAGTCCGGCCACTGTCGGGGCCAGGATTTCCCGCAACACAAGAACAGCTGTGGTATATACTTCAGGTGCCATTGGCGGATAGCGGCAATGACACCAACAACGTTTAATAACAGGAGCCTGATGTGACATCCGGATTGTTTCCCAGACTGACTGCGGTGTTGATGACACTTCTGATTCTTGCCGGCTGCACGGTTAACCCGGTCACCGGGGAGAAGCAGCTTTCTCTCATAGGTGAAACCGATGAGCTGAAAATGGGGGCTGAGCAATACACACCCACCCAACAGACCCAGGGTGGTCAGTTCTATATTGATCCGGAACTGACAGTATATGTCCGTGAGGTTGGCCAGAAGATGGCAAAGGTCAGTGACCGTCCGGATCTGCCCTATGAGTTTGCGGTACTCAACAACAGCACCCCCAACGCCTGGGCATTGCCCGGCGGCAAAATTGCCATTAACCGTGGGTTGTTGGTGAAACTGGACGACGAAGCACAACTGGCATCCGTGCTGGGCCACGAAATCGTGCACGCTGCAGCCCGACACAGCGTTCAGCGAATGCAACAGGGTATGATTATCACTGCCGGCATGGCCGGGCTCGGCCTGGCCTTGTCGGACAATGAATGGGCGGGCCTGTTAATGGGCGGCGCTGCAGTCGGCGCGCAACTGGCGCTGGCCCAATATAGCCAGGGTGATGAACTGGAATCCGACGCTTATGGTATCCGTTACATGAAGGCGGCCGGCTATGACCCGCAGGCATCGGTGGAACTTCAGCAGCTGTTCCTGGAGCTTTCCAGGGACCGCGAGAGCAGCTGGCTTCAGGGACTGTTTGCCACACACCCGCCATCGGCCAAACGGGTTGAAGAGAATCAGGAGCTGGTCCGTGAAATTGGCGGCGGAGGCTATCGTGGCCGCGAGGTCTATCAACGCAAAATCGCGACGCTGAAAGAGCTTCAGCCGGCTTACGATGCCCACGACATGTCCCTGAAGCTTGCCAGTGATGGCGATATGGACGGGGCGCTGGATGCCATCAACTCAGCCATTGACCTGCTTCCCCGTGAAGCCATGTTCTATGCATTGCGTGGGCGCATCTATCAAGATCAGGACCAGCACGAAAAAGCGCAGAGCGATTTCGACAAAGCTGTTTCCCTGTATCCGGAAATGTTTGAGTACCAGCTCTATAATGGGCTGAACGCGCTGGCCATGAACAAGCTTTCCAAGGCCCGAGACCACCTCGAACGAGCCAACGAGGTGGTACCCACATCCATCGCCTATCTTCGCCTGGGTGATATTGCCGCTCAGCAGGGGCGCCGGCAGGATGCCGTGAAACACTATTCCACGGCCGCTCAAGCAGGAGGCGATATCGGCGCCGAAGCAAAACAGAAGCTGGCAAACCTGTCAGGCTGACGGCCAGTTCTGATCAAAACGGAGATGTGCATGGAGATCAGGCCCTTTCAGGCTCTGCAATTACAGGCCAGGCGCACCTACGTGGCATTGATGTTTCAGGTCATGGGCCGGGCGTTGCAGGCAATGACGGAGGTGGACGGCGATGTGTGCAGGGACACCCGGGAGTTGCCACCCGGGTTTCTGTTCGAAATGCGGGTTTTGCCTTTCGGGCCCGGTCTAATCATGGAGCACACGGCGCATGGCCGTCTGCGATTCCTCGGTACCGGGCCACCACGACCAATCAACCTTTCCATACAATTCAAGCACATGGCGCATGCCTTCCGGGTTGTTTCGTTCCAGGAGAAGACCGCCGTCGCTTTTGCCAATGAGCGCATGCTGGTGGATGGCGATATCGGCTATGCCGTGCGCATGACCCGGGTACTAAACCGGCTGGAAACCTTCATTCTGCCGAAATTCCTGGCCACCAGAGCGGTAAAGCAATACCCCGCCGACCTGGGTCTGGCGGAAAAAGCGGGGGGCGCCACCCGCATCTACCTGAGAGTCGTCACCAATCTTTTCGCAAAAGCGAGCCCACAATGAGCAGCCAGTTTTACGAGTTTTTCTGCCCGGTAAAAGTCATTGCCGGCAAAGCCGCTCTGGAGCATCTGCCCTGGGAGTTGCAGGGACTCTCAGCAAAAAAGCCGATGATTATCACCGACAAAGGCGTTCATGACGCTGGTCTGCTGGAACCTGTACTGGCAGCCTGCAGGGAAAGCGAAGTGGCGATTGCGGCGATTTTTGATCAGGTACCACCAGACTCATCAACATCCGTGGTGCGTGACATTGCCACGCTTTATCGCGAAAAAAACTGCGACGCCATTATCGCGGTGGGCGGTGGCTCGGTCATCGACACCGGCAAAGCCGTCAATATACTGGTGTCCGAAGGTGGTGACGAGATCGCGCAGTACAGTGGCGCCGGGGTACTGAAGCATCCGCTGAGACCTTTTTTCGTCATTCCCACCACGGCCGGAACCGGATCAGAAGTAACATCCGTGGCGGTGATCACTGACGAGAAAAAAGGCGTGAAACTGCCCTTCACTTCGTCCTTCCTGCTACCCGATGCGGCCATCATAGACCCGCGCATGACGCTGACACTACCAGCTCATATAACGGCGGCTACGGCCATGGACGCTCTGACACATGCCACCGAAGCCTTCACCGGCCTGGCCAAGAACCCGCTGAGTGACGCCTATGCCACCGCCGCCATCCGTAAAATCGGCCAGTGGCTGTTACCGGTGATGGATCATCCAAAAAATGAAGACGGGCGACTGGAACTCGCACAGGCGTCCACCATGGCCGGCATTGCTTTCTCGAACTCCATGGTAGGCCTTGTGCATTCGCTCGGCCACGCCACCGGTGCTGTCTGCCACCTCCCCCACGGGTTATGCATGAGCATCTATCTGCCCTACGTACTGGAGTACAACCTGGAAAGTATTCGTGAACCTCTGGGTGAGCTGTTATTGCATCTGGAAGGCGCGGACGTTTACGCCGGCACCCCGCAAGAGCGGCGCGCCGAGGCCTGCATTGCGGCCATCCGGACACTGCGCGACGAGCTACACCAACGCTGCCAACTCCCCCGCACCCTTAAAGAAGCCGGCAAAGTACAGGAAAGCCAGTTGGAGACGATTGCCCGACTGGCAATAGATGATGGTTCGATCCTGTTTAACCCGAGGGAGGTAACGCTTGAAGATGCCCGCGCTGTGCTCCTCAGGGCCTGGGCATAACCACCGCACTCAGCACAGGAATAGTGACTGCCATCATTGAAACCGGACGATAAAACAGTAATATTAAGTTGGTATATGGTCAGTAGATCAAAGCATTAGCGGTACAGCACAGTCACTGCCAGGGAATGGCCAGACAGCATCCGTTTTCAACAGGCCTTTTCCAATCAGAGTTATTGCGATGCCCTCCTACCCGCTCACAACGCTAAAACGTTTATGCATTATTGCTGTCGCCCTGACAACACTGCTGAGCCTCCCGGCACAGGGCGAGGACCGGCAAAAGGGGCAAAACGTTTTCGAGTTCAACATTTCGCCCAACGGCTACCCGCCCTATCTGATTGTCGATGGCAAAGAACCTGCAGGCATCATGTGGGATGTCGTGGAGCTGATCGCCCCACGGTTGGGTTATGAGGTCAAGGCGCAGCGGATCCCCCGTAAACGGGTGGATCAGATGCTCGCCGAGGGGTATATCGATGGCACACCTCGGGCCATCCAGTGGACCAGTGAGCCGGAGAATTTCCTGTTTACCGATCCGATCGTTCATGTGGAGGAGGTCTTTTTCTTCCCCAAACACTCGGACTTGGAGTTTCAGAGCATTGAAGACCTGACCGGCAAAACCATCGTAACGCCGCTGGGTTATGTTTACCCTAATCTGGAGCCCTACTTCAGTGAGGGTCGAATCAACCGTTTTGACGTCTCCCATGACCGCAACATGTTCCGCTATCTGCTGCACAGCAAACGGTTTGATGCCGCCCTGGCCGACCGGCTGGTGGGCCGCTGGATTCTGAAAACGGAAGGCCTTGACGAGCATTTCCGCAGTTCCGGAAAGTCCGTCAACCAATACGGTTTCCGCCTGATGTTACGGCCTGACTGGACAGAGTTCGCGCAAGCCTTCAACCAAGAGCTGGCAAGCATCCGAGAGAATGGCGAACTGGACACCATTCTCGCCAGATATCGCTAACCCACTTTATTCCAGCCGCCGAAGTAACAGCATGGGCGAAACGCTAAGCACCGGACGGAGTTGCCAGCGGCCAAACATCGCCAACAGAAC
Source organism: Marinobacter sp. (assembly GCA_031580735.1). Taxonomy (GTDB): domain Bacteria; phylum Pseudomonadota; class Gammaproteobacteria; order Pseudomonadales; family Oleiphilaceae; genus Marinobacter. Next base: position 17,509 of record JAVLAV010000010.1, read on the forward strand.
AGCGCTCGCCAACGGCAACGGCAGAATCACCTGCCAGTGCCAGCTGAAGCTGCCATCGAACATTCTGGACTGCAGCACATACACTGCGGCTTCCGCGGCGACCACCCCCAATACACCTGCGATCAGCCCAAGCAAGGCAAACTCCAGCATGGTGCTGCGCACCAGCAGCGTCTGCCTGCCGCCGAGTGTGCGTATCAACGCACCTTCACGCTGCCGGTCCCGCAGAGTGGCGCTGACGACCGCTGCCATCACTACCAGGGCCGCGGCCAGAATCAGGGCCAGAATAGCCTCAATTGCCTGAGTGACCTGGCGGACGATGTCCTGAATGCGGGCTATTATGTGGTCGAGCTCCAGCACAGACACTGTCGGAAATTGCCGGGAAAAATCATTCAGGGCCTGTTTGCCCTGTTCCGGCAGGTAGAAACTGGTAATCCAGGTGGCCGGCATGTTGGTCAACCCGCCTTCGGGCGGAAAGGCCACATAGAAGTTCGGTTTCATACTGTCCCACTGAACAGTGCGAATACTGACAACCGGCTCGGTGACTTTTTCAGAACCAATCGTGAACGTCAGCCGGTCTCCCACCTCCAGTCCAAGGCGCGCGGCCAGGTCAGCTTCAACCGACACGCCTTCGGTATCATCATCAGCAAACCACCGGCCCTCGATAACTTCGTTATCTTCCGGCAGTTTTTCCATCCAGGTCAGGTTCAGTTCCCGGTTCAGGGCATTAACCCGTTCGTCTTTGCTCACCGCTTCTTTGACCGGATTGCCATTTAATTCAGTAAGCCGACCCCGAACCATGGGATACAGGTTTTCCAGCGGTGCGTCATGCTCTGCCCAGAAGCTTTCAACCTCTTCCACCGATTCGGGGGCGATGTTGATCAGAAAGTGATTGGGGGCATCTTCGGGCAACTGGGCCTGCCAGTCATTCAATAACGAGGTCCGCACCAGAATCAGCGTGGCGGCCAGCATGATGGTCATCGCGAAGACGGCCAACTGTGCCAGACTTGCCTGCCGGTGTCGGTAAAGCCCGACAAATGCCAGGCGCCAGGCATTGCCTCCACCGCGTACCCGCCGGAGCAGTGCCATCAACACCAGGCCGAACAGGGCCAGCACACCCAGCAACGCCGCAAGTCCTCCCAGCAGGGCTCCCACCAGAACCAGTTCGCCAGCATACATCCAAACCAGACCAAAAATGGCCAGAATAGCGACTACCAGATCAGGCAGGGCCTCGCGGCCGGTTTCTCCGGGCTGGGCCCGCAGCACCCGCATTGCAGGCACGTTACGCAGACGACGGATAGGCGGATAGGCAAACGCAAACAAAGAAACCAGCGCAGTCAGCAAAGCGGGCATCAATGCGGTCGGATCCAGATAAAGATCGATTGGCCGCTCCAGGGCATCGCCAAGCAGGCTCACCAGCAACCAGAACAGCGGAAGCGCCACGGCAAGGCCACCAACGATACCCACAACGCCCCACAAGGCCAGGCGGCGAAGGTACAACCGACCGATGCCTTTACCCTGCAAGCCAAGGGTCTTCAACAGAGCAACAGTGTCCCTTTGCGAAATCGCATATTGGCGACTGGCAACAGCCACTGCGACTGCGGCCAGCAACACTGCCAGGCTGCCGCCGAGCAACAAAAAGCTTTCAGCGCGGTCAAATGAGTTGGAGAAGGTTTCGCCATCACGCACCCCTTCCCATTCGTGACTGGGTTCAAGCCTTGGTTCCAGCCATTGATGGTATTCATTAAGCGAACGTTCTTCCCCGGCGAACAGGTAAATGAATTCCACACGGCTACCCTCCTGCACGGCACCGGTGGCCTCCACGTCATCCACATGCATCATCACCCGGGGCGCCAGGGAAGACAGCCGGAAACCACCATCCGGTTCACGGATCAACAGGCTGGCCACTTCCAGCTCCAGATTGCCCACTTCCAGTTTGTCGCCAATGTCGAGGTTCAGCAGTCTGAGCAGACGAGGGTTGATCCAGACCTGGCCGGGTTCCGGGCCAGAAGCAACGATTTGCCGGGCGCTGTCGCCGGTCTGCCCCTGGATTTCAACGTCGCCGCGTAGAGGATATTCGTTGCTGACGGCCTTGATCGAAGCCAGCTCGAAACCTTCCGGGCCGGAGATCATGGTCGAGAACTCCACCATGCGGCCGGTCTCCAGGCCCCGGTTACGGGCTTCTTCCAGCCATTCACCGGGTATCGGGCGACCGTTTTCGGCTTCAAGCTGGCGATCGGCTGCAAGGAATGAACTGGCCGAGGACACCAGCGTGCGCTGAAGCTGGCTGGCAAACAGCGCAATGGTGGCCACGGTGGCTACGGCGATAATCAGGGCAACCAGTACTACGCGAACATCCCGTTCACGAAAATCCCGGCGTACCGACATAAGCTTTCTGGCGGCTTCCATCAGTCAGCCCGCTCCAGGGCCGTTTCCGGCTCCGTCAATATGCCTGCTTCTATGTTCAGCTGCCGGCCACAGCGAGCGGCCAGATGTTCATCGTGGGTGACCATGACCAGGGTGGTGCCCTGCTCCCGGTTAAGATCCATCAGCAAATCGGAAACGGCCTGGCCGGTGCGGTTGTCCAGGTTCCCGGTGGGCTCGTCAGCAAACAGGATGACAGGGTCGGAAGCAAAAGCCCGGGCAATGGCGACACGCTGTTGCTCGCCACCGGAAAGCTGGCGCGGGGTGTGAGTCAGGCGCTCCCCCAGACCGACACGTTCCAGCAGCTCCCGGGCGCGTTTTTCCGGCGCTTCGATACCAGCCAGCTCCAGAGGCAGCATCACATTCTCCAGCGCGCTGAGCGCCGGCAACAACTGGAAAGACTGGAACACGAAGCCAACCCGGCTGGCCCGCAGCTTTGCCCGCTCGTCTTCACTGAGCTTGCTGATCTCGGCACCATCCAGCTCAACCACGCCGTCGCTGGGGGTGTCCAGTCCGGCGAGCAAGCCAAGCAGAGTGGTTTTGCCAGAGCCCGAACGGCCAACGATGGCTACGGATTCTCCCCGATTGATTTCCAGACTGACCCCCTGCAAGATCGTGAGCGTATCAGTCTCAATACTGACCCGGTGGGTCAGTGCCGAGACCCGTAACATCGGGCTGGTCTCGCTTCTGGTAAAATCCGTCATCTGGTTCACGGTGGCTCCGTTGGCTGGTTTTACGCTTCGATGAATCTGCAAGGGGTTTACAACATTATTATGCATACGGTTTCGGCGCACGTCAGATCATTATTCCTCCTGACGCTTTTATTGTTGGCCGGCCCGGTTATGGCCAGCCAGAACACCTTACTGGTGGTCGGCGACAGTTTGAGTGCCGCCTACGGCGTGCCTTCTGAAACCGCCTGGGTTCAGCTGTTGCGCGACCGGCTTGAGGACCAGGACACAGACTGGCAGGTTGTAAATGCCAGCATCAGTGGCGAGACCACCGACGGCGGTTTACGTCGCTTGCCGGGGCTGCTTGAAAAACATGAGCCGGACGTAGTGGTGATCGAGTTGGGCGGCAACGATGGTCTACGCGGTTTTCCGCCGCATGTTATTGAGTCGAATCTGGCGGGGATGATCGAGCATGTCAAGGAAGCGGATGCCATACCGCTACTGGTGGGTATGCAGATGCCTCCCAACTACGGCCAACGCTATACCAGTGCGTTTACCGGGGTCTATGAGTCTCTGTCTGACAGGTATGACGCGGTTCTGGTTCCTTTTTTTCTCGAAGGAATTTACGACCAGGACAGGATGATGCAGGGAGACGGCATTCATCCTACTGAGGAAGCACAACCCCTGTTGCTGGAGAATATCTGGCCGAGGCTTGAACCGCTTCTTGGTGAGACAGAAAACTGAGCGCCCTTCTCTCCGACCAGTAAAAGCCATCTTTTCTGTGCTCCACGAATCCGACGTGGCCGCCCCATTTCGGTATCTCCATCTGAACACAAGGCCCCAGTAGATCCCTGGACTGCGGATAGCATTCCGCAGACAGAAATGGATCGTCGGCTGCGTTGATGATCAGGGAGGGTACGCGAATATCTTTCAGGCGCGGCAATGCGGAGCAGCTCACCCAGTAGTCTGTGGCATCGCGAAAGCCATGCAGGGGGGCGGTGTAACGGTTGTCGAACTGATGGAAGCTGCGTATGTGCTCAAAGCCGCTGGTGTCGATCAGGTTCGGAAAGCTCTGGGCCTTTTGCTGCATTTTCCCGTGCAGGTCCTGCAGGAAGCGTTGCATGTAGATGCGACGGCTGGGCAGAGCCAGTACGTCTGCGCTGCCGGCAAGGTCAACCGGGACGGAGTAGGTGACGGCGCTGCTGATACGGCCGTCCACATGCGCCCCGAGCTGGGCGAGGTACAACAGGGTGAGATTACCGCCCATGCTGAATCCCGACAGAGAAATATTCCTGTAGTTTTTGCCCAGGGCGTGGGTCGCAACAACGTCAAGGTCTTCGGTAGCGCCACTGTGATAAAAGCGGGGCTGGTGGTTCATGGTGCCGCCGCAGGAACGGAAATTCCAGGCAAGAACATCCCAGCCTTTAAGCATCAGCGCCCGGGCCAGACCCAGTACATAAGGGCGACGGCTATGTCCTTCCAGGCCGTGAGAAATGATGGCGAGGCGGTCGCTGCCCTGTCGGTACCAGTCCAGATGCAGTTCGTCGTTATCCGGGGTTGGCAATACCTGCGTTTGTGGTTCGGGCATCGCAACCCGGCGGAACAGGCTTGGCCAGACCGATTGCACATGGCCATTGCGTAACCAGACCGGTGGTTGGTACTTGGGACAAGCTTCTCTGCTCAAATTTTAACCTTCTATTTCAGGGGGTTGACGGAGCAAATCAAAGTCCTTAGTATGCACGCCACTTGATGCTGTTCCCCGATAGCTCAGTTGGTAGAGCAACGGACTGTTAATCCGTTTGTCGCTGGTTCGAGCCCAGCTCGGGGAGCCACTTATTCCGAAAGGCCGCTGATTCACGTCAGCGGCCTTTTTTGTTTCAGCTTTCGCTGACCACCGTAAACTCCCCGCTTGCGATCAGCTCCTCTCCCCGGGCTGCCGTGAATGCGCACTGAACAGCGCCCGGCTGAGCAACCTCTTCAGATACCTCCACGCTCAGCTCGGCCCCCACAGGCACCGCGTTGGCTTTGTAACGCACCAACGACCGCACCAACACGATCACCGCGCGGTTCATCGGCTCTCCGCCCATGCTGATTTTCCGGCACGCCATTAACTGGGCTGCGTATTCCAGTGTAGCCCATGCAGGCAAACCGCTTTCGTCGGCAAGAGGATGGTTTTCGCCGATTCTTGCCCGGGTTCGGGCGCCGTTCACCGTCAGGCCGAATTCAGTGATCAACTGCATACTGCCGGCGTGGGGAAGCTGCTCATAAACAGAGGCCGCCATCTGGCTGTCAGCGGATTGTGGCGCAGCCACATTTTCCAAACCATTCACCTCCGGTCGCTGACCACTGAAGATACCTTTAGCGACCAGTTGCCCGGCCACTTTACAGGTCAGCCGCCAGTTGTCCGGCGTTTTCTCGTGGTAGTCCACCTCTACCCGGTGGCCAGGCTCTATCAGACCAAGCAGTCGCAACTGCCGAATGCTGTGCACCGGCTTTCCGACAGCCCGCTCAAGAGCACCGGCAATCTGGTCAGCCAGAACAACAGCAGGCACCACCGGGGCTCCAGGAAAATGGCCCGGCAAAGCCGGATGCGCTGGAGAAATTTCAATGTAAAATTGCATGGCTTCAACACTACTCTGAGGATTCAGATGAAAATCGTCCTGTGCTATAGTCGCGCGCTATACCGAATATGGGTTGTTACGGTTTTTTAATTCGCGCGATTCTGGCACAGAGTTCTGGAAGCTGACAATGAAGAAGGTTCTGGTCGTACATTATTCCCAGAGCGGGCAGCTCGATAGTGTCGTAAAGGAGTTTACGCGACCACTGGTCGAATCGGATGACATTTCGGTGGCATTCGAGAACATTCGCCCGGTGGAGGATTTCCCGTTCCCCTGGCCTTTCTTCACGTTTCTCGACACGTTTCCCGAATGCGTCTACCAGGATGCCCCACCGATCCGGGAGCCCGGCGTCTCCGGTGACGAGGATTTCGATCTGGTTATTCTGGCCTATCAGGTCTGGTTTCTGTCTCCCGCTCTGCCGATGACAGCCTTCCTTCAGCATCCGGTCGCGAAATCTCTGCTCAATGGCAAGCCGGTCGTTACTCTGATTGCCTGCCGGAATATGTGGCTGATGGCGCAGGAAGACATGAAGCAGAAACTGGAAGAACTGAATGCCCACCTGGTGGGGAACGTGGCAATGGTGGATGAAGCCGGTTCGGTACTCAGTTTTTTTGCCACACCGCTTTGGGTGTTGACGGGTCACAAAGGACCATTCTGGGGCGGGCTGATTCCCCGGGCTGGCGTAGCGGAGAAAGAAATCGCAGCCAGTGAACGATTTGGCCGGCGTATTCGCGATCGATTGAGGTTCAAAGGCGAAGTATCACCGGACATGTTCCGTAGCCTGTCAGCCGTGCGGATTAATGAGGGACTGATTTCCAGCGAAAAAACCGCCAAGCGCGCTTTCCGCCTCTGGGGGCGGCTGCTGCGTTCTCTGGGTTCCCGAGGAGCCTGGCAACGTAAACCGGTACTGGCTCTCTATTCGGTTTTCCTTGTGGCAATGATCCTGACCGTGGTTCCGGCCGGCATGCTGATCAAGCGCCTGATTTCGCCATTGACCCGCCAACGCATCGCGAAACAAAAAGCCTATTTCAGTGCCCCTTCCGGGGAATAAAGCACTGGGTTGTTCCATTTTCCGGCTCCCGCCGGTAACCGAGCTGTTTGACACATGAAGAACGTTTACATCACTGCCATAGCCGCGGCGCTACCCAACGACCCCGTCAGCAACGACAAGATGGAATCGGTACTTGGTCAGGCCGGAGAACACCCATCCCGGGCACGACGGGTGATTCTCAAGAGCAACAAGATCAAAAACCGTTACTATGCGGTAGATCCGGAAAGCGGCAAGCCGACTCACACCAATGCGGAACTGACTGCAGAGGCTGTTCGTGCATTGGGTAAAGACTACGCTGAGCAAATCGACTGCCTGGTGTGCGGCACCAGCCTGCCCGATCAGCTGATGCCCAATCACGCAGTGATGGTCCATGGTGAACTGGCTTCTCCGCCTTGCGAGGTCGTGGCAACAGCGGGCGTTTGCCTTGCAGGCATGTCAGCGCTGAAATATGGCTGGATGTCAGTTGCAACCGGACAGCACCAGCGGGTGGTCAGCACGGGCTCGGAAGTGGCATCGGCAGTAATGCGAGGCAAACTGTTTGAGCCGGAAACCGCGTCTTCCGCCGACACACTTGAGAAAAAACCGGAAGTGGCTTTCGAGAAAGACTTCTTGCGTTGGATGCTTTCGGATGGCGCTGGCGCTGCCGCTCTGGAGCCTGCCCCGGCAAAAGAAGGCCTGTCGCTGCGCATTGACTGGATCGATATCCGCTCGTTTGCCAATCAGCTGGATGCCTGCATGTATGCCGGCTCCCGCAAGCGTGAAGATGGCAGCCTGGAAAGCTGGAAGGATCTGCCCCACGAAACCTGGCTGAAGGAATCCATTTTCGCCGTGAAGCAGGATGTCCGGCTGCTGAACGAACACATTATTGCCACCACCATCGAGCAATACCTGCCCGACATTATTGAAAAGTACCAATTGGCCACCGACGACATTGACTGGTTCCTGCCTCACTATTCATCCGGATATTTCCGCGAACGCGTCTATGAGGGCATGAAAAACGGCGGGCTGGAGATTCCGTTTGAACGCTGGGCAACCAATCTGCCCGATAAAGGCAACACCGGCTCTGCGTCGATTTACATCATGCTCGAGGAGCTGTTCAGGTCCGGCAATCTCAAGCCCGGACAGAAACTGCTTTGCTGGGTACCGGAAAGCGGCCGTTTTTCCTCGTCTTTCATGCTGCTGACCGTGTGTGATCATCAGGACCAATCATGAAACTGGATGATGTACCCCAGGACAAGTCCCGGTCATTCGAAGGCCAGAAGAAACGGCTCTATGCCCGGGATGAGAATGGCGAGTACACCACAGCGCTGTCCAGTGGCTGGGAGGCCGAAGACGTGGTGCTGGACCAGGCGGTGGAAGAGTATAACCGTTTCAGCCGCGAAGCCAGACAGCGGGTACAACAGGGCCTATCCTCCCCACTGGAATATCACATGTACGCGCACCGGATGGATGTCACGGTTCTTGCCCAGGCTACAGGCTTTTTTCGCTGGCAGGTTCGCCGACATCTGAAGCCAGCTGTGTTCAATCGCCTCACACCCCGCAAACTGCAGCGCTATGAAGAAGCCTTGCAGATGACTGCCGGGCAGCTACGCACTCTCCCGCCGGAAGACGAACCGCAAAATGACTGATTTCAATCACCAGCAAACTGCCCACTGTGAAAGCGGAGCCGTGGCGGCGTTATTGCGCCACAATGGTCTGAACCTGTCCGAGCCCATGGTGTTCGGACTGTCCTCGGCCATTACCTACGCCTATATTCCGCTGGTGAAAATGGGGGGAATGCCACTGCTGGCTTACCGCATGCCTCCCGGCCGCGTTATTCGCGGGCTGAGTAAGCGCCTGGGCATCCGCTTTCACTTCGAACGCTTCCGCCGCCCGGAAGACGGTACAGCAGCACTGGACAAATATCTGGAGCAAGGTACCCCGGTGGGCTTGCAGGCTTCGGTTTACTGGCTGCCCTATTTTCCGGAAAACATGCGCTTTCACTTCAATGCCCACAATCTGGTGGCCTACGGCAAAGACCGCGATGACTATCTGATCAGCGACCCGACGTTCGAGCAGCCGGTTCGAGCCGACACCGTAGCCCTGCAGCGGTCCAGGTTCGTCAAAGGTATGTTGGCACCGAAGGGGCTGATCTACTACCCCGAAGACATTTCGCAAGCAAAGGACCTGACTGCCGCCATTCCCGTTGCCATTCGCTCCACCGCCAACATGATGCTGCGCACGCCCCTGCCTTTTATCGGCGTTCGGGGTATTCGCCACGTTGCCCGGCATATGGAAAAGCTGTCGCCCGCCAACGAGCACTACAACAAGCTACTGATCGGCCATATGGTGCGGATGCAGGAAGAGATTGGTACCGGTGGCGCAGGGTTCCGTTTTCTGTTCGCGTCATTTCTTCAGGAGTCAGCAGGCATTCTGTCTGATGAGAGGCTGGCAAAGGCTGCCGATCAGTTCACCGATGCCGGAGACGAGTGGCGACGGTTTGCGCTCTACTCGGCCAAGATGCTCAAGGGACGCAGTGAGCTGGACTACGACAAGCTGGCAAACCAATTGCGCAAGGTAGCCGAGATGGAACAGGAAGGTTACCAGATGCTTCTCGCCCTCAAATCAGGCTGACACCTGATTATTTGGCCACATCACGATGACATGAAAACGGCCATCGGTATCGGCCGCAATCACAATCAGGGGCTGGCTGACACCAGACCGCAGATAGCTGATCAATGCGCCCGCCGCGTGGCCCGGGTACGCTGCCAGCGCCGGGTCGAAATCGGTCAGCATCCGCCTGCTTTCCAAGCAGGTTGAGGCCATTTTCTGCCGGGTCCAGGGCGACAGGGATACCCGGTATTCTGTTGTAGGGTCCAGTTCGCCAAGCCATTTTGCCAGCGCTTTCTCATCCACCAGTGTAACCATTTCCGTGATCGACGCCAGGCTGTTGGCGCTGCCTTGAGGGGCCACCAACAACCAGTGGCTGCCTTCACCGATTTCAGTCTCAGGGTCCAGCCCGAGCCGTACACGTTGATGTTCCAGCGGCAGTATCGCCTCTTCCACAGCACCCACCAACGCCTGTGATACCGCCCCGGTGGCGACATCCATGGCTGCCAGTTGCAAGGCTGCGACAATGGAGGCATCGCCCCGGGATACGAACAGATTGCGATGACTCAGCCCCAGGTTGCGGGCAACGAAGTAACCGGCGGCATTACTCAAGGTGTTGATGAAACCGGCTGGCTTGGGAACGATACCGGCGCTCACCATCTTTTCATGGACCTTGGTGGTGTTTCCAAGCGATGCGAAGCGCGAGCCAATATACAGTCCGGTTCGCGGTTCCAGGCTGACACCTTCCACGCATCGGGCAGAGCCAATCAACGCCATCTGAGTGAAACGGTCGATACGCCGGAAATGCTCGCGGCACACCTCGGCGGCCGCCGCTTTCAGGTTAACCAGGCCCTCGGACGGGTCAACGGCCTGGTATTTGTCTCCAATAGCGATAATCTCGAGCATGAATCCTGGTCCCGGGGTTGGCTCAGTCTTGGTAACAAAGAATCAGGCTGGAGTTGTTGCCCCCGAACCCGAAAAAATTCAGCAAGTAATAGCCTGGTTCGGCCTTGAGAGGTTCTGAAATCGGCGCTACGCCCAGGCTAGGATCTGCCTCTGAAAAGCCGGCACTGGCGGGCAACCACCCCTCCGGCATCGCCGCTGCCATCAGCAGGGTTTCCAGTAAACCGCAGCTGCCCAGAGTGTGGCCCAGCGCCGCCTTCATTGAGAAGAACGGGGGTACGGTATCAAAAGCTCGTCGCATGCCAGCCGCTTCACCATCATCATTCAGAGGCGTCGCAGTGCCGTGGGCCTTGATCGCCCGGATATCGGAGGGTGTTAGCCCGCTTCTGGACAGCGCGTCATTCATAACCGCTGCAATGGTGCTACCATCAGGATTGGACGCGGAAATACTGTATGTGTCGCAATTACTGGCACCGCCCCAGATCAAAGCACCCGGCTCATCGGACCCGCACTTCGACAGCAGCATGGCGCCACAGCCCTCACCCAGCACCAGGCCATCCCGCTGCCGGTCAAACGGACGCATGCCGTCCTGCGCCAGCAATTGCATGCCGTGGAATCCCGCCAGGGTGGTGTCGTTGCGAGCCTCAAGACCTACCACCAGAGCATGCTCATGGATACCCGTGGCAATGGCCGCCGTGGCACTCAATATCGCATTCGCGGTGGCTGTACAGGCCGTATTGAGGGCAAAATCCGCACCGTGGAAACCGTACTGCTTCTGCAGATACCGGCTGATCTGGCTAAAACCATCCAGCGGAAGCGGAATAGCCGTGTCAGGGTTTTCACGATACTGCTGGCGATAGCACTCCTCGGCAATACCGATTCCCCAGCAGGACGAACCAATAAAAACCGGAATCGTCGCGCGCTGCTCCATGGTCAGCGGGCGTTCAGTCAACAGCTCACTCACTGCCTGATCCAACAACCAGTGCAGGCGATCTTCCGCGGGTTCCGGGGCACCGGCCACACCATGATAGGGCACATCGATCGGTTCCTCGAAATGTGGCAAAGACAGCCTGTCCGCCTTCCCGGCCACATCATCGAAAAGCCCTGAAAGGTTGGCAGCCTTGCCGTTACCCAGGGCACTGACAATACCACTGGCGGTAATCTTGACGGGGGCTATCGCTGGTTGGGTCTGGTGTTTCATCAATAGTTCAATAGCTCGGGATCAGTCAGCAAGAATGAATTCAGCGAGGGTGTTGACGGAAGTCAGCGCCATGCGGGTTTCATTACCACTGTCGATGTGTTTTTTGTAGCGTCGCTTTACCTCCAGCGAAATGCTCAGAGCGTCCAGCGAGTCCAGATTAAGGCGGCTGTCCTGGCCGATCAGATATTCGTCATCATTGATATCCGAGGCGTCCATATCAACGTCGCATTCCTCGACGATCAGTTCCTTGAGTTCTGCCTTGAGTTCGGAAATATTCATATCATCACTATTGTTGTTGACTGACATTCAGAATGTCCGGATTAATACGCCGCACGGCGGTAGCGCCACACCGCAAGACACAGCATCAGCACGGCAAAACCCAGTAATGCCCCCACTTCTGGCAAGATGTCGGCGACCGTACCGTTACGCAACAGGATGTCAAAAAAGCCATCCAGCCCCCAGGACATCGGGGAATAATTACCGATTTCCTGCATGGCCTCGGGCATCAGGAATCTGGGCACCATCACCCCGCCCAATGCCGCCATAATAATGTTCAGTACGCCGGAAACAATGGTGGCCTGCTCTATGGTGCTGGTAATCTGCGCCACCAGAAGGGCGTAGCAAACCGCCGCCAGGCTGGCCGCCACCGACACCAGAACCAGCCCTTCAGGGTTCTCTCCCAGGGTCAGTTGATCACCCCCCATCGCCGGCACGAGATACAGGCCAATCAGAAACAGAAACACAACCTGCAGCAGATTCACGATGAAAAATGGAATCACCTTTCCCGCCAATAACCTGACCGGACCTATTCCCATGCTGCGCAAACGCAGTAACGTGCCCTGCTGGCGTTCATTGATCAGCGTGGTCGATAACGGAACCGCAATAAAGAACATGGCAAACAGCAACCAGGCGGGCACGTTCTGCTGCACCGATGATGGAAACTCGCCGCTGTTGTCGTACAGGGAGCGGGCCTCCACCAGATCCGATGCCTTTGCATCCAGATTGCTCTGTACGCCCGGAAGGCTTGCCAGCCGGTAACGAAGGTAAAGCCGGTTCAACAGTTCTGCGACCCTGGCTTCCGCTACACTGGCAAATACCGGAGAGGTCCCGGGCGCCAGCAAAACCTCAACAGCCGGCTTACGATCCTTGAGCAGGTCATCAAAACCGGGTTTGACGCGAACCAGGAACTTCACCTCATCGGCCTGAGCCAGAACCTGCATTTTTTGCCAGTCCGCCTCTGTTTCAACCCGGCTCAAAGGTGACGCAGCCGCCAGTTGCCGGGCAAAGGCACTGCTGAGTCCGCCGCCATCTTCATTCAGCAGATAGAAATCGAGCTCTACTTCCTGACTCATCGCATACTGGTACTGCAATGCAAATGTCATGATCAACACAAACACGGCAGGCATCACAAACAGTAACAGCAGCCCATGAGGATCCCGGGCCAACAGTAACAGTTCTTTTCGGATCAGTGCCGCCATAATGCCCATATCAATCCCTCAGACCGCGCGTGGTGAGCTCAAGAAACAGCGACTCGAGGCTGAACTCCCGTCGGCGCGCCTTCTGCGGTGCTTCTGCCATCAGCTCGGTCAGGGTTCCGTAACGAAGTACCCGGCCGTAATCCATAATCGCCACGCGATCGCACAGATCTTCCACCTCTTCCATGTAGTGGGAGGTGTAGATCACTGTGGTGCCCTGATCACGAAGCTGGCGAATGGTTTCCAGAATAAAGTGCCGTGAGTGCGGATCAATGCCCACCGTTGGCTCATCAAGCAACAGTAACCGAGGCTCACTCAACAGGCCGATCGCCAGATTCAACCGACGCTTAAGACCACCGGACAACTTGCCCGCCCTGCTACCCAGACGTTCTTCCAGCCCGGTCTGAGCCGCCGCCTTGCGCACCCGTTCACCAATTTCCTTTGCTGCCACACCCTGAACACCGGCAAAAAAAGCCAGGTTTTCACGTACCGTCAGTGGCTGATAAAACGCATATTCCTGAGGTACCAGAGACAGCCCTGCCGCAGCCCGCCCCGTGTTAGTCGACAGATCCTCGCCATTGATAAAAACACGGCCCGCCGGACAGGGAATCAGGCCCGCCAGAATAGACAACAGCGTGGTCTTGCCGGCGCCGTTGGGGCCCAGCAGACCCAGCAGGGCATTCTCGGGAATATCAAGATCGATTCCCTTCAGCACCGGGCTGGCCGACGGCGAGTAACTGAATTCAAGCTGGCTGATGGAAATCACAGGTTGTCCCGATTGGTCACAGATCGCTGGCTTATTGTCGCTATATCAGAAACGGCAGAAACAGTTTGCTGGAGCGGCAGTAACGCTCATAGGCTTCCCCGAAAAAGGCAAGGTTTTCCCCCTCTTCGAAGCGTGCCGTCAGATAGAGCGCCAGACTGATCCCTGCCACCACGATCAATCCGGGCCAGGTAAACTGTTTCAGAAAGATACCCCATGCCAGTAACAATAAAGATGTATACATGGGATGCCGGATGTACCGATAGACGCCGGTTGTTACCAGGTTGCCGGTATTTTCAAATTTAAAATTCTCCGGCGGTTTGCTGGTTTCTCTGTGACCGCCCCGCAGGCGGAACTCCAGAACGCTGGCAATGATCATCCCGAGCGACAACAGCATCAACAAGGTCGAAACCAATTGCTGAGCATTGGTCAGACCGTCATGCCAGTACTCCACCCGATAAACCAGAAGCCAGGCGATGCCGGCAAAGGCAAAAAACCGATAGAAGCCGTGACACCTGGGGTTTCTGAGCTGGTGACGGCACAGCCAGACAAGCACCGCAACCAGGCCGGAGAAAACCATCAACTGCATATCATTACTCCGGGCCCGGCTGCTCCGGTATTCACTGCGGCCACCGCCGGAAAATCAATGACGTATTGATGCCACCGAAGGCAAAATTGTTGCTCATCACATATTCACAGTCGATGTTTCGTGGCTCACCCACGATGTAATCGAGTTCTGCACACTCCGGATCAACCCGGCTCAGGTTCGCTGTGTGATGGAAGCGATTGCGGTTCATCATTTCCAGAGCAACCCAGGATTCCAGAGCGCCACAGGCACCCAGGGTGTGGCCGGTATAGCTCTTGAAGGCACTGATGGGCACCCGGTTACCAAACACATCATGGGTGGCATGGCTTTCCGCCACATCGCCGCGGTCGGTTGCCGTGCCATGGGCGCTGACATACCCAATATCGCTGGCATTCAGGCCGGCATCTTCCAGCGAATTTTCCATAACCCGGCGCATGGTTTCACGGGTGGGCTGGGTTATATGGGCACCGTCAGAGTTGGTCGCAAACCCGACAACTTCACCATAAATACGCGCACCGCGGGCCCGGGCATGCTCGAGCTCCTCAAGAACCAACGTGCCAGCGCCCTCACCTATCACCAGCCCGTCCCGGCCGGAATCAAACGGTCTTGGCGTCGACTCCGGCGCGTCATTGGTGATGCTGGTGGCATACAGGGTATCGAACACGGCGGCTTCAGTGGGGCAAAGTTCCTCGGCGCCACCTCCGAGCATCAGGGTCTGGCGACCGAATTTGATGGCCTCGTAGGCGTAGCCGATACCCTGGCTGCCGGATGTACAGGCGCTGCACGTGGTAATTACCCGTCCCTTCAACCCAAAGAAAACACCGATGTTAACCGGTGCCGTATGGGCCATCATGCGGATATAGGTCGTGGCGTTGATGCCATCAACAACATCGTTGATCAGCATGTTGCTGAATTCTGCGATTGCCTTGGGAGAACCCGCAGAGGAGCCATAAGAAACGCCCATACTACCATCGCGAATGCTGTCATCATTCAACAGTCCGGCATCATCCAGTGCCAGTTCGGAAGCTCGTGTTGCCATCAATGCTATTTTGCCCATACCCCGCACAGCACGGCGTGGGTAGTGTGCCGGTTTCTTGAAATCGGTAACCGGGGCCCCCAGGCGCGTGTTCAGGCCGACGTAACGCTCCCATTCGGTCATGGTGCGAATGCCGGTGCGGCCGGCTTCCAGATTCTCGGACACGGTTTGCCAATCGCTTCCAATGGGTGAAATACCGGCCATTCCGGTAATAACTACTCGCTTCATCAGCAGATCCCCCCATTCACTGAAATCACCTGACGAGTGATATAACCGGCGTCTCCGGACATCAGGAAGCTGATGGCTGCAGCCACCTCTTCCGGTTTACCCAGGCGTTGGCTGGGGATCATTTTCAATGCTTCCTCTACCGGCACATCTTCAACCATGTCGGTCTCAATCAATCCCGGTGCCACACAGTTGACTGTGATCTTACGCTTGGCCAGCTCTACCGCCAGCGCCTTGGTGGCGCCGATGATGCCGGCCTTGGCCGCACTGTAATTGACCTGCCCCCGGTTGCCGTTAAGCCCTGAGACAGACGACAGGGTAACAATCCGGCCTGGCTTGCGGCGGCGGATCATGGGCATGACCAGCGGGTTGAGCACGTTATAAAAGCCGTCCAGGTTGGTGCGCAACACCAGATCCCAGTCTTCGCCGGGAATGGCTGGAAAAGCGTTATCGCGAGCAACTCCGGCATTGCAGACAACACCGTAATAGGCGCCGTGTTCTTCCACATCATCCAGCAGTACCTGAGCAACTTGTTCGCGGTCGGCAATATCGAACTGCAGAATCCGGGCATCGCGCCCAAGGGCTTCAATTTCGCGCTGGACTTCCTCTGCCTGGCCCATTTCCCGGCGGCAATGGAGAACGACATCATAGCCATCGCGCGCCAGTCTCAGGGCGGCCGCCCGACCAATTCCCCGGCTCGAACCAGTCACCAGTACTGCTTGTGTCATGCTCATTCTCCAAAAACTTCTCTGAAATCATCCGGCTGGAATACATTCATTCGGGTGTTGGCCACAAAACTCGTACCATCCGGCTGCTCACATGTCAGTTCACAATCAAACACGCCAAGACCATTTTCGCCCATCACCACTTCGCTGACCACAACCGTCAGAACACTGCCAACCGCAAATGCCGGCTGCCCGGCCAGGTATTTGCGGGTGCCAACCAGGAACCCTACCCGTGCCGGCTCACCTCGTTGCATGGAACGGGTGCCCGCCAGAGCCGCAATGGACTGGGCCATGTACTCGATTCCGGTCCACGATGGCACCCTGCCCTCGGTCAGAAAAAGATTGTTTTCCGTCACTGTGGCGCGCGCTTTCAGCCAGGTTTCACCGTACGTCACAATTTCGTCCAGCAGGCTCATATCGCCGCGATGGCGAACCAGGTCATCCACACAGGTCATTGGGTTTTCTGTCGTCATCATCGCCTCGCCCATCAGGTGGCAGCACTGAGAATCAGTGCGATGTTGTTACCGCCAAAGGCGAACGAGTTGCTCAATACGTGGTTCGGCGCTTGTGCCAGTGTCTGGCCCGGTTGCACCAGCATCAGCTCCGGTAATTGTTCATCGGCCTCGCCATCCCACCAATGCACTGGCAAACGGCCATCGCCGGTCACGGTAAACCAGCAGAAGGCGGCCTCCAGAGCACCGGCTGCGCCCAAGGTGTGGCCAGTCAGCGGCTTGGTTGAACTGCAGGGCGGTGCCTTTGTGAATACCTGCGTAACAGCGCGGCTTTCCATGCTGTCATTCTGCGGTGTGGCGGTGCCGTGGAGGTTGATGTATCCGATCTGTTCAGGCGACAACGCGGCATCGTTCAGCGCAGACTCGATGGCGCTGCGCGCGCCAACCCCTTCCGGATGTGGCGCTGAAATATGGTGGGCATCTGAGCTTTCGCCCACCCCGGACAGGCACACCGGCCCAGCTTCACGGGACATAACAAACAGACTTGCCGCCTCGCCGATGTTGATTCCGTTACGGTTTCGACTCATCGGGTTACAGGTCGTTCCGCTGACCGAGTCCAGAGCGTCGAAGCCGTTGACTGTCAATCGGCACAGGCTGTCCACACCGCCACAGATAACAACATCGCAAACATCAGTTTGCAGCAAACGCCGGGCGCTGGCCAATGCCTTTGCACTGGAAGAACAGGCAGTGGATATCGTAGTGGCCGGCCCGGACAAGCCGAGATAGCGGGCCAGAAATTGCGCCGGCGCACCTATTTCCTGCATGGCATAGTGATACCAGTCCGGCAGCCCTTTCTCCCCATGCTCGTCATCAAATGCCCGTTCCGCATCACCAATACCGGACGTGCTGGTACCCAGAACCACACCAATTCGATGCGGCTGATGCTGATTCCGGGCTTTATCCAGCAAAGGTTGCAATTGCTCAAGCGCTTTGAGCAGCAACCGGTTATTGCGACTGGCATACTCACCGGTCAACGCCGGCAAGGCGGCATCAACCACGCCCAGAGGCAGGAAACGTTCCGGGGAGTAGGCATCCGTAACGGTTAAGGGTGTGGGCTGTGTTGCCAGCAATGCGTTGGCCACCTGGTCGGTTGCCTCACCCAGGGCACAGATAACACCGGGTTTATGCAGATAAACGGGGATAGTCATTGTCCCGCCTCGTCAGGAGTGCCCGGCCCGGACGGAGCCGAGAGTTCCTTTACTTTCAGGGTTTCGATGGTCATCACCAAGTCCATCCGGTGATGGTTGATCGTCAGTTCCGACCCTGCCTCGGGGGCATGAAAATCGGCGGCGTAGCTTACCATTACCAACAATTCATCCTCAAGATAGAGGGTACGAGTGTCACTGTTGTAACCGAATGCCCAGGGCGAATGATAAGCCTCCCTCAGAGCAGCCTCCGGCCAGTAGGCCAGTTGCAGTTGCGTTAACAACCAGCGGGCGGGAATATCCCGGTCCACCTGCTCGCTTTGCCAACTGCTGATCTGACCATCCTCATGCAAGATATCCAGCAGGCGCTGGCCGGTCAGCGTGAAACCGGTCATTCGGGTCTGCTCCGGGGTGAAGCTGACCACCACCATCATGTGGTGGCGCCTGTCCTCCATGGTCAGAGTCATCCGCTGATTTAACTGCACGGACATATCGCCACTACCCGGTTTCAGCAGGGGAGGCACTGGCGGTGACGTACGCACACCCAGCATCTGACACCCCGAGAAGACCGTCATCAATATGGCCAGCATCAGGCCCCGAACCAACATCACGTTCCCCTCAGGTGCGACACAGTTCTGCCAGTGTGCCCAACCGTCGGCGACCTTCACTGACATACGGGTTTTTCGTATCCCAGGCATAACCCGCAAGAATGGAGGAAATCATCTCCCGGACCGGGGCTGACGGGTTCTCTGCAAAAACCACATCCTGGAAAGTGCCTTCGTACCAGGCTTCTACGTAAGTGCGGAAAGTGTCCACACCGATCATCAGCGGCTCGGCATACTCCTTGTGCCAGTCAACACTGCCGCCACTGAACTGACGGTGCAGCGTATCTGCAGCCAGGCTGGCAGATTTCATGGCGATGGTGACACCGGAAGAAAATACCGGATCCAGAAACTCGGCGGCATTGCCCAGTAGCGCGTAATTATTACCGTGCAGCTGTTTCACGTTGCAGGAATATCCCCGGATCTGCCGGGCCGGGGTATCCCACTGCGCGTTAGCCAGCAGAGCGGAAAGATTCGGATCTTCTCCGACAATTTCCTGCAGCACCTGCATTGGCTCGCCATCCCGGCTCTCGATAAATTCCGGTTTGGCCACCACACCCAACGAGCAACGACCATTGCCAAAGGGAATCAGCCAGAACCAGACATCACGCCGCTCGGGGTGCACCGTGATAAGGATCTTGTCGCGATCATGCGCGGGGTGACTGATATTATCTTCAACATGGGTGAACAACGACATCCTGACCGGAAATTCGGACGGTGTTTCCAGGTCCAGTAACCGCGGCAATACCCGCCCAAAGCCACTGGCGTCGAGCACAAACCGGCCGCGAGCCTCGTATTCCTGGCCGTCATCCGTGCGCACTTTCAGCCAGGGCCGTTCCCCGCTGAAATCCGCTTCTGTGATTTCATGGCCGTAACGAATCGCGGCCCCTTGCTTTTCCGCTTCCTGAGCCAGAAGGTGATCAAAGTGTGCCCGCTGTACCTGGAAGGTGGTTCCCCACCCCGCAGAAAATTTCTCACGAAAGTCGAAAGCACTGTTCTTGCCGTCGTAATGGAAGGCAGCCCCGTTTTTGTACTGGAAGCCGGCGTCCTGAATGACGTCAGTCATGCCCGCCTCGTCAAGAAACTCCATGCACTGGGGCAACAGACTTTCGCCAATCGAAAAGCGTGGAAAATGCTGTTTTTCCAGAATGGTCACCTCATACCCATGTTTGCGCAGAAGTGCCGCTGCAACAGCGCCCGACGGGCCTGCCCCGATAATAATAATGTCGCTATCCAGATCCTTTGTATTCAACGCTGTGTTCTCCTCTGAAGTACAAACGCAATCAACCACGCCAATCCAATGCCCGGCAGAACGGTCATACCGAAATGATGCAGAACCGGTGTTTCACTCAGTGCCAGCAACCCGAACGCCAGCAACGAGGTGATCGCTGACAGGGTAACCGCCTCCCAGGCATGCAGCTCCCCATGACTTTCGCGCACAAAAATACCGATATCCAGTCCGATGCCCAGAATCAGCAGCGCCGCCAGCAGGTTAAACAGATTCAGGGGCTGGCCCAGCGCAGACAATAATCCCAGCGTCACAACCGTCGCCAGAGCCGGCGGCAGAATCACCCGCCAACAATGTCGACCATAGCGCACAATCAGAACCAGCAGCACCAGACCATAGGCGAGCGCCATCCACTGACTGACGGTTATCCGGTAATCGCCAAGCAATTCCGACGTCTGGCCCACGCGATCGACAAAACGAACGCCTTCGAGCTCACTGGTAAACGCTGTCAGTTCATCATAGACCCCGGCATCCGAAGCGCCCCCGATGGTTATTAACGATGCCACGGAAGCATGCTCGCTGTCTGCTTCCAGCCAAAGCGATGTCAGCAATTGCGAAACCGGTGTCTGTTGTAAGTCGCCGGGCAGCAACCAGCCTGGCTGATGATCAGTAAAGCGCTGTTCACTCCTGTCTGCCAGCTCTGATGGCATGCCCAGAGACTCGAATAACTGCCCAGGAAGGCCTTCTTCATAAACGCGTGCCTGCACAAGTTGGCGGTTTTCCTGCTGCCGTCTGATGGACGGCACCAGCCCCGAAACCGATTGGTAGGCTTTCAGCCGCCCCTCTGCAATCATCTTGTCCAACCCGGCTCTGGCCTGCTCTTCCCGTTCAAGAACCTGCTGGGTGGAATCGCCTTCGACAAGCAGGAAGCGGGCGCTTCCAGGGTTGTCACTCAACTGCTGCACCCTCTGCTCCTGAGTCACCAGCTCATCCGGAGATGACTGTAGTGCCCCCAGACTGTCATCGAAACTCATCGCCGACAGCCCCGCGAAAGCAGCCAGTACCAATACCAGCAGCAGGGCTGCGAGCCACGAGCGGAACCGGCCAAGAAACTGCAGCCCCTGCCCCAGACGCCCGGCGGTTTCTCTCGCAGCCAGCCACGGCCGGGCCAGCGGAAACCACAGGACAACCGTAAGCCAGGCACCAGCCAGACCGGCTGCTGAAAACAGGGCTATCTGCTGCAGCCCGGGGAAAGGCGTCAAAGCCTGAGCCCCGTAGGCCAGGCAGCTGGATAGCAGCCCCAGGGCAATGCCGGGAAGAATGCGACCAATCCCTTCATGGCGGTGATAACGGGCATGACACAGATAATGAAAAGCATAATCCACCGATACGCCGACGAGGCTGGCACCAAAAGCCAGTGTGACCAGATGGACCCGGCCAAACACCAGCAACGCCACGGATACGGCCACCAGGAGACCGACGCCGACACTGATCACCGGCAACAACAGATAGGTAAAGGAACGGAACTGCCAGAGCAGTAACAATACAATAGCGACAAGAGAGCCAAGACCAATCGTGGAAAGCTCGCCCTTTGCCTGTTTGGCGCCAGCCGCCGCGTGAAAAACCAGCCCCGAACGCAAAAGCTCCGTTGCGCCATCACTGTCGCGGAGTTGCTCTTCGGCGGCCTGAACCGCATCAAGCACTTTCGTCTGGGTGGCCTGGTCAAACGGATCACCGGCAAAGGAGGCGGTGATCACCCGATAATGCTGTCCCCCATCACTGGCATACAGACCGTATTCATCGACAGAAAAGCCGCCGGCAGGCGTCAGGCTTTCCAGCCATGTCCCCAGCAGGTTCAACGGGTCGTCCAGGAGCGAGGCCGGGCGTGGCCGACCAATGGGGCTGGTCAGCTCCCGCGCGGCACGGGAAACCAGTGATTCGGTTTGCCCACTGGCAAGCTTCTCTGCCGTGCTATCCGCCAGCAATTGATAGCGATAAGGCTGGTACACAGCTGTCATTTCCGACAGCCAGCCCGCTCTGGCCCGCGTGGTTGCTGAGTCGAATACCTCGGTATCTGACAGACTGCCGGCGACACGATCAGCCTGCGCCTGCAGTTTATCCCGATCTGCCCGGGCCCCGCCCACAAGGAGCAGCACCCGGTTGGCCACAAAGCCATCCATCCGGTCCATGGCCCGCTCGACCATCGGTTCCTGCTGTTCCTGTGGCAGCAGGGCCAGAATGCTGGTGTCAAAAGATCCCGAAGACAGTCTGGGCACCAGTTGCACTACCAGCAGCGCCAGGATCACTGCCCATAGAAGTGCGGACCAGCGGCAGAAACGAGCAGACTCAATCACAAGTTATCGGGCTTCAACATTGTTCAGCTGGATACGGGTACGATCGCCATTGTTCTCACTCAGAATCAGCACTTCCAGATATTCCGAGCCCTGCAACTCAATGCTGCTCAGGTAGGACTTCAGCAGCTCACCTTTCGGTTCAAGCTCAAAACGCCAGGGTGATTCTTCCTGTACTGGCCGGATGGTGAAGCGCTCTGCCAATGCCTCCCAGTCACCGCCAAAGATCGCAAAAAAGACCTCACTGATAGCCCGGGTCATGGGCTGCTCATCAACATCCATGCGCATGACTTCTTCGCCATCCTGCTCTTCGACGATCTCGTTCGGCGTGATTCGCAGGTTGGTCGGAACCGGCTCGCGAATATTCCAGCGCAGGCCCTCGTTGGTGGCAAAACTGAACGTACCGCTGGAGTCCAGAGTGGTATCCAGGTCCGCGATGTACTTGCTTTGCTCAAACTCCCCTTCCAGGAAATCTACACTGACCTGCTCACCCAGCAGGTTTTTCAGAATCGATGCATCTTCAGCCTCAGGCGTAGCGCCCCAGGCAGCAGAAGCCATAAAAAGCACCGAGACAAAAACCGCAACAAGCTGCCTGACCCGTGACGCTAACTTCATGAGCCTTCCTCTTCCAAACGCGCCACCTTATCCAGCAGAACCTGTGGCGATGCAAAACACATTTCCCCGTTTGACATGTCTACCGCAACCTGAATCGTATGACCACGGGTCAGGCGCTCACCGGACTGGGCATCTGTGATGATGTAGTCAACCTTCAGCCGGTTTTCCCATTCCTTCAGCACCGCCCGCACATTCAGAACCTGGTTGTAATGGGCCGGCCTGGCATAGCGCAGACGCACGTCAATCACCGGCCAGGCATAACCGGAATCACGCATATCCGGATAATCGTAATTCAGCTTGCCCAGCAGTTCGCAGCGGGCAATCTCGAAATACTTGACGTAATGGCCATGCCAGGCGATTTCCATGATGTCGATGTCATGAAACGGTATCGTTACCTGTACGTCGGCATAAATCATCAGGAATGTTCCTCTTGATCCTTCGGGTACAGTGCCCAGTCCCGTTTCTGGATCCGGGCGATCAGGGTGCGAAGTTCCTGGTCCAGAGCCCGATCCTCCGTCAGCGTCGTACTGGTCTGACGCACCGACGCCAGGGTTTCGAGCAATTCGTAGCCGATTCCGTCCCGCGACAGGTCACCCTTCTCAAGACGCAATTCCAGGCCCTGGCACACCGCAAACAGGGCCGAGGCTGTAACCTGCTCGGTCAGTTGCAAAACCCGCAAACAGTCCCGCGCGGCGATTGTGCCCATACTGACCTTGTCCTGATTGTGACACTCGGTGGAACGGGAAAACACGCTGGCCGGCATGGTCAGTTTCAGGGCTTCGGCGGTCCACGCCGAAGCGCCGATCTGGACCGCCTTCAGCCCATGGTTAATTGCTGCCCGCTGGCCGGTAGCGCCGGACAGGTTGGCCGGCAATCCGTGATTGAATTTCACATCCATCATCTGTGCCATCTGCCGATCCAGCAGATCGGCAATATTGGCCACGGCGGTTTTCAGCGAATCCATGGCGGCAGCGATATGCCCGCCATAGAAGTGACCACCGTGCAGCACATGCTTACCTTCGGCATCAATAATCGGATTGTCGTTGGCACTGTTAAGCTCATTTTCGATGAACTGTCGCAACCACGGCAGTGAATCCTCAAGCACCCCGATCACATGCGGGGCACATCGCAGCGAATAGCGATCCTGCAAACGATTGGGATTGCGCGGCGGCTCGCCGGCATGCAGATCGGCACGCAAACGGGCAGCCACATTCTGCTGGCCTGAATGCGGTTTGACGGAAAACAGCACCTCATCATAGTGATGGGCGTTGCCATCCAGCACCAACGTGGCCATGGCCGTGATTCGGGTGGCCAGTCGAGCCAGATATTCGGCACGTTCGAATGCCAGGCAGGCCAGCCCGGTCATCACCGCCGTACCATTCATGATCGCCAGGCCTTCTTTGGGTTTCAGGCGCAGAGGTGTAATGCCTTCTTCGGCGAATACTTCGGCGGTCGGCCGGCGCTCACCCCGCCAATACACCTCACGCTCACCGCAAAGCACCGCAGCCACGTAGGATAAAGGCGTCAGATCGCCACTGGCCCCCACGGAACCTTCGGAAGGAATCACCGGCACGATGTCTTTCTGCAGCAGCAGAGCCAGCTGTTCCAGCAATTCATAGGTCACCCCGGAATAACCGAAAGTCAGCGAATTCAGCCTTGCCGCCACCACGGCCCTCGCCTGTACCGGAGTGAGCATCTCACCCAGGCCGCAACCATGGAAGGTGAACAGGTGATGCGGCAACTCCGCCACCAGCTCATCAGGAATCATGGTCGTACACGAATCGCCATAGCCAGTGGTTACGCCATAAATAGCGCCATCTTCTTCCAGCAACTGCTCCAGAAAGGCACTGCCCTTGCGGATACCGGCCGCAAAGGCCGGATCCGGGCTGAGCGTAAGCTCGAGTTCACCCCGAGCAATGGCGGTAATGTCTTCAATGGTTATCGGTGTATCGTCAAAAGTGATCATCAGTCAGCGCTTTTCACTGTTGGAGTCGGTATCTGGACGATGCCAGTACGAGTAGAAATTGAACCATTGCAGCGGCGCTTTCTGGCAATAGTCAGCCAGTAAATCAGCCCACCGCTGTATGGTTTTCTG
Source organism: Marinobacter sp. (assembly GCA_031580735.1). Classification (GTDB taxonomy): domain Bacteria; phylum Pseudomonadota; class Gammaproteobacteria; order Pseudomonadales; family Oleiphilaceae; genus Marinobacter. Next base: position 42,318 of record JAVLAV010000010.1, read on the forward strand.
CAGAGCATCCTCCCGATTACCTCGCGGGAGACTGATTCGATCTGCAAAGTGATCCATATAGAGATCAAAAAAAGGCTTACCCCCACGGTCCCGACGCAGGCAGAAAATGGTCAGTACCGGGCATCGGAGAATCGACGCCAGAATAAAGGGCCCCTGGGGCATTTCACAGCGCTCCCCCAGAAAACTCACCTCCGTGGTATTGCCCTGACCAGATACCGGCGTGCGATCACCGGCAATCACCAGAAACTCACCCGCGTCGATTTTCTGCTGCAGGATAATAGCCGTCGCCGGGCTGACCTCGGAAACCTGAATCACATTTACATGGGCTTCGCTATTGGCACGGCTCAGCATTTCATTAAACCGCGTGGCGTGGGCCGTATGCATCAATACATTAAACGTCACATTGGTGTTGCGTTTGGCCAGGGCCCGGCAGATCTCCAGATTCCCCAGATGCGAACCGATCATTACGCAGCCTTTGCCCTGCTGCACCAGCGCATCGAACACCTCGTGGTTGTGAAAATCCAAAGCTTCCAAAGAGATGTCGCCCTGCCAGACCGCCAGCTTATCCAGCATACTCTCGCCAAAATTCACGAAATGGCGATAACTTTGCCAGAACAGGGAATCGCTCGCAGACAGCCGGCCCTCATCACGCATGTGGCGGAGGTATTCCAGGGATGCTTCCCGGGCCGATTTGCGAAACAGAAAATAATACAGAATCACCGGGTAGAGACACACCCGGAACGGCAAGCGCCCAAACCAGCGGTAGACCGCAAACATGAAACGCATGCCGCTGACGGCTCCGGTTTCAGCCATGGAAGACCAGTGTACGCCTTTCACTGATGTGTCCTCCCTACCGGGCAGTGGCGACACAAAAGCCACGGCAAACGCCTGAGCATGCCGAAAAACAACCGGGTATGCATTCTGGTGATCAGCCAGTTGTCCTCAAAGCCCCGAAAGTGGGAAATGCCATCCTGAGGGTAGCGTACACGGGTTTTTGTCTGGACAACACGGCCACCCTGCCAGAACCATTTGACCAGCACTTCGGTGTCGTAATCCATCCGATTGCCCAGATACTGGCTGCGTATCAACCGGCACACCGGGGCCACCGGATACACACGAAAGCCACACATGGAGTCTTGAATCTTCAGAGAAAGTGTGTTTATCCATACCCAAACATGCGTCAGGTAACGACTGTAAAAACGCAGGCGGGGAACACTGTCGTCGTATTCCGGCATGCCTGAAATGATGGCGCCGGGGTTGTCATCAGACAACGCGATCAGGCGTGGAATATCCTCGGGGTTGTGCTGGCCATCGGCATCAATCTGGAGCGCTCGCCGGAAGCCAAGCTCTTCCGCCCGCAACAGACCGGCTTTTACCGCTGCGCCCTTGCCACTATTTTCTGCCAGACGCGTCAGATACACCTGTGAATCGGCCTCAGCATGCTGTTTCAGCAGCGCCGCACAGACCGGTTCACTGCCGTCGTCCACCAATACCACCGGAAGCCCCCGTTGACGAACCTCCAGAAGGGTCTGACTGATGGTGTCCGGATGATTGTAGACAGGGATAATTACACAGATATCCGACATCAGGCCTGCTCCTGTACCGCGTCAAACGCCATGCGTCCGGAGGAAAAGGCGCTGTCGCCGTCATGCAGCCTGAACACGATTCTGCTGCGGTCGGACTGCAATGTGATTGTCATGCAGACATCGCGACCCGGCCGGATCAGATCCTGAAACTTCACCACTTCCAGTCGTGAAAAAGCCTCCCGGCTGGCCAGGCGCGCACCAAACATCATTCTGGCGTAATGCTCCACCCAGTGAATCTGAACGACCCCCGGCAATACCGGCAGTTCATCGAAATGCCCCCGAAAAAAAACCAGCTCCGGCTGCATGCAAAAGTGCAACTGCACGGTATCGGCATCCACCCAATCGCGTTTCCGCAGAATCGGCAAACGGTTGTCGACCGGCTCTCCGGCTTTATCGAACAGTCCTGCCAACTGCTGCTGCGGCACCTTACCCTGGGCATTACGAGGCAGATCATCAACCAGGCGCCAGCGCCGGGGCAGCACCGGCGCTTCGAAGTGCCCGGCCAACCAATCACGCAAATCGCGGGTAACGGCCCGTTTACCTTCGGTTTCAAGCCATTTCCGGCCAACCTCGTCCAGCACGGCCACCACGGCTGTCTCGGTACGCCTGCCATTGAGTACGACCACACGCGCCTCCTGTATATGGGCGTGCTCAGCCAGTCGGGACTCCATTCGGGTCAATGAAACCCGCTTGCCTTCGATCTTGGCGATCTGATCCAGCCGGCCCAGTAGCCGGAATCTGTGGTGATCGTACACTTCGGCCCGATCACCGGTGACGAACCAGTCGTCGTTGCCCAGCAAGGGCGAATGCAACAGCAAGGCGCCGGTTTCTGGCTGACGTGCAACGTCTATTCCTTTCAGCGTGGTCCACACCTCATCTTCCGTTTGCTGGCGCCAGGCAATACCTCCGGTTTCGGAACTGCCAAAAATTTCGGTCACCGGCACGCCGAAATAGTCACGACCAAAGAGGCTGTCTTCCAGTGACAAAGGCGCGGTCGAGGAGACCACCAGAGTCCAGTGCCCCGTTGCAGTTTCTCCCGGCTTATGGGGCCAACGGGCAAGGTGGGTCGGTGTGGTAATCAGTACGGCCGACGGTACCTGCCCGGCATGATCCAGGGCATCTTCAGCATAGTGGCAGATCTCGGCAACAAAGGGCCTGCCGCCGGCCAGCGGCCATAACACCCTCCACAACAGACCATAGATATGCTGGTGGCTAACCGTACCGATAACGACCGAGCGCCCGGCTGACTGACCCCACTGACGCTCGTGCATGGACACTTCATTATCCAGCTGGGATAGCGCCATGGGCACCGCTTTCGGATCACCGGTGCTGCCGGAGGTCAGCACTATCACGGCCGGATGGGATTGCTTCAGGGGCGGAAAACGGGGAATCACCTCGGTGGCACCAGCGGCCGGAGTGTCAATCATCGGGAGATCGCCGGTATTATCAAAATCACCAGCCAGAGCACCGGCTCGCTCCTGAACTTGCGCCAGAGTTGCAGGCAAGCGGTCACCCGCCAGCAACGCCGTTTTACCGGCATACCATAGCCCGAACAAGGCCGCGGCAAATTCACAGGTATCTTCCAGAAACAGGCCAATCACGGTGGCTGGGGCTTGCTCTGCAGCCTTTTGCCAGTCAGCCACGCGGCGCACAAAGGCCTGGCGGGTAACAACCGCGTTGTCCCGCAAAGCAATTGCTGCCCCGGGTTCGCCGGGACCGCTGAGAAGATGGGTCAGGCGTGTTGATTCAGTCATCGTGCTGACTCCGGTAATACTGACGGAAAAGCCATTCGCCCGTGAACAGCAACCCCATTAACAGGTAACTGATAAAGCCATTGTAGAGCGTCCAGACCCAGTCTCCGGCGTAAACAGTTCCCGTAGCAATGGCTCCGTTAAGCACGAAAAACCCGCACCACAGTTTCGTGACATTGCGCGTATAGACAACACCGGAGGGTGGCAGATCAGGTTCTTTCAATCTGGCCAGGCGCTCAATAACGGTAGGAGGAAATCGCAGACTCCAGACAAACACGGCCAACAACCCGGCACTGACAATAACCGGGTAGAATTTCACACCAATGGCAGACTGCTGAACCCAGGACCAGGCCGTCAGCAGCACGCACGCCAGCAACCACCACCAGCCACTACGCTGCCCGGTGATGGCGCGATAGCCATGCAACAGCGCAATCGGCAGCAAAAGCCAGACAGCGGCGTTGGTTCCGGCATGCTGGAGCGTGAGATAGACCGCGACCGGATACCCTACCGACAGCAGGCCGATTGCAATCCTTGGCAGCCATTCCATGAACAGGGATCTATCTCACTTCCGCAGCAGCTTATCCACGGCGTCTACCACATCCTGCACTGTGCGTACCGTTTTGAAAGCTTCAGGCTGGATTTTCTTGCCGGTCCATTGCTTGAGCTCCACGACCAGGTCGATCGCATCAATGCTGTCGATATCCAGATCTTCGTACAGGTGGGACTCTGGCTTGATATCGTCCCGGTCGAGCTCGAACAGCTCAGCCAGCACCCCGGCAACATGGTCAAAAATTTCAGCCTGGCTTCGTGCTATTTCAGTCATCGTCAGGTTTCCCTTCAGGCTTCTTTATGGCTGGCCACCAGCTCTGCCAGACTATCAATGCTGGCAAAATGCTTGCGGGTCTCTTCGGAATCGGCAGCCAACTTGATACCGTAACGTTTTTGCAGGGCCAGCCCCAGCTCCAGCGCATCGATGGAGTCCAGTCCCAACCCTTCGACAAACAATGGCTCCGACGAATCTATATCGTCAACCGTGACGTCTTCCAGGTCCAGCGCATCAATAACGAGCTGCTTCAGCTCGGTTTTCAGCTCATTCATGGTGAGCAGTCTCCCTGATGAAATAATCTTTTATGGTAGCGGTCAATTGCCGCGACATGGCGGAGGGCTTGCCCTCCATAAACGGTGAAATATCCAGTTCCTCATCGACTCTGAACGTCATATGAAACCGACGCTCCGGCACCTGGTACCACGGGGTATTCTTGCCCAGCGTCGGCGGTTCGCAGTCAATGATCACCGGCCTCAGATTCTGGCCGGTTCTGATGGCAATATTGGCCGCACCTCGTTGCAGGCGCATGTTCTCACCCGGCGTGGTGCGCGTACCTTCCGGAAACACAATCAGGCTGTTACCCCGGGCAAAGGATTCTCCGGCGGCCTTGATCACCGCATCCGGGTCATCATTGGCGATGTAACGCGCCGCCTTTACCGGCCCCCGGGTGAACGGATTTCTCAGCAGACTGCTTTTCACCACACAGTCGGCCCTGGGCATGAAGGAAATCAGGAACACCACATCAATCAGCGTTGGATGATTGGCAATCACCAACTGACCAGGCCGGTCGAGCCGCTCCAGATGGCGGGTATCCACCGTCAGTATCCGCAGTTTTTCCATCATTCCGGTAAATAACCGAAAACACCGGTGGATGATGTATTTTACCCAGCGCTCTCTGCGCGACTGGTCACGAATCATCAGGGACAACGGTACCACGATCAGGGTAATCATCAGCCCGCCAACACCGAACACCAGAAAGGAAAACCCGGTGGCCAGCTGCCGCCAAAGCCTGTTCAACGCCTTCATGACGGCTGAAAATCCTGTTTCCGCCATTTCCAGAAGCGACGGTCGGCAGCCAGATCCAGTGCTTTCATGTCATCCCGCAGCAAAAACTGCAGGAATCGGTCGCTGTGTGAGCGAGTGTCAGCTTCACCCTGACCGGCGTCATCGGGCGTTGGTGCCAGGGAAAAAGCCAGTGGAACGCCATTATTCGCGTCGGCCAACCCTACCCGAACCGCCAGTGCCTGCACCTCGCCCGGCGTGTGATCAAACCCCTCCAGCGGCTCTGGCAGCGGGTCGTCATAGAACACGCATAGAACCTCGCCACCCGCCTGCGGACTGCTTCGCAACTGGGTGTACGCCTCAAGCAGCGCCGCGCAGACAGTGTCGGGCCCCGCCGAAATGGCAGTGACCGGCGAAAATACCTTGTTGGCGATGGAATGAATGCCGCCAATCGCGTTATGAACTGACAGACTGAATGACGCCGGCGACAACGGCGCTTGCACAGCCAGTTCCCGCAACAGCTTTACCGTACGCCCCACTTCTCCGTGCCGGGATGCAAAAACCGTCGCGATGGGCTCTGAACGCTGGTCGTCCAACAACTGGCCCCCAGCCCACAGGGCGGCTCGCCCCATGGGGCTGAGACGACGGCGCAACATGGCGCTCACCCATGGCAAATCAGGCTTGTGATCCGCTTCCGGGACACCGCCCTGCTGCTCATCGGCCCAGGCAAGCCACTCATGGCGCTGCTGGCGGCGGGGTGAAAATGCGGCCCAGTCACTGATCGTTATCTGAAAACTATCCATACCGAAGGAACTTCCATGGAAGGCCCGATCCGCCGGCAATACCACTCAGCAAGCAACGGGAACTGGTATTTTCATGAATTTTCGGCAACCAAAGCGTGCCGGCCGCGATTCTATCCCGCTATCAATGGCGCCGCAACAAGCCCTCCATAAATGTAACAATGTGTTACATTTGTTCGTAGTCAAGCGCTTTGCTAGGATCTGAGCCCAGCTTTTCAATGGATTCAACCCACCCGAAAACATTAAGGATAATACCGGTGAAACTCCCAGTTGCCATTGCCGCTATTCTTGCACTCACCTTCTCATCCACTGCCATGAGCCGAGACACCACGCATCTGCTCCCAATCGAAGAAGCGATGAACACGCCTGATGCCCAGCAGAAACTGGATGGCTCAATCGAGTTCTACTTCGCCGATGAAAGTCATCCCCGGGTGACACAGAGAATCCCCGGTGTGGTCGCCAATCGTAAAACCAATGCGTTCATGAAATCCGACGAAGAAGCCTGCAGCTGGGTATTCCTGTCAGCGATGATCGCGTTGCAGGAACGGGCACAGATGGAAGGCGCCGACGCCGTCGTCAACATCACCTCGTTCTATGATCGTCAGGAAATGGCCAGCCAGGAAGAATACGAGTGCCATGCCGGTGCAATCATGGCGGGCGTTGCGCTCAAAGGCGATGTCGTCAAATTTGCAGACTGAACCGATTCAGCCAGTCACGAGGGTATTTCTGTGCCATGCAGACGCCCTCGAGTCCCTCCCTGATAACAACGACCATTCGCACATACTCGGTAGCAGCGAACGCGAGCGACTCAGCCGTTACCAGGGCAGGCGTTACCGCGAGTACCTGCAATCCCGCCTGCTGCTGCGCCACGCCTTGAGTGCGACCCTGCCCGGGCGCTTTGCTCCGGCCCACTGGCAGATCACCGAACGCCCGGAACTACCACCACTTATCCATCAGGCCGTTGAAGCCGGCTGGTATTATTCATTGTCTCACAGCCGCGACATGATTGCCGTGATGATCAGCAATGATGGCCTCTGCGGCATAGACGTGGAATATCAACGCCACCGGGCCAACATGGCAGAGCTTGCGGACCAGTGGTTTCATCCCGATGAAGCGGCCTTGTTGGCAGCGCTGACCGATCACGAGCGAACCGGGACCTTTTATCGCCTCTGGACCATGAAGGAAGCCTTTATCAAGGCAACAGACTCATCAGTCTTCTCGGGCATTCTGGCTCGCATATGCTTCACACCTTCCTCCGCGACAAACCGGGAACAAGAGCTCTGCGCACACCACCTGGAGTTACCGGCTTCGCCCTTCAGCCTGTCTATTGTCTGTCGGCTACCGCCAACGGGCATCTTCCTCGGCTACCCAGTATCGAGGGCTGAGGTCATCAGCCCCCGCGTGACCAGCTACACCATTCATCAGACGGCTTCCGGCCGCTCCATATAAGCCTTTAACACCCTGTAGAGCGTGAAGCCATCCTGCGAACCAATCAGCTCCCGGATGGAATGCATGGCAAACTGGGGCACACCGATGTCCAGTGTGGTCACCCCTAGATTTCCTGCCGTCAGCGGGCCAATGGTGCTGCCACAGCCCATATCACTGCGCACCACAAACGTCTGGTGCGGCAGGCCCAACTCATCGCTGATGTGCCGGTAAAGGGCTGCTGACCGGCTGTTGGTGGCATAGCGCTGGTTGTGATTGACCTTGATGACCGGCCCCTGGTTCAGGACCGGGCCGTGGTTTTCGTCATGCCGGTCCATGTAATTCGGATGAATGCCATGAGCGTTGTCCGCCGAAATCATCATGGAACGGGCAATGGCCCTGCTCTTGCCGGCGCCACACCAGCGCTCCAGCACGGAGCTGAGGAATGGCCCCTGCGCACCCTCGGCAGACACACTGCCCACTTCTTCATGATCGTTACAGACCAGCAGTGCAGGCTCATCACCGTACGCATTCAGCAAGGACTGCAGACCAATATAACAGCTCAGCAGGTTATCCAGCCGGGCGGACGCCAGGAACTCTTCACGCAGGCCGACATAAGCGGCACCCTGGGCATCGTAAAAACTGAGCTCGTAACCAAGTACTTTATCGACTTTCAGGCCCGACTCATTGGCAATCTGCTGTTTCAGTAAATCGGCAAACGTCGTGGTGTCGGTTTCCGGCGCCTGCATCATGACCGGTGGCAGATCGGTCTGGGCATTAATCGAACGGTTACTGTTGGCTTCCCGGTCGAGGTGAATGGCCAGGCTGGGAATAATAGCCACCGGCTTGCGGAAATCCACCAGCGTGTCCTGAACCTGCCCCTCTTCGTCCAGAACGGTTACCCGGCCGGCCAGCGACAGGTCACGATCAAACCAGGGGTTAAGCAGAACCCCGCCATAAACCTCGACACCCAGCTGGAAAAAGCCCTTGCGACGAATTTCAGGGTTCGGTTTTACTTTCAGGCAGGGGCTGTCGGTGTGCGCGCCGACCATACGGATGCCGGCCTTCACAACGTCTTTGTTGCCGGTACGAAAGGCAACGATCGACGAGCCGTTGCGAATGGCGTAATAGCCCTTCCCCTGCTCGAGGGACCATTCTTCGCGCTCATCCAGTTGCTGAAAGCCAGCGGCATCGAGCCGGCTTTTCATGGTATTCACCGCATGCCAGGGCGTGGGTGAGGTATTGAGAAACTGGATAAGGTCATTATTGAATTCTGTGTGTTCCATGATCTTCCCGATTGCATGATAATGGCGGCCACAGTATCGCATGAAGCCATATTTGGCTCCTATCACTTGCGGCGGTGCTGTATCTGAACATTCACGAACGCCGGAGTCCACTGTGCCGATACCCCGTTTTCTGGACATCGAATACTGTCAGACTGATGACGCCCTGTTTCCTACTGCCATTGCCTGGTCGCTGGAAGATGGACGGATGAAAACCGTTGTTATCATGCCAGAGGATGCCTGGCTGCCGGAGGACGGCGAGCTGAGTGATTTTGATTTGCTGCACCTGGAAGAACAGGGTGTGCCGGTGCTGGAAATTGTTCGTGAACTGCATGAAGATTTGCCGGACCAGACGGTGTTTGTTGACGGTATTGATCCGGACGAAACGCTGATCGATCTGATTTTCGAGGCCGTCCAGCAGGATGCACCGTTCGAGATTGCCCCGGTTTCTGATCTGATCAAGGGTCTGGATATGGAAACGCTGGAAGATCGTCGGCGGGAGCTTCTCTTTGAGGAAGGGCTGGAGCCGCAGTTGCCCGAGAATGGCGTTTATGCCCTGCTTCTGTTGGCGCGGGAAGAGGGGTATCTGGAGGAGTAGAGCAAGCTGGCGCTATCCGGGAACACGGGTCGGGCCTGGAGGGCTCTTCCTGGAACCGCAGGCTCCGGAGTTAGCCGAAGGGGGCTGTCCTGGAACCGCTACAAGCACATCCATGTGCGCTTATCTCAGGCCATCCCTGGCCTTCGAAATTCCAGGACAGCCCCCTCCGGCTAACTCCTTGTGCAGGCCTCACGCCTGATGTCGTATATGCCAGCAACGATGAATTTTCTGATTCCGCTGAAAATCCTTATCGATAGTGCTGGCACTCACCTCTTTCACCTCAAACTCTGACAGCAACTCTTCATCCAGTTTGAACTTGCGGAAGTTGTTGGAAAAAATCAGCAAGCCATCGCTGGACAACCGATCCATGCACTGATGAATCAGGTCGCTATGGTCCTTCTGGATATCCAGTACTCCTCTCATCTTCGCGGAGTTGGAGAAAGTCGGCGGGTCCAGGAAGATCAGGTCGAAGGTCTGGTTTGCGGTTTTCCGGTCCGCCAGCCAGTTCAGGCAATCCGCCTGTTCCACCACATGCCGGGTCTGATCAATGCCGTTCAGCGCCAGGTTGTCTTTCGCCCAGTTTACGTAGGTTTTGGACATATCCAGGCTCAACGATCGGCTGGCGCCACCCATGGCGGCGTGAACGGTGGCAGCTCCGGTGTAGGCGAACAGGTTGAGGAAACGTTTCCCTTTTGCGTGCTGCTGTATCCATTGACGAACCGGGCGGTGGTCGAGGAACAGGCCGGTGTCGAGGTAGTCTTTCAGGTTTACCTTCAGTACACAGCCGTGCTCGTGCACGTTGAAGTAGTCGCCGGCCTCATCGCGCTTTTCGTACTGCCGGGTGCCGGTCTGGCGCTGGCGTTGTTTGCAGACCATGTCTTTCGGGTCGATACCCAGTACATCCGGAATCACCGCCATGGCTTCAGCAAGCCGTTCCCGGGCCGCTTTTTCGTCAACGGATTTCGGAGCCAGGTATTCCTGGACGTGTACCCGGCCTTCGTAGATATCAACGGCCAGGGCGTATTCCGGCATGTCCGCGTCGTACAGGCGATAGCAGCCAATGCCCTGCTTTCTGGCCCACTGGCCTACGGTTTTCAGGTTCTTTTTCAGGCGGTTGCGCAGCATGTCGGCGCGCTCGGGATTGGCAATTCGCGGCTGAATGTCGCCGGTGGCTTCCGGGTCTCTCGGCACCATGGCGTTTTCCGGCAGAACTTCGAACAACAGCAACTGCGCGGGCAACTTGCCGTTGAACAGGTTGTATTGCTTGAAGCTGCGAAGGCCGATGGATTTGCCGAATTCCGGTACGCCGGTGAACACGCCCAGACGCCAGCCGGGCAGTTCTCGAAGAACGGCTTCGCCCAGGGCCTGGTACAGCCCTGCCAACTCTTTTCGCTCGCTCAGGCGCTCACCATAAGGGGGGTTGGTCAGCACCAGCCCCCGGTCACTCCAGGAGGCCTCGCGGGTAAATTCCTGTACCGGCCGGGCTTCAACGTGAACCACGCCATCAAGGCCCGCCCGCTGGATATTCTTCCAGGCGGTGGCGATCACCCGGTGGTCTTCGTCAAACCCCGCAAATGCCGGCAATTCGCGTTGCTTGCCTTCGTGTGCCCGGCGCTCGGCTTCCTGGCGCAAGGCAAGCCAGAGTTCCGGCTGATGGCCTGGCCACTTTTCAAATCCGAAGTGTTCCTGTTTGCGGCCTGGCGCGAGGTCCAGCGCCATCATGGCCGCCTCAATCAACAGGGTACCGGAGCCACACATCGGGTCGGTGAAGTCGCCGCCAGCCGCAGCCAGTTCGGGCCAGCCGGCTCGTATCAGCAAAGCCGCTGCCAGATTTTCCTTGAGCGGTGCCATGCCGTGTTCGGTACGGTAACCGCGCATGTGCAGGCTGTGACCGCTGATGTCGATACCCAGTGAAAGCCGGCCCCGGTTGAGCCGCGTAGACACGGTAACGTCCGCCTCTTTCAGAGCCACCGCAGGCCTGGCTGCGCCGGCACCACGAATGCTGTCTACGATGCCGTCTTTGACTTTCTGGGCGCCGAACTGGGTGTTTCGAATGGCTTCGTTCTGGCCAAGGAAGGTCACGCGGAAACTGCCCCCCGCAGGAATATGTGCCTGCCAGTCCAGCGCGACCACGCCGTCATAAAGCTCTTCGGCGTCGCGGGCCGGCACTTCGTCCAGGTGCAGGATGATCCGGTTGGCCAGGCGCGACCACAAACAAGCTCTATAACCGGCTTCCAGCTCACCCTCAACCCAGACACCCGCGGGTGCATTACGCACCTGCGCCAGGCCGAACTCATCGAGCTCATCCGCCAGAAGATACTCGACGCCCTTGGGGCAGGTTACGAAAAAGACATGCTTGGACAAAATCAACTCCTGGTTTTTCGGGTAGGACCGGCTAAGTTTCCGGAAACGCAGTAAAACCTGACTCCGGATTTTCTGCGTTATGTCATAAAACTATAAAAAGAACGTCACATAGATGAAATCAATAGTGTACACCGCCAGAGAAATCGTTCTACCTTGTACCTGACGCGTCGTTCAAGAAGCAAAATCAGCTTCTGTTAACAGGATCCTGACTGCTCTGACCAGAGCTGACAATACGGAGTTATCCCGGAGAGATACTCGTCTTTGTCGTGGTCATCGCAGATGTGTACACGCTTGTTCTGTTAATCCATTAGTGAGGAACGGCATGAAAAGACAGAAAAGAGACATGTACGCTCGTGCATTCAAGCGGGGATACCTCGCTGGCGTGTCCGGTAAAGCTAAAGACAGCTGTCCGCTCGACCAGCCTGAG
>JAVLAV010000110.1:0-5264 GCA_031580735.1 Marinobacter sp.
GCCTGAGCGAAGATGAACTGGTGGCACTGGTGGAACGGCTCGAAGAAGTCGAGTTGGATGTCTACATGAACATCATCACCCTGATCGGCATTGAGTTCGACGAAAACACCGTGTGGGGCCAGCTCACCATTCTGGAACTGAAACTGCTGATCTACCTGGCGCTGGGTGAACTGGAAGAAGCCCAGGAACTGGTGGATATGTTCCTGCAGTTCAACGACAACACCGTCGAACGCGGCCTGTTCTACCAGGCGATGCAGGCAGTACTGGAAGTCACACTGGACGACGAGCTGGAACTGGACGATTACATCCGCAACTTCCGCCGTATGTTCGGTGATGACGTGATGGACGCCGTCGTCGGCTCAGTTAACGGAACCGTGCGCTTCCACGGCCTGGAAGAAACCAACATGCAGCTGGAAGGCCTGGAACGGCATCTGAAGATGATCGAAAGCTACCAGAAGCTGCATGCAGCGCGGGCACGATTGGCCTGAAACAGGCCGCACTTCAACCGTCACAGAAAATAACAGGCGGGCGCTATACCTGCCCGCCTGTTTTGTTTAGCCTGTAGTCTTACCGGATACTCTTTGAGGTCAGTGTTCTTGCGACATGCCCCGAACGTGATGACATCCATGTTATGCCCGGGGGCAAAGCGAAACAGGCCCAGGCCTTTCCTGAAAGCGGGTCTGTTCCTGACATTTTTGCTTCTGCCTCTGATGCTGTCGTCTGTCCTGACCCTCGCAGAAAAAAGCGCTCCCCTGAACATAGACTTTGCCGCCCTGAAAACCACGGCATCAAAACAAGATATGGCGCAATCCCCCTCCGTTATAGAAAAATGGCAATCACTTCTGGAAAGAATCCCCTCGCTGCCTGAAAAAGAACAGCTGATAGAGGTAAACCATTTTTTTCATCGCCATGTTAACTATCGTGAAGATATCAACGTCTGGAACGAAAGCGATTACTGGGCAACGCCCCTTCAAACGCTCACCCGGGGACAGGGCGACTGCGAAGATTATTCCATCGGCAAATACGTCAGCTTGTTGCAAATCGGTGTACCCAACGAGCGCCTGCGCTTAATCTATGTCAGAGCAAGAATTGGCGGACCTTCCTCAAATGTATCGCGACCACACATGGTTCTTGCCTACTACGAGTCTCCGGAGGACGAACCGCTGATTCTCGACAGCCTGACCCGCGACGTACTTCCGGCCAGTGAAAGAACCGATCTTTTCCCGGTATTCAGTTTCAACAGCGAAAGCTTATGGGTAGGAGGCAACCGGGCTTCTTCAACCTCTCCCACGCAACGCCTGTCTCATTGGCGGAAGGTCATTGAACGTATGGATGGAGAAGGTATTCGATGGAAAAATCACTGAATTCAAAGGACCCAATAGCCAACCGCATTGGATACCTAAATGTGAGGACATCATGACACTCGGCAAACAACTCTGGCTTGTTATCTCACTGTTGCTGGTAAGTGCCTTTGCAGGCAGTTTCATCTTCAGCAGCCTGAGCACCCGAAATTATGTGGAGCAACAGTTGGCGGTTAAAAACACAGACACAGCCAACGCGCTTGCATTGACCATCTCCCACTACGAAAAAGAGGAAGCTCTGGTTGCAACCTTTCTGGCCACCCAGTTCGATATGGGGCACTTCCAACACATATCCCTGACCCCGGTTTCCGGAGAACCTTTCGTGTTCGAAGCCGGCTCCGGCTCGGCCAGCGCCGGCGCCCCGGACTGGTTTAAAGCGCTGTTTCCGCTCAGCTCCCCCAAAGCAACCGCAAGAGTCATGGACGGTTGGCGGGAGTATGGCGTGCTGCAGGTAGCCAGCGACAAGGAAAGCGCCTATCAACTGCTATGGTCCAACGTTCAGAAAACCCTGATGTGGCTACTCACTCTCATTGTGTTTGTAGCCATTGCAGCGCGCTATCTGGTGCGCACCATCACACGCCCCCTTGATGGCGTGGTCAAACAGGCAGAATCCATCGGCCGCCAACAATTTATAGAGGCTGAAGAACCCGACACAGATGAGCTTCGCCGTGTTGTCCGGGCAATGAATCGACTTTCCCAAAAAATCAAAGGATTGCTCGCCACTGAAAAACAGCACGTTGAACGGCTGCGCACATCGCTGCAAAGCGACGACCTGACCAGACTGGCCAACCGCAAAGTGTTCATGCAAACACTGGAAGAACTCCTGAGTAATGGTCCGGCTGACCAGGAGCACGGGCTGCTCATGCTCCGGATCGTCAACCTGGCAGAAATCAACCAGCGCTTTGGCCGTAAACAAACCGACCAGTTATTGCAGGGCCTGGCAGACATTCTGAGAAAAACGGCAACCGCCAATGCCGCACCGGAAGAAGCCTTGCCGGCGCGCCTGAACGGGTCTGACTTTGTTGTGCTGTTCCATGGCAAGCCTGACTTTGAACAGATTCTGCCCGAGGTAAACCGTGCCCTGGCATCCATTAAGGATTTCAGCACCGAACAGTTACCGATTGTGATGGCAGCCGAATACCTGCAGGGGGATGCCCAGCGAGCGCAGGTAATGATCCGGGCCGACAACCTGCTGGCAAAAGCAGAAGTGGAATGGCCCACCCAACCCTGGTTACTGGCTTCAGAACGCCAACAAACGGATGCACGATCCGTCGACCAATGGCGAAGCCTGCTGCATGATGCGCTGGCCGCAGAGAATACTGCGCTGGACGTTGCCGGCGTTTACGACACCGCCGGCGAACTTGCGTGCGAAGACTTGAACATAAAACTGGTTACCCCCGATGCCGAACTGAGCGCTTTGCAGTTCCGGCCGTGGGCAAGGCGCTTTGGCCTTGAATCGGAGTTTGACCAAAGGCTGCTGACCGACGCCCTGGCCCGGCTGGCCAAAAATCCGGAGTTGCGGATCAATATTCGCCTGTCCCGCGAGGCGGTCTCAAGCGTGAATTTTCTTTCCGCAATATCCACTCAGCTCAAACATTCCCCCGATCAGGTTCACAGGCTGACACTCGCCATCAAGGAATCCACCGCTCTGGCCGATCCGGAAAGCTTTGCCTCGTTCGCCCGTGTGGTCTCCGAGCTGGGTTCCAGGGCCGCGTTGGTGGATGCCTCTGCGGCATTCCTGTCTTCAGACCTTTTACCGTCACTGGGCCTTGCGTTCCTTCATCTGGACACAAACCTGACAACCGACCTCACCGCCAACAGCAAAGAAGAGCTCTTCTTGCAACGAATCTGCAGCGTGGCGCACTCCGTTGGCATGAAAGTGTTAATTGATGAGCCTGGCCCGGAAGAAAAACAACAGGCCGAACAATGCGGGGTGGATGGGTTCCGCGCCATACGCTGAACCCAAAAAGCCTGCCCAATCAACAGAAGCAGATTGGGCAGGCTTATAAGTTTTACTGATTTCAAACCAGCCTGAACAAAGACTGACCGGCCCGGGCGCATGCACCCGGGCCAGCGGGTTTTACGAGTCGATGTTCAGCTGGCCGTTGTCGATCATTTTCTGGATAGTCTCTGGCCCATCCTGAGCACCGAAATCGCTAAAGGATTTACCCTCAAGCCGGATCGACTGAGTTGGACCGCCATCATCACCATCGTGCGTGACCTGAAGAACAAGATCATCACCATCCTCAGACACAGACAGGAACTGGCTAATACTCTGCTCAGTCTCACCCACGAGCAGGTCACGCAGGTCCAAAACGTCGTTACCGTCGCCAAAGTCTTTGACCACATCGTTGGCCGGCTTGTCCGTCTCGCCCTTGTCAGCCAGAGACCACTGGAAGACGTCATCCCCGGCGCCACCGATAAGGACGTCATCTCCGGCACCCCCGGCCAGTCCGTCATCATCGCCAGTACCAGTCACTGTGTCGTCGCCGGCAGTCCCCATCACCGGGTTGAGATCATCACTCAAGGCGTGGGCTGTAAGAGTACCCTCGGCGGTAGAACCGTCCTGGTCCTCGACAGTATAGGTGAAATGGTCCTGCTCAAACTGCTGACTCGGGGTGGACGTCACTTCATCGATCACAAACCCAGTATTGCTATTGATGCCGCCCGTATCCAGCCCCAACTCCAAGTATGTAAAAGATGCATCCGTTTCAATCGACAAGTCGAAACGAACGCCATTGCTATTCACACCACCAAAAGTACCCCTGCCAACCAGAACACCATTTTCAGCATACGCGTTCCAGAGGCCCAACTCTGACTGAGAATAGTTAAACTGATTAATTCCCACAGAGGCAGAATTGGTTGGTCCGTTTAGATGAATCAGCAAGGATTCACCATCATCAATCTTGCCAGCTCCATCTGGAACCCCAAGGCCACTCTTGCTTCCATTATTGAAGACAACAGCATCGTTGCCATCGCCCAAGTCGCCGACAAGTAAATTGCCGTCTTGTGCAAGAGGAGTGCTGGAAGTGGAGGTAAATCCCCAAAGTCCCTTGGTTTGATCTTGCCATGCGGTCAAGCTATCGCCGCCGATGGTAACGGGATCAATAGAATTGGCTTCGTAATGGTATTCACCATCACGACCGATACTCAGGACGCCATGGTCACCCTGGATACTCTTCTCGCTACCGTCCTCCGGCAGTGAATATGAGGTGCCGGCAAAAGTCACGGAGGTGACTTTCAGGCCACCATCAGCGCCAAGGTCATTGCCCAGAACATTGCCAGTCGCGTCACCATCACTTGTCGTGTCAGCAATCAGATCGTTCGTGGCGTCGACACCGTCATCAAGGATGGTCACATTGAGCTCGGCCTGAGCCGAAGTTCCGTTGGAGTCGATCAGTTCGAGGCTAATCGATGCCTTGTCGAGCGGTTCGCCGTTGCTGTTGATCACCGGCTGGTTGAGTTCGAACTGGTAATCAACCTTTCCGGTGCCCGCATCAAACCCGGTCAAACGTAACGTGTTGCCTTCGGAGGTCTCAATGACCACATCGGTGTCATTCGTAGCTAAAAGTTGATCAGCGGTCAATGTAACTCGTCCGTCGGCAAAGCCGGCACCACCACTGACCAGGCCAGCCGCAGCAATCGACAATGTGCCGACACCCGCCGAGGCATTCAGCGTAAACTGGCCCGAGGCAGTGGCTCCATCAGATGAGTCTCCGGCGCGTGTGCCGTTCTCGAGGAACGCTTCGTCCACTGTGATGTCATCTGTCGCGGAAAGTCCTGTAATTTCCGGAGGTACAACAAAAGCATCTGGCACATCAGTACTGGTTTCCAGAGCCCCGATCTCGACCGTTACTGGATTGCTTTGATTCCCGGCCTCATCGGTTACGCTGTACTCAAAAG
>JAVLAV010000111.1:0-5212 GCA_031580735.1 Marinobacter sp.
TCACATGGTCCGGAGACATCGCACTGACCCAGGAGGCCGAAGAAGAGGTTTTGCTGCCGTGATGTGGCGCCACGACACACAACGGGACGCATCTGAAACGTACAGGGCGATGTCGTTCTTGTACTGCGGCTCAATCTTCACCGCCGTGTGGGCCTTGGAGGTGGTGGCGCCGCCAATCATCAGCGGAATGTTGAAGTCCAGGCGCTGCATTTCACGGGCCACGTGCACCATTTCATCCAGCGACGGGGTGATCAGGCCGCTCAGGCCGATGATGTCGACGTTTTCTTCCTTCGCCTTTTCCAGAATCTTGTCGCAGGGCACCATCACGCCCATATCGATTACTTCGTAGTTATTGCACTGCAGCACCACACCCACGATGTTCTTGCCGATGTCGTGAACGTCGCCTTTCACCGTGGCCATCAGGATCTTGCCCTTGGCCTTCTGGCCTTCGGACTTCTCGGCCTCGATGTAGGGAATCAGGTGCGCCACAGCCTGTTTCATTACCCGGGCGCTCTTCACAACCTGGGGCAGGAACATCTTGCCGTCGCCGAACAGGTCACCGACCACGTTCATGCCAGACATCAGCGGGCCTTCGATTACCTCGATGGGGTGCTCAGCATTCTGCCGGCAGGCCTCAGTGTCGTCGATAATGTAGCTGGTGATGCCTTTAACCAGGGCGTGTTCCAGGCGTTTCTCCACCGGCCATTCGCGCCAGGCCAGATCTTCTTCTTTGGCCTGGCCGCCTTTGCCTTTGAACTTCTCGGCAGCTTCCAGAAGGCGGTCGGTGGAATCGTCCCGGCGGTTGAGTACCACATCTTCAACCAGCTCTTTCAGATCCGGCTCGATTTCGTCGTAAATCACCAACTGGCCGGGGTTCACGATGCCCATGTTCATGCCGGCCTTGATGGCGTGGTACAGGAACACCGAGTGGATGGCCTCGCGCACCGCATCGTTGCCCCGGAAGGAGAAAGACACGTTGCTTACACCGCCGGAAATGGAGGCGTGCGGGCAGTGCTCACGAATCCAGCGCGTGGCGTTGATGAAATCCACCGCGTAGTTGTTGTGTTCCTCGATACCGGTGGCAATGGCAAAGATGTTCGGGTCAAAAATGATGTCGCCCGGATTGAAGCCAATGCTCATCAGCACATCGTAGGAGCGTTTGCAGATCTCGGTCTTGCGCTCGTAGGTATCGGCCTGGCCGTCTTCGTCAAAGGCCATCACCACCACGGCGGCACCGTAGCGCATGCAGTCTTTCGCGCGCTTGATGAATTCGGCTTCGCCTTCTTTCAGGCTGATGGAGTTCACCACGGCCTTGCCCTGAATGCAGCGCAGGCCGGCTTCGATCACATCCCACTTGGACGAATCGATCATGATCGGCACCCGGGAAATATCCGGCTCCGAAGCCACCAGGTTCAGGAAGGTGACCATTACCTCTTTCGACTCCAACATGCCTTCGTCCATGTTGATGTCGATAATCTGGGCGCCGTTTTCCACCTGGTCCCGGGCCACGCTCAGGGCTTCTTCGTACTGTTCTTCCTTGATCAGGCGCAGGAAGCGCTTGGAACCGGTCACGTTGGTGCGTTCGCCCACGTTGATGAACAGGGTGTTCTCGTCACCGGTAAAGGGCTCCAGACCGGCCAGACGAAGCGCTTTCGGGCGCTCGGGAATCTGGCGGGGCGGGTACTTGGCCACGGCCTTGGCGATGGCTTCAATATGATCCGGGCGCGAGCCACAGCAACCGCCGATGATGTTCAGA
This sequence comes from Marinobacter sp., assembly GCA_031580735.1. Lineage (GTDB taxonomy): Bacteria > Pseudomonadota > Gammaproteobacteria > Pseudomonadales > Oleiphilaceae > Marinobacter. The sequence goes on from JAVLAV010000111.1 coordinate 1,757, forward strand.
AAGCCATCGCGGGCGAAGCCTTCGATAATCTCCGCCATTTCTTCCGGCGTCTGGTCGTATTCGCCAAACTCGTTCGGCAGGCCGGCGTTCGGGTGGGCGGAGACATAGGTTTCCGCCTTATTGGACAGCTCTTCCACGTAGGGGCGAAGGGCGTCGGCACCCAGGGCGCAGTTCAGGCCAATGGAAATCGGTTTGGCGTGGGCCACGGAATTGTAGAAAGCTTCGGTGGTCTGGCCGGAAAGGGTACGGCCGGAGGCATCGGTAATGGTGCCGGAAATCATGATCGGCAGCCCAATGCCGCTGTCTTCAAAGAACTGCTGAGTGGCGTAGATGGCCGCCTTGGCGTTCAGGGTATCGAAAATGGTTTCCAGCAGAATCAGGTCGGCGCCGCCTTCAACCAGGCCTGAAACCGCTTCGTAATAATTATCCACCAGAGTCTGGAAATCGACATTCCGGTAACCGGGGTTGTTCACATCCGGCGAAATAGACGCGGTACGGGAAGTTGGCCCAACCGCACCGGCCACAAAACGGGGCTTGTCCGGGTTCTTTGCGGTAAACTCGTCGGCAATGTCGCGAGCCAGCTTTGCCGAGGCCACGTTCAGCTCCCGGGCGATTTCTTCCAGGCCGTAATCCGCCTGAGACAACTGGGTGGAGTTGAACGTATTGGTCTCGATGATGTCCGCGCCGGCATCCAGGTACTGACGATGGATGTCCGCAATCACGTCGGGGCGGGTCAGGACCAGCAGGTCGTTATTGCCCTTGAGGTCGACCGGCCAGTCGGCGAATCGCTCGCCGCGGAAATCGTCTTCGTTGAGCTGGGCGTTCTGGATCATGGTGCCCATGCCACCATCGAGAATGACAATGCGTTCCTTGAGAGCCTGCTGAAGCTGTTCCAGGCGGGTAGTGCGATCGGTCATAGGGAATTCTTCCGGATGTCGTGAGTAACGTCTTTATTACGATAATGGCGCGGGATCATAGCAAAAAAGCGGTAAATACGTGCAATTGATTACCTTGTTTAATCCCGACTATTTTACTTGGTCTTTCAAGTTAGTGCGAACTCTCTTAAAATGGTTTTAAATTCGATAACAGGTGAGAAGCATGGCTTTGGTTACCGTCACTGATTCAGCAAGAGATTATCTTGCGCAACTCATTGAAAAGCAGGACGTTGAGGGCATGGGCGTGCGCGTTTTCGTGACGCAGCCCGGCACTCGCAGCGCGGAGACCTGTCTGGCCTACTGCCCTCCCAATGAAGTGGTACCAACCGACGAACAGGTGGATCTGGAAAAATTCACCCTGTATCTGGACCACAACTCGGTACCCTTCCTGGAAGACGCCTATGTGGACTATTCCAAAGACCAGATGGGCGGGCAACTGACGATCAAGGCACCGAACGCCAAAGTGCCGCAGGTGTCTGAAGATGCGCCACTGCCGGAGCGGGTGAACTACGTGCTGGCTTCAGAGATCAACCCCAACCTGGCCTCGCACGGTGGCGATGTGCAACTGGTTGAGATTGTTGATGGCTCTGTTGCGGTACTGCGCTTCGGCGGCGGCTGCCAGGGTTGTTCCGCGGTCAGCCTGACCCTCAAGCAGGGCGTGGAAAAAACCCTGAAAGAAGTGGTTCCGGAAATCACCGAAGTACGTGATGTGACCGACCACTCCTACACCGAAAACGCCTACTACCAGTAAGATTTTCCCGCACTGGTAATCAAAAGCCCGCAGAAGTCTGTGCTCCTGCGGGCTTTTTTTCGCCCGGATTTTGGGGTTACAGGCAGTTTGTGGGCCGCGGCAATCCGGCGATGCGGCAAGCGGTTTTAGCGGGCGTGCCCGGAAACAGCTGCATCAGATAGATGCTGTTGCCCTTATCCTCCCCGAATTTTTCCTTTACTGCCTTCACAAACAACCGGTTTGAAGGTGGCGACATTTCATGTTCTGTATAAAAATCCCTGAGGAACCCAATGATTTCCCAGTGATTTTCCGTCAGATCAATATCCGACTCACCGGCAATCAGCCGGGCGACATCTGGCGTCCAGCTGTTGGCGTCTTCCAGAAAACCTTCGTTATTGCGTTGCGGCGTGGCTGAGTCTGTCATGATTCACCAACTGATAATGCGTGGGTGTTCTTCGGTCAGTCGCACCAGATCCTGGTAGCTGATGGCCTGCTTCTCAAAATCCGCTCCCAGCCCCCGGGCAGCAAGATCCGGTGCCAGCGCCAGGCTGTTCTCTGGAATCGCGGCGTTTTGATCCGCCAGGGCCAGAACGGCATTTTCTGAAAGCACCAGAATGTCTTCCGGGCAGAGGGCATTCATACAGGCTTCAAAGCGTGAATGCTCCGGAGCCTTGTTAAGTATGTGCAGCGTCGCTGACTGTTGATTCGGACTGGTCATATTTTCCATTACCCTTAGCCTGCGAAAACAACCTGCTGGTGGCTGTTCAGAGTGGCGCTGGTGTCTGCCACCATGCTTGCCCCCGCGATCATGTTGTCTTCGGTGAGCCCGTAGCGCTGGCAGGCTGTCGCGTCCGCCAGGATCTCTTCAACGCCGAATATGGGCGCCGCTGCCAGGTTCTTTTCGACCGATTTCTGGCCAATTTCCTCCGGCGCCTGGTGCTTGCGCAGCCAGTTAACGCCAGCGCCGGTAAAGAGCAGGGCGGCGGGCTGGTCGAAGGCGGCCAGGGAGAGTGTCATATCCAGGGCTTCCCGGCCGGCCCAGGAGCCGTAGGGTGCCTGGTCCACCACAATCAAAGTGCTCATGCTCAAACACTCCCGTGAAAGTAGATAACCCGGTCAGACTTCATATTACCTTCCACCCATTCACCGAGCCCGGCGATTTCGAACGGCGGGCGCAAATTGCTGCCGGTAAGCTCATAGCGAGCCTGCTCAGCCTCGTCTACCAGCCCCCGCCTCAGGGCAGAAGCAATACAGGCCACTGCGGGTATGCCGTGTTCGGCCAGAAACTCTGTCCATTCCCGGGGCCAGTGGCGCTCATCCGAGGGCGGCGTGCTCAGCGCAGACGCGAGATGAATACCATCGCCATACAGGAACACCCGGTCAATCCGGTGCCCGGCGGAAACCAGTTCACGGGCGAAGGCCAGCGCGGTCTGGGGCGCTTGTGAGGTCCATGGCGCGCCGGTAATGACCAGCGTATAGGTGAGGGAGGTAGGCATGATGTCCGGGTCAGGTCACTGGTGATGTTGGTAATGGAGTGTACCTAAAGCAGAAACCCCGGCAAAGGCCGGGGTTTCGTCAGACTGGATTCGGGTTTGAATCAGTCGTCGCCACTGAATGCAGACAGCAGGTGCAGCAGGCTGACAAACAGGTTGTAGATGGAAACGTACAAGCCAACCGTAGCGATAATATAGTTACGCTCGCCGCCATTGATGATCCGGAACATCACTGGTATGAAGGCGTTATTCAGCTGACAGAAGGCTGACGAGAGCCGCCGGCCGACAGGCATGGAGC
>JAVLAV010000112.1:0-4754 GCA_031580735.1 Marinobacter sp.
CCATCCTGCTGTGCGACGAAGCCACCAGCGCCCTGGACCCGCAAACCACCCAGTCGGTGCTGAAGCTGTTGGCGGACATCAACAAGGAACTGGGGCTGACCATCGTATTGATCACCCATGAAATGGACGTGGTGCGCCGCGTGTGCGACCGGGTGGCCGTGATGGATGCCGGCGAAGTGGTGGAAATGGGCCCGGTGAGCGAAGTCTTTCTGCACCCACAACATCCCACCACCCGGGATTTCGTGTTTGAAAGCGAGAGCGTGGACCGCGACGAACTGCAGGAAGACCTGCAAAAGGCCAAAGGCCGCATCCTGCGCCTGACCTTCAAGGGCGAGTCCACCTACAAACCCCTGCTGGGCAGCGTGGCCCGGGAGTCCGGTGTGGATTTCAGCATTCTTTCCGGCCGCATTGATCACATCAAGGACACCCCCTACGGCCAGCTGACCCTCTCGCTGGTTGGCGGTGACCTGGATATTGCCATGCAGGCGCTGGAAGCCGCCGACGTTCATGTGGAGGTGCTGCGCTGATGGAAGCTTTACTGACGAATGTAGACTGGGCGGAAATTGGCTTTGCCAGCTGGGATACCCTGGTCATGGTGGGCATGTCCCTGCTGTTCAGTGTGCTGATCGGTCTGCCGGTGGGCGTGCTGCTGTTCCTGTTCGGCAAACACCAGCTGCTGGAGCAACCAGTGGCCTACGCGGTTCTGTCTTTTGTAGTGAACGTGTTGAGGTCTGTACCGTTTATCATCCTGTTGATTGTGATGATCCCGTTCACCGTTATGCTGATCGGCACCTCCCTGGGCGTGGCCGGCGCCATCCCCCCGCTGGTGGCCGGCGGCGCACCATTCTTTGCCCGGCTGGTGGAAACCTCCCTGCGGGAAGTGGACCGGGGCATTATCGAGGCCACTCAGGCCATGGGTGCCAGCGTTCGGCAAATCGTCTTTGGCGCCTTGCTGCCGGAAGCGCTTCCGGGCATCATCGCAGGTATTACGGTCACCGCGATCACGCTGGTGTCTTACGCGGCCATGTCTGGCGTTATCGGCGGTGGCGGCCTGGGCGACCTGGCGATCCGTTTCGGTTATCAGCGCTTTCAGACTGACGTGATGGTGATTACCGTCGCCTTGCTGGTAATCTTCGTACAAGTATTGCAAATGATTGGTGACCGCCTGGTGCTGTATTTCAGCAGGAAGTAAAAAAGATTCGTATAGGTCCATGGCTGGGAGAGGTTTCCCGAAAACCTTGAGCGCCATGGATGGCGCGAAGGAGCCCTACAGGGACGTATTCACGAGGCGTTTTTCGGGAAACCTCTCCCAGCCATGGGCCGTACTCCCAAGATAAAAAGCGTTTATTGGAACCCCCAAAGGAGCACAGAATAATGAACCTGAAGAAAACCCTGGTGGCCCTCGCCGCCGCCGCAACCTTTACCTCGGCCGCCAGCGCCGAAGAGCTGTCCGTGGCAGCAACCCCGGTACCCCACGCAGAACTGCTGGAATTTGTTAAGCCGGCACTGGCTGAACAGGGCGTGGAGCTGGACGTAAAAGTCTTTACCGACTATGTACAGCCGAACATTCAGGTAGACCAGAAACGCCTGGATGCCAACTTCTTCCAGCACCAGCCCTACCTGGATGAATTCAACGATGGCCGTGGCACCAACCTGGTGACCGTTGCCGGCATTCACGTTGAGCCGTTTGGTGCCTATTCCAACAAGATCGACTCACTGGACGACCTGAAAGACGGCGCCGTGGTTGCCATCCCGAACGACCCCACCAACGGCGGGCGGGCGTTGTTGTTGCTGCAGAAAGCCGGCCTGATCACACTGGAAGACGAAAGCAAAATCACCGCAACACCGCGTGATATTGCCGAAAACCCGAAAGATCTGGACTTCAAGGAGCTGGAAGCTGCAACCCTGCCGCGAATCCTCGGCCAAGTGGATGTGGCACTGATCAACACCAACTATGCGCTGGAAGCGGGCCTGAACCCATCTGAAGATGCACTGATCATCGAAGGTTCCGAGTCTCCCTACGTGAACATCCTGGTGGCCCGTCCGGACAACAAGGACAGCGAAGCCATGCAGAAACTGGCGGCGGCCCTGAAATCCGACGACGTCAAAGACTTCATCATGGAAAATTATGAAGGCGCAGTTGTGCCAGCCTTCTGATAACGCTTTTGCACGGCGGGCTCTTGCCCGCCAACGTACAAAAAAGCCGGGCTGCGTGAGCAGCCCGGCTTTTTATTACCTTAGACCCGCTATGTGATCAGTCGCCGCTCCAGTTGGAGGACGGGTCCGGTGTCATCCTCAGATAAGATTTCACCGCCTTGTAGCCTTTCGGGAAGCGTTGTTTGATCTCGTCTTCATCCTGCAGGGACGGAACAATCACGACATCGCCGCCACGTTCCCAGTTGCCCGGGGTCGCTACCTTGTGATCGTCGGTCAGTTGCAGGGAATCGAGCACCCGCAGAACTTCGTTGAAGTTACGACCGGTAGACGCCGGGTAGGTGATGATCAGACGAATCTTTTTGTTCGGATCAATAATGAACAGTGAACGTACGGTCAGGGTGCTGTCGGCATTCGGGTGAATCATGTCGTACAGCTCGGAGACCTTACCGTCGTGGTCCGCGATGATCGGGAAGTTAACGGCACAACCCTGGGTTTCGTTGATGTCCTTGATCCAGTCTTTGTGGGAATCCACAGGATCCACGCTCAGGGCAATGGCCTTGACGTTACGCTTCTCGAACTCATCTTTAAGCTTGGCGGTCAGGCCCAGCTCGGTGGTGCACACCGGGGTGAAATCAGCCGGGTGGGAAAACAGAATGCCCCAGCCGTCGCCCAGCCATTCGTGAAAGCGGATTTTGCCTTCGCTGGAATCCTGTTCAAAATCCGGTGCGGTATCTCCTAAACGCAGACTCATTATGACTCTCCTTTTATGTGCTGCCTTTGATGGTTCTCTACTTTATATTGGCGCTGGAAGAGCGGAAAACAAGTGCTGTGTTATCCGCTCTTCCAACTGTTTGCTCACATCCTTATGAGTACCATGCATAGCAACGGTTGTTAACTGCCGCCGACTTTCATCTGTTTGTCGAAATACTCCCGGGTCAACTTGAAGACCACGGGGCTCAGCAGCAACAGAGCAATCAGGTTCGGCAGTGCCATCATGGCGTTCAGGGTGTCTGCCACCAGCCAGATGAAGCCCAGGTTAATGGTTGCGCCTACCGGAATGGCGATAATCCATACTACCCGGTACGGAACAATTGCTTTCACGCCGAACAGGAACTCGATACAACGTTCGCCATAGAAGGACCAGCCAAGAATGGTGGTAAAGGCGAAGATGGCCAGAGCGATGGCGACGACATAGTTGCCAAAACCTGGCAGCCCTGTTTCGAAAGCCAGTGAGGTTAGCGCCGCGCCCGTTTCGCCGGATGTCCAGGCTCCGGAGGTAATAATCACCAGGCCGGTGATGCTGCACACGATAATGGTGTCGATAAAGGTGCCGAGCATGGCCACCATGCCCTGTTTTACCGGGTCATTGGTCTGTGCCACAGCGTGGGCGATGGGCGCAGAACCCAGGCCGGCTTCATTGGAGAAAATGCCCCGGGCCACACCGAAGCGGATCGCTGCCCATACAGCCGCACCGGCGAAACCGCCTTCCGCTGCCGTACCGCTGAAGGCGTTGCTGAACACCATGCCGATAGCCGCAGGAATTTCAGTGGCGTTGATGGCCAGTACAATCAGGCCGATCAGCACGTAGGATACAGCCATGAAAGGCACCAGCGCACTGGCCACCTGGCCGATGCGCTTGATGCCGCCGATCAGTACCATGCCCACCAGAATCATCAGGATGACGCCGGTCACCCAGTGCGGCAGGCCGAAGCTGGTTTCCAGCACATCCGCGACCGAGTTGGCCTGCACGGTATTGCCGATACCGAAAGCGGCTACTGATGCGAACACGGCAAACAGCACGCCCAGCCATGCCCACTTGCTGCCCAGGCCATTGCGAATGTAGTACATGGGGCCGCCCACATGCTTTCCGCGCTCATCGACCTCACGGAAGCGAACAGCCAGTACGGCCTCGGAATACTTGGTGGCCATACCGACAAGGGCGGTCAGCCACATCCAGAACAACGCGCCGGGGCCGCCGAGAAATACAGCGGTGGCCACGCCGGCAATGTTGCCGGTGCCAACGGTGGCAGACAGGGCGGTCATCAGTGCCTGAAATGGCGGAATTTCACCCTGATCGTCTTCACCTCGTGCGCGCCCGCTCCACATTAGCCGGAAACCCGCTCCCAGTTTCATTACCGGCATCAGTTTCAGGCCAATGCTGAGAAACAGACCGACACCGAGAATCATTACCAGCATGGGTGGGCCCCATACCAGTCCGTTGATTTGACTTACAAAATTCGAGATGGCTTCCATGGGATCTCCCGCGTTTTGCCATGGATTGATGGTAATCAAACGCCCGTTGGGCCTAACCCGTTGAGTTTAGCGGACAAATTCCCGCTGTAAACCGTTTTGCAGAGGAGGGTTCCCATTTACTGGACCTTTGCCTATGGTTGAGAGGTCAATCCACCTGTTTTTACCGGGAAAGCTATGGAACTGTTATCCAGCAATCTGTGTTTTGATGGCGAACACCGTCGTTATCGCCATACTGCGGCCACTCTGGAATGTAAGATGGAGTTTGCGGTTTTTCTGCCGCCCGCGGCGATTGGCGACAATGCGGTTAAGGTTCCGGTGCTGTACTGGCTGTCAGGCCTGACCTG
>JAVLAV010000113.1:0-4395 GCA_031580735.1 Marinobacter sp.
GCCGCCCGCTCGGCCACCATGATGGTGGGCGCGTTCAGGTTGCCGTTGGGAATGGTCGGGAAGATGGATGAATCCACGACCCGCAGGCCTTCGAGGCCGCGCACCCGGGTGTCCGGGCCCACAACCGCCTGTTCATCGGTGCCCATCTTGCAGGAGCAGGACGGGTGATAGGCGCTTTCCACCGCCTGGCGGACAAAGGCATCGATGTCTTCGTCGCTGGTGATGTGTTCACCGGGCTGGATTTCCGCGCCCCGGTAGGCGTCCATGGCCGGCTGGTTGATGATCTCCCGGGTCAGGCGCACGCAGTCACGGAAGCCTTCGCGGTCATCCTCGTGTTGCAGGTAATTGAAGCGGATGCGCGGGGACTGCTTCGGGTCCGCCGATTGCACATGCACAAAACCCCGGCTTTTGGGCTTGTTGTGGCCGATGTGCAGCTGGAAGCCATCGCCGGAAAACGCTTCCTTGCCGTCATACCGCATGGCGGCCGGCAGAAAGTGGTATTGCAGGTCCGGCCACTCAACGCCAGCTTTCGAGCGGATAAAGCCACAGGATTCGAAATGATTGGTGGCCCCCAGGCCATCCTTGCGCAGAATCCAGCGCACACCGATCTTCAGCTTGTTCCACCAGTCCAGCTTGCGGTTCAGCGATACCGGCTGGTTACAGCGATACTGGAAATAGAATTCCAGATGGTCCTGCAGATTCTCGCCCACGCCCGGCAGCTCGTGCTGCACCTCAATGCCGGCCTTTTCCAGCACCTCGCGGTTGCCGATGCCCGAGAGCTGCAGCAGATGCGGCGAACCGATGGAACCCGCGCAGAGAATCACCTCGTCAGCTGCCTGCACATCGTGAACCTTGCCGCCCTGCTCATAACGCACACCGGTAGCGGTTCTGCCATTCATCAGTACCTTGTGCACCAGAGCGTGGGTGACCACGGTCAGGTTTTCCCGAGCCATGGCCGGGCGCAGATAGGCATTGGCGGTGGACCAGCGGCGGCCGTTTTTCACGGTCATGTGCATGGGGCCGAAGCCTTCCTGCCGGGCGCCGTTGTAATCCTTTGTTTCCATATAGCCGGCATCCACACCGGCCTGAACAAACGCAGAATAAAGCGGGTTCTGCATATTATTGCCGTTGTTCACGCCCAGCGGGCCCTGATCGCCCCGGTAGTCGTCGCCACCGAAGGCCCAGGTTTCGGACTTTTTGAAATACGGCAGAACCTGCCGGTAATTCCAGCCGGTGGCGCCTTCGGCTTCCCACTCATCAAAATCCCGGGCGTGACCACGCACGTAGACCATGCCGTTAATTGACGACGAGCCACCCAGCACCTTGCCCCGGGGGCAGTGCATTTCGCGATTATCCAGATACGGTTCCGGCTCGGTGTGGAACTGCCAGGCGTACTTTTTGGTGTTCATGGGAATGGACAGGGCGGTGGGCATCTGGATGAAGATGCTTTTGTCGCTGCCACCGGTTTCCAGCAGCAGCACCCGGCTCTTGCCGTCTTCAGTGAGTCGGTTGGCCAGCACACAGCCGGCCGATCCCGCACCCACAATCACGTAGTCGTATTGGTTTTCTTTCATACACCTTCTCCTGTGTGGCCTGCGGGATCAGAACGGAGCATCAAGATCCTCCATGCCGATATACACCGCCTTGAGCTGGGTGTAATGAGCAATGGTCTCGCGCCCGTTCTCACGGCCGATGCCGGAGAGTTTGTAGCCGCCTACCGGCATTTCTGCCGGCGAAGCGCCATAGCTGTTGATCCAGCAGATACCCGCCTGAATCCGGTGAATCACCCGGTGTGCCCGGCGGATGTCATTGGTGAACACGCCTGCGGCCAGACCGGTATCAGTGCTGTTGGCCCGTGTAATCACTTCGTCTTCGTCAGAGAAGGTGAGCACCGACATCACCGGCCCGAAGATTTCTTCGCGCACGATGGTCATGTCATCGGTGCAGTCAGTGAAAATAGTGGGCTCCACGAAATAGCCGCCCTTGGAGTCATTGGGCTCGAACGCGCGGCCGCCGTGGCTCAGGGTGGCGCCTTCAGAAAGCCCCTTGGCGATGTAATCCAGAACCAGTGCCTGGTGCTTCTTCGAGATCAACGCACCGAAGTTGGTGTTGGGCTTCATCGGGTCGCCGGCTTGGATATTCTTACGGGTGCGCTCAAGCAGGCGCTCCATGAAGCGCGGGTAAATGTCTTCGTGGACAAACACGCGGGTGCCGTTGGTGCAGATTTCACCCTGGGTGTAGAAATTGCCCACCATGGCAGCGGAGATGGCGTTCTCCAGGTCGGCGTCGTCAAAGATGATCAGCGGTGATTTGCCGCCCAGCTCCATGGTCACGTCTTTCAGGGTAGAGGCCGCCGCTTCCATCACCTTTTTGCCGGTACCGACCTCGCCGGTAAACGACACCTTGTCGATATCCGGGCTGTGGGTCAGCCACTGGCCGACTTCCGCCGCACCCTGCACCACGTTGAACACGCCGGCAGGTACGCCGGCTTCAACGAAGATTTCCGCCAGCTTCACCGCACCGGCCGGGGTTTCTTCCGAGGGCTTGAAGATCATGGCATTACCGCAGGCCAGCGCCGGTGCTGATTTCCAGCAGGCAATCTGGATGGGGTAATTCCAGGCGCCGATACCGGCACAGATCCCCAGCGGTTCTCGGCGGGTGTAATAGAAATCACCGCCCAGATCCTGCTGATTGCCTTCGATAGACGGCGCCAGGCCGGCAAAGAATTCCAGGGTGTCGGCACCAGTAACGACATCCACGGCTTCCGCTTCCTGCCAGGGTTTGCCGGTGTCGTACACTTCCACCGCCGCCAGTTCGTCGTTGCGGTCACGGAGCATGGCAACCGCTTTCAGCAGAATGCGGCTGCGCTCAACGGCAGGCATGGCCGACCACTGGGCAAAACCGGCACGGGCGCTTTCGATAGCGGCCTGCTGAATGGCTTCATCGGCCACTTCCACTTCGTAGATCACCTGACCGGTAGCCGGATTGACCACCGGGAAGGTTTCTCCAGAGGCGTTGGTCAGAAACCGGCCATGGACAAAATTCTTGAGAACAGGAACAGATGCGGATTCAGGCATTATCTGTGCAAAACCTCACTCGGGTGACTTAAGGCCTTGTGGGCCATTCAATTGGATCGGCTCAGGCGTTCGCCCTGGCCAGTGTCTCGTGAACAAATTTCTTGCAAAGCCGCTCGCCGGCTTCAAAGCTCTCCATCGGGTCCAGGCTCAATGCGCTACGCAGCCAGAAACCGTCGACCATGGCGGCTGTTTGCCGGGCCGCTTCCGTGGCTTCTCTGGCCGGCAGCACCTGGGCAAAGGAATAACGCAAATTGCTGTACAGCCGGGCGTTGTTGATCTGCTGCAACCGCTGCAGGCCCGGCTCATGCATCGAACGGGACCAGAAGCTCAACCAGGTTTTGGCCGCCAGCGCCGAACGCTGGAACTCGGAGAAGTTGGCTTCAACAATGCAGGCCAGCCGCTGCTCGGGAGAGCCGTCGGTTTTCGCCATGCGCTCCAGCAGCTCTTTACCCAACTGGTCGAGCATGTAACGCAGCGCCGCTTCAATCAGGCCCTGCTTGCCCCCGAAATAGTGACTGATAATCCCGGAGGACATACCCGCACGCTTGCTGATGCTGACAATGGTGGTGTTCTGCAGCCCCAGCTCGGCGATGGACGCCATGGTGGCGTCGATCAGTTGTTGCTTCCGTGTGTCTTTCATTCCGACTTTTGGCATGGCGACTCTTCGTTAATTGAACGTTCAATTAATAAAAAGGTTACACAAAGGACAGGCGGTTTTCAAATCAGGAATCGTAGAAAGTGACAGTTCGGCAGCAAATCAGCATAAAAAAAACCCCGAACAGGTCGGGGTTTCTATCCAATGCTAGCTAATGCTGACCGTCAGCTCTTCCGTCGGAAGTCCGGGTCTGTCCAGCATTCGGGCAATGCTTCGCCAGAGGGAAAGCTCAAATCGGACTTGGCGTACCATTCCGGATCCTGGGCTTCCTCACCGTAATGCAGGCTGCCCTTGATACGGCTTTCGCTGGGATCAAACAGGCCCCGCGTATCGAGCACTTCAATCAGATGCCCGGTGGATTTATCTGCCAAGAACATAAAACGCTCCTATCCGGCACCGCCCTGACAAGCCACCGTTTCCAGAGCCCATATCAGGGAGGTTGCCTTGCTTTTGATCGTTTCCGACCTTACTTCAGCTCTGAAACGATCTTGTACGTGTCGCTTGCAATAACAAACTCTTCGTTGGTCGGAATAACAAAGATCCGTGAAGAGGAACCATTGGTTGCAATGTCCCGCGCTTCTTTGGACCGCTTGTTGTTCTTGACCGGATCAATCACCAGACCCATGGCATCCAGGCCGGCACACACTTTTTCACGGATCAGCG
>JAVLAV010000113.1:4405-4718 GCA_031580735.1 Marinobacter sp.
CATATCGACGGCCAAGCGGCACCGGTCATCCCCTTTTTCCATGCCTTCCAGCACTTCACGCAGGTCGGAAGACTTGCCGGAAATGCCCAGAATGCCGGACTTCTTGTTCAGTACGTTCAGGGCGTCGTCGATGGTCAGGTTTTCCTGGCGCATCATGTACTGCAGTGCGCCGGCGCCGATATCGCCTGCGCGGGTGCCCATCATCAGGCCCTGAACCGGCGTCAGACCCATGGAGGTATCGATACACTCACCGTTCTGAACCGCGGAAACAGAAGAACCATTACCCAGGTGGCAGACAACGATCCGGGTGTTG
>JAVLAV010000114.1:0-4710 GCA_031580735.1 Marinobacter sp.
CAAGGTCACCCAGAACGATTTCCTTGAGCTGGAGATCGCCAAGGCGGCACACCAGACCTGGAAAATGCGCTTGCGGGCGTTCCTCGACGGTGAGGCAGATATTCCGCACGAGCAGGCGGTGTCTGCACACGACTGCGATTTCGGTCGCTGGTACGACTCGGTAGGTAAGGCGCGCTATGGTAGCTCAGCCGCCGTCCGCGCCATTGAGCAGCCGCATGAACAACTGCATAAATTGATTGGCGAAATCATTTCAGCCAAGCGGGCGGGCCAGACCGCCGAGGCGGAACGGAAGTACCGTGAGGTTATTCAGTTGTCCCATGACATCGTGGATGGGCTGGACCAGTTGATTCAACAGATCGGTTAATCGCGGCACGGCCAGCCGGGCTACTCCTCGCCTGGCATGGTCCGCGACGGCCGCCCCACGTGGAAGCCCTGGGCATAATCAATGCCCACTTCCCGCACCAGCCGGAGTACTTCTTCAGTCTCCACGAATTCCGCCACCGTTTTCAGGTTCAGCTTTTTCGCCAGATCAGTGATGCTCACCACAAAGGCCATGTCCCGTGGGTCATTGGCCATGTTGGCGATAAAGTCGCCTTCGATCTTTACGAAATCGATCGGCAGGTACTTCAGGTAGTGGAACGACGAGAAGCCTGAACCGAAATCGTCAATGGCCAGCAAATAGCCGTAGTCTTTGAGGTTGTGCACGAAATTTTCCAGCAACCCCATATTTTTCACCGTGTCCCTTTCGGTAATTTCGAACACGATACGGCCCGGATCAAGCTGATAGCGATTGGTCAGCTCCTTGAGTGTTTTCAGGAAATCACGCACCAGGATTGAACGCGGCGACAGGTTGATAAACAGCAGCCCTTCAAAGCCGGTTGCCTGCATTCGCTCGAATGCCTTTTCCATGACGATGTAATCCATCAGGTGAACCTTGCCCATGGACTCGGCAATTTCGATGAACTCGCCGGCTGTCATCAGGGTGTCGTCCGGCAACTGAATGCGGCTCAGCACCTCTACGGCGGCCAGGTCATCGCCGTTTGGCTGAATGGGCTGGAACACCGGCACCACACTGCGGTTTTCAATGGCGTCGTTCACCAGCACCATCTTCTGGTTGAGGTCATTGAAGATTTCCGCCACGTCTTCCTTGTGCGGCAGGCTGATGCGGTTTTTGCCCTGGCTCTTGGAGCGGTACATCAGGTTGTCCACAAACATGAACAAATCTTTGCGGTTGTCCGCGTGGTCCGGGTAAAGCCCGGTACCGATAGAACCGGTTACCCGCACCATGCCGTCTTGTGGTGTTTCCAGACCGAAATTCTGCATGCATTCAAGCAACCGCTCAGACACTTGCTCTGCGTGTTCCATGCTGGTTTCCGGCAGAATCACCACAAACTCATCACCGCCATAACGCGCCAGAACATCGCCGGTTCTGAGCACTTTTTGCAGCTCAAGGGCCAGCTCACGCAGCAACTTGTCGCCCATGGCGTGGCCGTAGCCGTCGTTGATGGCCTTGAAGTTGTCGAGGTCCAGCATCAGCAGGGCCACCTGATAGTCGTGGCGCTGGCAGCGGTCCAGTTCGTAATCCAGCAATTCCCAGAACATCCGCTGGTTATACAGGTTGGTAAGCGGATCTCGCGTGGCGTAGTACTCCAGGTCGCGGGTGTACTTGTAGATCGCTTTGACCGACCCCACCACGTTGAGCAGCGTAGAAAGAATGCTTTCCAGTACCAGCAGCTTGGTGCTGTCTTTCACAATATCCGCCTGCACACCAATGCCCACAATGCCGCCGATCTTGGGCGTTTCCACCAGCAGGGATTTGGTTTGCAGCTCGATCTCTTCCGGCTCCAGCTCCAGTGGTGGACCGTCTGTGCTCGCGCTGTTGTGGTGAATAACGATCTCGCCCGGCAAGCCGAAATGTTCATCGCCCTGCAGCCGCTTTCTGACAGCCTTTTCCATCATCTTGCGAGTGTTGTCCGAAGGCGCGTTCAGCCAGAAGATTTCCAGATCGAACACCTCATCGTCCACTTTGAACACGGAGAACATGGTGTAAATCTGAATCACCTGGTTGATGTCCAGCATCAACACGTTGATGTATTCCCGCCAGTCCCGGACCACCTCTGAGGTGATTACGAATTTCTCCAGCAGGCGTATCTCGAACTCCAGCAGGTCTTTGTCGACGGCAATGCTCTGCAGTCGTTCAGCCAGTGTCTCCACCTGACCAAAGATTTGATTGAGTTCGAGGAAACCCAGATCTTCATTTCCACGGGACAGCTGGCTCAGATCCTCCAGGGTTTCGACTTTTGTGATCCGTTTGCTCAGCTCATCCACCGAGTGATCAATCCGCAAGGTGACCGTTCTGACCGCCCAGAAGCCGAACAGAATGGGCAGCGGAGACAGCACCAGCAGGTAATACAGCAAGTTGCGGCTGGCGATATCGAGCTGGCTGGTCAGATCCTGGGTAACTTCGATAACGCCGAGCGTGTCGCCCACACTGGCGTTGGTGTGGCAGGCCAGGCATTTTTCTTCTGCCCGCAGGGGTTGCACGTAACGGAGTTGCTGCTCAAATTGTTGCTCAACTACCTTGCCGGTGCGCATGGCGTCGCGGATTTGCTTGTCCATGCGGGGCTGGTCAATGGTGCCGTAAAGCTCGCTAACGGTTTCGCCCCGGTACACCATGACATCCATGCCCGTGTCGGATTTCTCCGGGTTTGAAAGCTGCTGCATGAACTGTTCAAGCTGCGTGCGGCTCCAGCCCTGGCTCATCACCAGATACATGGAGTTAAACGTGCTTTGGGCAACGGATTCGGCGATCTCCTGAGCGCTGTCGCGAATGCTGGCCTGATAGGCCAGGCGGCATACGAACAGCAGAATCAAAAAGCCAATAGCCGAAAACAGAAACGTGCGACTAAGGAGGTAACGGCGAATAGAGGGTGCTGATCGGGACATGTGTTTAAAAAGCTCTTTATTTGTTTTGCGCAGATTGTACTGACTTGGTAAACAGCAATCTGTCGTCTTTTTGGCCATATTTGATTTTGGTCAAACGGTCAGTGTTGCAAAACGGGAGCTGTGTTGCCGGACGAATAAAGGGGCTGGCGCAGAGGCGGGGCGTTTGTGGGAGTGTTCGGGCGTTGTTGCAGGTTAAGCAATTAATCAGACAGGACACTGGGTCGTCTGAAGCGTGGCGGGGCTAACCGCCACGCTGGTTCCGCAGTGAATTGATGTTATTGCGCGCCACCGTGCAGGTATTTGCGACGGGCAACGCCCAGGCCTGTCAGACCAAGTGCAAGCAGCGCCAGGCTGCCTGGCTCGGGTACCTCGGTAATTTCACGACCCAGCTTGGTTCTCAGGGTGTTTTCGAAGTCAGCAAAGGTGTCCGCCCGCTCGAAAAAACCCTGGGGATTGTCGATGGGGTCAAGACCGACCAACTCTTCCAGAAAGTCATCGTCTAAGAAGCTGCCAACGCCCAGGGCATTGACGGTGATGCCGCTGTCACGAGCCGCATCAGCCTGATTAACGGCCTCCGCCTCGCTATCGGAGCAAAACGGCGTACAGGTATTTGGTTGACCATCCGTGGATACGTCTATCACCATCTTGCTGCCATCGACACCATTGCCGACAATGCCGGCCGTTGCTTCCTCAATGGCCTGCTCTGTGTTGGTGACGCCTCCGAGCTGTGAGAAGGTGAATTGGTTGCCGAAGCTGGTGGCATCGGTTTGATTGGTAATCGATGTCCAGCCAATTTCCTGAGTGACCGAGTCCGAGAACTGATAGGCCGACACGGACAAATCAGTAAAAGGGCTGGGGTCGACAAACGTGCTGAAAAAGCCGGAATCAGTGAACACGTTTTTATACGCGTTCACCTGCGTAGTGAAGTCTGTCCCGGATATGCTGCCAGAACCATCAATGACAAGTCCCAACTCCATGGTTGAGGCGCCGGCGTTTGCAGCCATCAGGGGACCGGTAAGGGCCAGAGCCAGCCCGGTTTTCCTGAGTATGTTTTTTGTACGTCTCATCGCACTGCTCCTTGTTTCCTCTATCAATACTTGGTGCTGTGTTTGTGCAACAAACCAGGTGCTAAGCGCCTGTAGAGCGTTACATCAAACGACACCTTGCAAGACGCACACTCCATGCCGGATTAATAAGTTATTTTAAAACAAGGGGTTGAGGTTGTTTTGTGTTGTCGGTCGGTCTGTGTGTTAATGCGCTCGACGCTTTCGGGAGGGGAGGCCGGATTTTGGGGGGATTGGCGTAAAATTTTCCGGCAGTAGATCCTGCAACGCCACCAGCGAGGGCGAGAACATCAGTATGGTGTGCCAGCCCGGGGTCATGATGTCGGTTTCGCCCTTGCTCTGTGAGCTCACCAGGACAACCGGCCCCGGCTCGAGATAACAGCGTGCGTTGCCGGGGGGAGTCTTTTCCCCGACATCGGTGTTAACGGCTGTGGCTTCTCGGGTGTTTTCGAAATCAGCTGGGCAGCTTGAGGGCTTGATCGAGATCTGCAATCAAGTCCTCAACATCTTCCAGCCCCACAGACAACCGTAGCATGCCATCGCCAATGCCGCGTTTCAGGCGCTCGTCACGACTGAGGCCGTGGTGGCTCGTTGCGCTGGGCTGGCTGACCAGGCTTTCCACGCCGCCCAGGCTGGTGGCGAGCAGGAATACCTTCAGGTTGTCGGCAACGGCCTGAGCCTGTTCTTTGCCGCCTTCTAC
>JAVLAV010000115.1:0-4696 GCA_031580735.1 Marinobacter sp.
ATGGCGCTGGATGCCATGGGTTCCGGGCTGGCTGCGGGCAAGATGTCTGAGTTGGCTGACTTTTCTCAGTGTTTCTGATCTCGGCCTGCTAGTATTGCAGCCGGGCGAGCCGGTGGGGTGTGCCTGCCAAAACACGCCCGTGAATACGTCCCTGTAGGGCTTGACTGCAGCCATCCCTGGCTGCAGACAGTTTTGTCAGGCACACCCCACCGGCTCTCGCATACCTTTTACGGGCCTGATATGACTGAACGACATTTGGAAAAAACGCCTACCATTCTGCGCAAGATCGTGGAACGAAAGTGGGAAGAAATAGACGAGCGGAAGCCCATAGTTTCTGCCGCAGACCTGAAAGCCATGGCAGGCGACCAGGCGCCCGCTCGCGGGTTCACCAATGCCCTGCGCACGCGCATCGAGCAGGAGACTCCGGCGGTCATCGCGGAAATCAAAAAAGCCTCACCCAGCAAGGGCATCCTTCGGGACCCGTTCGAGCCGGCGCAGATTGCTGAAAGCTACGAGCAAGGCGGAGCCGCTTGCCTGTCGGTGCTCACAGATAAGGATTTCTTTCAGGGTCATGAAGATTATCTGAAAGCCGCCCGTGCCGCCTGCAGCCTGCCGGTGATCCGCAAGGATTTCATGGTGGCGCCTTACCAGGTGTACGAAAGCCGGGCCATGGGCGCGGACTGCATTCTGCTGATTGCGGCCTGCCTGACCCGCAGCCAGATGCAGGAGCTGGAGGGCCTCGCTCATGAAATCGGGCTGGATGTGCTGGTGGAAGTGCACAACGGCGAGGAGATGGACGACGCGCTCACCCTGAGCACGCCGCTGGTGGGCATCAATAACCGCGACCTGCACACGTTCGAGGTATCGCTGAACACCACGTTCGAGCTGCACGCGCGTATCAGCCAGGAGCGGCTGAGCATTACCGAAAGCGGCATCATGACCCGTGCCGATGTCGAAGCCATGACCAGCCGGGGTATTCATGGCTTTCTGGTGGGTGAGTCGTTCATGCGGGCGCCAGAGCCCGGCGAGAAACTGCGGGAGCTGTTCTTCCCCGCCGGTTAACGGCCCTGCCCGGCCGACGCCTTAATCGGCCGGTTCCGCCAGTGCTTCCTGCATTACTTGCTGCAGGTGCTCGGGCAGCTCGCCGGCCAGAGCCAGTGCCGCCTTGTGCCCACGAGGCGTCATTTTGCCCCAGGTGCGACGGACAATGTTGATCCACTTTTCCCGGTCGTAGTCCGGGTTGTCGTCGAAGAACTGGCTGAAATAGCGTTCCAGAAACACCATGCAGGCCACATCTTCGACCAGTTGGGTGTCTTCGTCGTGGCGCAGGTTACGTTTGGTGAGAATGGTCTCCACTCGATCGCAGTCTTCAGCTGGGTAGCCGCATTCGGCCATGATCTCGGCCGCCCGGCGCCCGTGCATGCGACCACAGGCCTGGCGCCACTGGTAATAGTTTTTGCGCCCTTCCCCGTAATCACTGCGTGGCATGGTCCAGCGTTCAATGTGCTGGGCACGGCAGGCAATCTGCATCAGCTCGCCGGGCTCGGGCTCCAGCTCGAACAGCCAGCGCGTCATGTGCTGGCTGTAGGCGTACTCCTTGGGCAGCGACTGATGACCCACCTGCTCCTCGTTTGGATCCTTCAGGTTGGCCTGGTCGATAGCGCTGATCGCATTACTCAGTCGTTCACTTTCACTCATGATTCTGATCCCTGGTTTTAAACCGAAGCGGAAGGCCGGGCCTTGATACGCTCGTACCAGGCCTGCAGGTGTTCATGCTCCGGCGCGATACGAATTTTCACCACGCGGGCGAAAGCAATGGTAGCAAAAGCGCTGATGTCGGCAGCCGTGAAGCGGTCACAGCAAAGATATTCCTTGTCCGCCAGATGTTCGTTGAGAAAGGCCAGAAACTGCTTAACATTCTCACCGCACTCGTCACCCCATTCCTTGATCGGGTTCATGCGATCCTTGAAATAGCCGGTGCCATGCTGGAAACACATGGTGGTGGGCTGCATCAGGTAGAATTCCAGCCATCGTAACCACTGCTCAATCTGCGCTTTTTCCAGCGGTGTGTCGCCCAGCAGGTGATGGGTATCCGGGTAGGCTTCTTCGAAATACCGGCATATGGCCAGGGTTTCGGAGATACAGGTACCATCGTCCAGCTCCAGCACCGGCACTTTTTTCATCGGATTGCGGGCAGTGAATTCCGGGGTCAGATTCTCACCCTTTACGATGTCTATCTGCTCGAATTCGGCTTGTTCCAGAAGACCTTTTTCAGCCATGAACATGCGCACGCGGCGGGGGTTGGGGGCCGTACTGGTTTCGTAGATTTTCATCTTGTTGTTGGCTCCAAAAATCACAGTGTCGGTTATCGAGACTGCCCCCAAAATCCAGTTGGGTCAAGATGCCGAAATACTAGCCAGCCGGCCCTCTCGCCGTGGAGCAGCAGAAAGGTTAACCTTCCTTATCAGTGTTTCTGGAGGCCATCGATGACCATCAAGCTTTACCAGTTCTGCATTTCTCACTATTCGGAGAAAGTCCGCTGGGCTCTGGACTATAAGGGGCTCAACTATCAGCCGGTGAACCTGCTGCCGGGCCAGCACCGGAGAACCATCACCGCGTTAACCCGTGGCGAATCTTCGGTGCCGGTGCTGGACCACGATGGCGAGATTATTCAGGGCTCGTCACAGATCCTCGATTATCTGGACCGGAAATTTCCGGAAAATTCGCTGACACCGACAAATCCCGGGCAAAAGGAACAGGCCCTGGCCTGGGAAAAGAAACTGGATGATAAGGCCGGGCCGGCCATTCGTACCTGGGTGTACCACTATTATCTGCAACGCCCGAAAGCCGTGATCCCGATGCTTGCAGCGGGCACACCCTTCTACAATCGCATTATCCTGAGCCTGGCTTTCAGCCGGGTGGACGAGATCATGCGTGATTCGATGAAGATCAACCAGAAAACCGCGGATGCGGCTCAGCAAACTCTGGAACAATTACTCATAGAACTGGCGGAAACCTATCGGCAGCAACCGTTCCTGGCCGGTGACCAGTTTACCCGGGCCGATCTGACCGCCGGTGCTTTACTGGCACCATTGTTCCAGCCGGCGCAATACCCCGTGCCCTGGCCAAAACCTCACAACGTACCAAAGCCGATTCAGGCCTGGCTCCAGGAGTGGCAAGTCACCGTGGAGCCCGTGGCGGAAATGTACCGCAAAAACCGTTAGCGCGTTCCGTGCACCACCATGGTTTTGCCCTTAACGCGGACTAATCCCTGATCTTCCAGGGTTTTCAGCACGCGACCCACCATTTCCCGGGAACATCCGACAATGCGGCCAATCTCCTGCCGGGTAATCTTGATCTGCATGCCGTCGGGGTGGGTCATGGCATCCGGCTCCTTGCTCAGGTCCAGCAGGGTGCGCGCCACCCGACCGGTCACATCCAGGAACGCCAGGTCGCCCACCTTGCGGGTGGTCTGACGCAAGCGTGATGCCATCTGCTCGCCAATAAAGTAGAGCACACGCGGGTCTTCCTTCGCGATCTCCCGAAACTTGGTGTAGCTGATCTCGGCTATCTCACACTCGGTCTTGGCTCGAACCCAGGCGCTGCGGGAGTCCATGTTGTCAAAAAGACCCATCTCGCCGAAAAAGGCCCCGGCGTTCAAATAGGCCATAATCATTTCGCGACCTTCATCATCTTCGATAATGACCGTGACCGAGCCCTTGACGATATAGAACAGGGAATCGCTTTTGTCGCCTGCGTAAATAATGGTGCTTTTGGCGGGATAATGCCGGCGATGACACTGGGTAAGAAAGTAATCAAGATGTTGGTTTTTCTGCTCAACAGGCTTAACAATAGTAGCCATGGTACGGGACGAGCCTCCTGGGGGTCTGCTGGTTTCTGGTTGTTTTTGTTCTTAATCCCTACAGATGATGCGGGTTAACGATATTATCCCTTCTTATAACAAGAAGGTTACATTTCAGCAACTCGAACCAATCCTAGTGTCGCCTGCTACGACAGGGCCTGACAGCCTGCGGAGCAGCTGTCGGTGACAACAGACTATGCTAGCATCCGTGCCTGTCTGCTACCCTATTTATCCAGGAGAAAAACGCATGAAAGCAACCATCGACTGGACCGGCAATGCCGGTTTCCGGGCCAACAGTGGCACCGGCCACAGCATCCAGATGGACGGCCCACCCGACCACGGCGGGGAAAATCTGGGCCCGCGCCCGATGGAAATGCTGTTGATGGGGCTGGGTGGTTGCTCGTCGTTTGATGTCATGAACATTCTGAAAAAAGGCCGCCAGGATGTGACAGCTTGCCACACCGAGCTGGACGCCGAGCGGGCCGATGCGGTGCCTTCGGTATTCACCAAAATCCATCTGCACTTTGTGGTCACCGGCCACAACCTGAAAGAAAAACAGGTACAACGTGCGGTAAGCCTGTCAGCGGAAAAATATTGTTCGGCATCGATCATGCTGGAAAAAGCCGGCGTGGAAATCACCCACAGCCATGAAATCCGGGAAGCGGGCTGACAGCCTTTCTCCACGGAAATTACGGACACAGAAAAGTGTTTGCTAATACTATCCAGTGGCGGAGGCGCTGTGCATAATACGCCCCCTTTCTATACCGGTCTGCGCAAAAGGTGAACAATGACCACAGACAACAAACTGCAGCTGCACGGGTTCAACAACCTGAC
>JAVLAV010000116.1:0-4454 GCA_031580735.1 Marinobacter sp.
AGTGGCACACCGTGGAATTGCTCCATGGTGAGCACACGCCGACTGCTGTACTGCTCGTACACTTCGGGAACGGTAACATCCTGATTGTGGGCATTATCCAGAAAACGGCGAAAGGTTTTTAGGTTTTGAGCTTCTTTGATGAAATCACACTCTTCCATCATCGATTGCTGAATCTCACTCACGATACCGGAAAGCGACGCCCAGGAAAGTTTCGGAGCCAGGGTATCTATTACCCGTGCGGAGATGTACAGGAAGTTCAGGTCCGTACTCAGTATGGTCTCCACCTCCGGCTTCTGTACTTTGATCACCACTTCCTCGCCGTTCAGCAGCCGTGCTGAGTGCACCTGCGCAATGGACGCAGAAGCCAGGGCCACCGGATCAATATGGCTGAAGACTTCTTCCACAGGCCGCCCGAGCTCATCGGCAATAATCTTGTGGATAACCTTAAAAGGCAGCGCCGGCGTCCGGTCCAGGCAGTGCTGAAACTCTTCAACGTAGGCTTTCGGAAAGAAGGTGGGAGAACTGGCAATAAACTGTCCCAGTTTTATGTACGTCGCCCCCAGCCGCTCAAAGGTCTGCCTCAACAGCCTGGGGGCAGGGGGCCGATCGCCACGAAGCCAGTCAAAGCCGATGCGCCCCAGTACCGACAGGGTCTGACCCACACGCAACGCACCTTTGAGGCCATTTGCTACGGTAACCATGGGTTCTCCGTGGCGACGTCCATGACATTACAGCCGCATGGGCATAACAACATACAGACAGCTGGTGTCCGTTTCCGACTCAATCAGGGCACTGCTGTTGGGATTGGAAAGGGTGATCTTCACCTGGTCATCGTCCAGCGCGTTCATCACATCCACCAGATACCCGACGTTAAAACCGATCTGCAGGGATTCACCTTCGTAATCCACAGGCAGGGCATCTTCCGCCTGCTCCTGATCCGGGTTATTGGCAAACACCTGCAGTTGTCCGGATGACAGGTTCAGCCTAACCCCGCGAATGTTCTCATGAGACAGGATACCGGCGCGTTGCAGCGTGTGCTTGAGCGTGGAGCGATCTGCCATCACGATCTTGTCGCCACCACGGGGAATAACCCGGTTGTAATCCGGGAACTTGCCTTCAATCAGTTTCGAGGTAAAGGTGTAGCTGCCAACCGTGGCACGCAGATGATTGTCACCGATCACCAGGGTAACCGGCGCTTCTACATCATCCAGCAAACGGGCCAGCTCCAGAACGCCTTTACGCGGAACAATTACCTGACGCAATTCCGGGCAACCGGTTTCCATGTCCAGGTGAGACATGGCCAGGCGATGGCCGTCAGTCGCTACAGTGCGCACGTGGCCGCTGTCGACTTCCAGTAGCAGGCCATTCAGGTAGTACCGTACGTCCTGCTGCGCCATGGCAAACGCCGTGGCATCGAACATATGTTCCAGGTCTTTCTGCGGCAGCTCGAGCCGGAAGCTTTCCGCTTCGTCTTCAACATTCGGGAAATGCTCCGCCGGCAACGTTGCAAGCGTGAAATGGGAGTTGCCCGCGTGAACACGCAACCGGTCACCTTCCAGAGCAATATCAATCGGGGCCGAATCGCTCACGGCCCGACAGATATCCGCCAGTTTCCGGGCTGGTACGGTTATTCGCCCCGGCTGGTCAACATGCACCGGTGTCACCCGGGCCACCAGCTCCACTTCCATATTAGTACCGGTCAGAGTCAGCGTATTGTCTTCTGCTTCAAGCAACACGTTCGACAGAACCGGCATGGTCTGTTTCTTTTCCACCACGCCGGCAATGCTTTGCAGCGGGGTGAGCAGGGATTCACGGCTGATTGTCAGTTTCATGGCACTCGGTTTCTGTTATCGGAAGTGAATGTTCAGCAACCACCGGAATACTCAGGTGGTCAGCAATCTCATGAAGTTCTGATAGTCCTCGCGGATATTGGGATCCGTCTCCTGGAGCTCCACGATTTTCTTGCAGGCGTGCAGAACCGTCGTATGGTCCCGGCCGCCGAAGGCATCGCCAATTTCGGGAAGGCTGTGATTGGTCAGCTCCTTTGCCAGCGACATGGCCACCTGCCTCGGTCGGGTAACCGTACGGGTCCGGCGCTTGGACAGCAGGTCCGACACTTTGATCTTGTAATACTCCGCCACCGTGCGCTGAATGTTGTCGATGCTGACCTGCTTTTCATGCAGTGCCAACAAATCTTTCAGGCTTTCCCGGATAAACGGAGGGGTGATTTCCGAACCGGTGAAGTGAGCATTCGCTATCACCAGACGCAGCGCCCCTTCGAGTTCACGAACGTTTGACCGGATTTTCTGGGCGATAAAAAACGCCGCTTCACTGCTGAGTTTTACGTTCGCCTGCTCTGCTTTTTTCATCAGAATCGCGACCCGGGTTTCCAGCTCGGGAGGCTCGACCATGACCGTCAGCCCCCAACCAAAACGGGATTTCAGGCGCTCTTCCATATCGACAATTTCTTTCGGGAAACGGTCGCAGGTAACGATGACCTGCTGGCCACCTTCAAGCAAGGCGTTAAACGTGTGGAAAAACTCTTCCTGGGATCGTTCCTTGCGGGCAAAGAACTGGATATCGTCGATCAACAGGGCATCAACTGACCGGTAGTAGCGCTTGAATTCATTGATGGCATTCAGCTGCAGCGCTTTGACCATATCAGCCACAAACCGTTCGGAGCGCAGATACGCCACTTTCGCACCCGGATTACGACGGACAATCTCATTGCCGATTGCATGCATCAGGTGGGTTTTACCCAGACCCACACCGCCGTAGAGAAACAGTGGATTGTAGGCACCACCCGGGTTTTCGGCCACCTGCATGGAAGCCGCACGGGCGAGCTGGTTCGATTTACCTTCCACAAAGGTTTCAAACGTGAAGCTCTCGTTCAGAAAACTCTGGTGTTTGATATCACCTTCAACCTGAACTTCCCGGCGCTGGCTGCCCGGGCGTGGAGAAGCGTGGACATTGGAAGGCGGCGGTACCGGTACTGTGGCTGCGACACTTTTTTCTTCCTCGGTCACCGTCCGACCGGTTTCCTCTACCGCATTGCCAGTCGCGGCTTTATCGACCGAGCGCACCACGGGCTCATTTTCCCGGGGAGCGGATCCTACTTTCATGACGACACGAGGAGACTGTCCGCCGTTCAGGTCTTTCAGAACCTCTTCTATGCGACGCAGATACTTCTGGTTAACCCAGTCCATGACAAAACGGTTGGGCGCAAACAGCATTAACTGGCCCTCTCTGAGCTCAGACTGAAGGGGCCTCAACCAGGTGTTGAACTGTTGAGCGGGAAATTCATCCCTGAGTACTTCAAGACATTGATGCCACATAGTATTCGGCAAGCCCGACTGCTCCTGAAAATCAACTGTTCATGCGCCTGGCAATAACCCTCTGCTCGGCGCTGAAGATGACCGTGGATTCTACCCTCTGAGACGGGTCAGTAAAAGCCGCCTGTCAGCTTAATGAACAGCATGTGGAAAAGTTTACTTTTTAATTTCAGAGCCTTGCAGACATATGAACAGCCTTGTGTACAGAAAAATAAGATAAAAAACTTATACACACACCCTTGTGCATACCCGGCCTTCAACCCTGTGTGGAACCTTTGTACCCAACCATGGATAACTCGCAAATTTTCGAATTCGACCATTTATGCACATTTCCTGCTCCGGCCGTCCACAGAGCTCAGGGGCATCCTTCAAGATCCTTATCAAACGCTTAATCTGTTGGTTTACCGGCAAAAATATCACTTACCCACAGAAATCCGCCTCTCTAATAACAGTAATAAATAATCCTTTAAAGAATTAAAAAAGACTTATAGATTCTGTTACTCATCACTCAGTCTCTGCTCTTCAGCAGAAAAGCCAATCACGGTCACCATAAACATTGAACTTGCCCCGGGATTTGACTAGAATGCCGCTCCTGTTTTGGCTGTCTGTTTTTCAGCCAATAACGAAAGTCCATTGACGAATTTGTGAGAACTTCACCATGAAAAGAACATTTCAACCGAGCGTCCTGAAGCGCAAGCGTGTTCACGGTTTCCGTGCCCGTATGGCAACTGCAAACGGTCGCAAGGTAATCTCCCGTCGTCGTGCCAAAGGTCGCGCACGTCTGTCTGCGTAACTCCGGGATTACCTCATGAAGACTTTGGGGTTTCCGAAATCTCACAGGCTTCTGAAGCCTTCGGATTACAGCAAAGTCTTTGATGACGTAGCTCTGAAAGTTCCGCACAGGAATTTTCTGATCCTGGCGACACCGAATGATCGGGGTCACGCCAGGATCGGTCTGATCTTCTCCAAGAAGAATCTGAGACTGGCGGTCCAGCGAAACCGGATAAAACGTCAAGTCAGAGAAACTTTCAGGCTCCAGCAGGACTTGCCCTCACTGGATATTATCGTTCTTGGACGCCAGGGACTGAGCCAGTTGGACAACACTGCCGTGCGGTCATCATT
>JAVLAV010000117.1:0-4176 GCA_031580735.1 Marinobacter sp.
GCCACCAGTCGTCGCGGGCACTTCCACCGTGCCGTTAAGCTGACCATCGCTACCCAGAATGCCCACGTTGGAAGGGGCCAGCACACTCTTGCCAACCATGGCAGAAGCCTGAAGAGCCTGACTGGAGCGGAACTGGCCGGCCACGTCGTCAACCGTACCGGACAGGTTCTGCATTTCTTCCAGAGAACTGAACTGCGCCAGCTGGGCCACGAAATCGCCGTTTTCCTGGGGTTTCAGCGGATCCTGATTCTTCATCTGGGCCAGCATCAGCTCCATAAAGGCGTCTTTACCCAGCTCGCTGCCACCCTTGGCCTGCTTATCCTGCTGGATCTGAAACTGGCTCAGTACGTCTGAGGCTGCTGCGGAATTCACTGCGCTCATGATTTTCTCCTAACCTGTTACTGCTGACCCAGCGTCAGAACACGTTGCATCATGGATTTGGTGGCGTTCATTATGTCGACATTCATCTGAAAGCTGCGGGACGACGACATCATGTCCGCCATTTCCTCCACCACGTTTACATTCGGGTAAAACACATAGCCGTCTTCGTTGGCGGCTGGATGCTGCGGCTCGTACCGCATCTGCAGCTCGGCATCGCTCTCCACAATACCCTCCACCCGCACACCGGCACCGGGGCCGTCTCCCCTTGCAGCGCCAAAACCCTGTTGATCCGGATTCAGCATGGATTGCTGAATGGCGGCAAACACCGGCTTACGAGCTCGATAGGTTTCGCCAGTGCTGGAACTGGCCGTTTCTGCGTTGGCAATGTTCGAGGCTGTGGTATTCAGGCGCAGCGACTGCGCGGTCATGCCGGAACCTGCGATATCAAAAATGTTGCCCAGTGACATGACTGTCTCCTTAAGAAATCAGTGAATCGAGGCTTATTCGCCTTTAATCGCCTTTTTAAGGCCGGCGAACTTGCTGCTCAGAAATTCAAAGCTGGCCTGATAATCCATAGCGTTGCGCATAAAGCGGGTCTGTTCGCTTTGAGCTTCAACTGTGTTGCCATCAATAGAGGGCTGATTTGGAGTACGGTATAGCAGCTCACCGTCGGCACCCGGGCTGGCAGTGTCCATGTGGCCGCTATGGGTGGCGCTCATATTGAAACCCGACACAGAGTTCTGCGCTTTCTGCATCATCGCCTGAAAATCGATATCACGGGCCTTGTAACCCGGAGTGTCCGCGTTCGCCAGGTTGTTAGCCAACACTTCGGCACGTTGTACCCTGGCCTGCAGTGCGTGTTCATGAATACCCAGCGCATTATCGAAACTGATTGCCATCTTTGCCTCCGAAAATCTGCAACGGCCGTCGGTGTTGTTGCCGGTTTGCCGCTTTTGCGTTCTGTCAGAGTAAATGCAAAGGGGGTGCCAAAATCGAAAAAGCCCGCATTGACGCGGGCTGGAGGGGTGTTGATTAAAATTCAGGCGGCATTAAACCGGCGGAAAACAAACGATGCGGCAAGGGGGTTCCTCATGGAATAGGGAGCCGTTGCTACCGGCAATCATCGCCAGCTATGGCAGCCATCTATGCCTTGCCAGTACTCAACAAATTCGCTGGGGTCGGAGCGTGGCACTATCGGCTTTTCAGCCGACACGGTGCCGGTGTAGAGGAAACCGATAATCACCTCGTCGTCAGCCAAACCGAGTGCCTCCTGAACACTATGGGCGTAGGCAACCGGCCCGCTGCGCCACATGGTTCCGAAACCGGCATCGTTCAATGCCAACGACAGCAACGTCATACTGCTGCCCGCCGCAAGCACCTGCTCTACTTCGGGCACCTTCGGATGATGCCTGGGCGAAGCAATGCCAACAATCACCATCGGTGCCCTGAGAGGCGCATTGCGGGCTTTCTCCAGCTCCTTCTCGGTCGCATTGTTGGCACTGGCGCCTGCAAACACTTCACCCAGCTTTATCAATGCATCGCCTTCGATAACCAGATACCGCCAGGGTTTGAGCAGGGCATGATCCGGCGCCCGGGCCGCGCACCGAAATGCCTGATCCAGCACCGCCTTGTCCGGAGCCGGGGACTGGAGCCGGGGCTCCGAAGACCGATTCAGCAAAAACCGGGTAACTGTACTCATATCGTCTCCCTTCCGGTGTCTCTGTTTGCTACCGTGGAGAGTATCCCACAGTTATTATTGACAGGTTATGCGTATGCCCGGGCGCTACGGTGCTGGCTATTGCCTTATCAGCCGTGGCCCGGGGCCGTCTTCAGGGCTGGTGCTGCGCCAGGGGTTGATATCCAGCCCTCCCCGGCGGGTATAACGGGCACAGACCATCAGTTCACGGGGCTTACAACGCTCCATCAGATCCGTAAACAGCGTTTCCACGCAATGCTCGTGAAAGTCCTGTTTCTGACGAAAACTCACGATATAACGCAGCAGGCCGGCATGATCCGTTTTTGGCCCCGTATAACGAACGAGTACTGTGCCCCAATCTGGCTGACCGGTCACCGGGCAGTTACTCTTAAGCAGGTGCGAGCACAGTTGTTCCGTCACTTCTTCGCCACTGGCCGACAATGATTCCGGGGCGTAGTCGTACACCACGTCGTCAACCGGCAGGTCATCAATCAGCTGATACCCTTCCGGACGCCCTGTTGCCGGGGCAGATTCGTCAACACTGAGCAGCTTTAAATGCACCGCTGCTCCGCAGGCCGTGGACAAATCGGCAACAATGGTCGCTTCTACCCGCTCGGGAGATGAGAACACGGTCTGGTTGTAAGAGTTCAGGTAAAGTTTCAGCGATTTACTTTCGATGATTGCCGGCGACGCCGCCGGAAACCGGATTTCCGCCCAGGCCACGGCGGGAACGCCACCTGGCCGAAGCCAGGAAATCTCCCAGGCCTGCCACATATCCTCCCCGAACCACGGCCAGCGGCCATCGCCCAGGCCGATGCGGCGGCGATTCTCTTCCCGGGGAACCGGGAACAGCAGTGACGGATCATACCGATCCGGGTAATCGCTGGTCTTGCCCAGCGGCGCCTTGTCCAATGCCATGAAGTGTTCCTGAAAGCGTGTCAGTGACGAATGCCCTTGCCTCTTGCCAGCATACGCAAGGCAAGTGTGGCGAGCAGTACAATAAAGACCAGGATCATACCAAGAGAAACAAACGGATTAACGTCCGAGACACCCAGTATGCCGTAACGGAACCCGTTTACCATATACAGAATGGGATTGATCATGGACACCCCTTGCCAGAACTCCGGCAATTCCTGAATGCTGTAGAACACCCCGCCCAGATACGTGAGTGGCGTGAGTATGAACGTTGGCACGATGGAAATATCATCAAACTTGGTAGCCAGCATGGCGTTGATAAAGCCACCCAGCGAAAACAGCGCCGAGGTCAGAAATACCGTAATCACCACCATTGGCAGGTTATGAATCGCCAACCGGGTAAATGCCAGAGACAACAGGGTAACAATCAGCCCGATGCTCAGGCCCCGCGCCATGCCGCCAGCCACATAACCGGCCAGAATGGTCCAGTTAGGCACCGGCGAAACCAGAAGCTCCTCGATACTGCGCTGGAACTTCATGGAAAAGAAGGATGACACTACATTGCCGTAGGAATTGGTGATGACGGCCATCATGATCAACCCGGGCACGATGAACTGCATATAATCGTACCCGCCCATTTCACCGATGCGGGAGCCGATCAGGTTGCCGAAAATAATAAAATACAGCGTCATGGTCACCGCCGGCGGCAGCAGGGTCTGGGCCCAGATGCGGGTAAAGCGGCGAATCTCACGAACAACGATAGTAAAGAAAGCCGTCCAGAGGGCATGCAAGCTCATGCGCTGACCTCCCCGGCTTTGCCATTGTGCCGGGCGTTATCTTCCACCATACGAACGAACAACTCCTCAAGCCGGTTAGCCTTGGTACGCATGCTGAGCACCTGAATGCCGTTTTTTTCCAGCTCGACAAACAGGGCATTAAGCCCCTGGCCTTTGGCCACATCCACTTCCAGCGCCCCCTCTTCACTCAAGGTGCAACGGTAACCGGCCAGCTCCGGCGGCGCTTCAAGGGGTTGCTCGGTGTCCAGCAGAAAGGTTTCCAGACTTAACTGCTGCAACAGCTCACGCTTGCTGGTGTGACGGATAATCTCGCCGTTATCAATGATGGCGATGTTGCGGCACAGGGCTTCAGCTTCCTCCAGATAATGAGTGGTCAGGATAATCGTG
>JAVLAV010000118.1:0-4136 GCA_031580735.1 Marinobacter sp.
TCTTTGAAGGTGGTTTCAATAATGCCGGTACGACCGCCGCCGATGCCGCTGGCGTAGGACAGGGCCAGGTTCTTGGCAGTGCCAGAGGCGTCCTGGAAGATAGCGATCAGATCAGGGATGCCGCCGCCACGCTCGAACTCGGTACGAACAGTGTGGCCCGGCGCCTTCGGTGCGACCATGATCACGTCCAGGTCTTTGCGCGGAACAATCTGGTTGTAGTGAACGGCAAAACCGTGGGCAAATGCCAGGGTCGCGCCCTGCTTCAGGTTCGGCTCGATCTGCTCTTTGTACAGTTCAGACTGGTATTCGTCCGGAGTCAGAACCATAACCACTTCGGCACCGGCAACGGCAGTCGGCACATCGGCAGTTTTCAGACCATAGGCCTCTGCCTTGGCAATCGACGATGAACCCGGGCGCAGGCCCACGGTTACATCAACGCCGGACTCTTTCAGGTTGCACGCGTGTGCGTGGCCCTGGGAACCAAAACCCAGAATGGCAACTTTCTTGCCCTGGATAACGGAAAGATCACAATCTTTATCGTAATAAACCTTCATGAAAACCTCTTGTCTGTATATGGCCCTGCGGGGCCATGGTGTTCAAATTTTTATGCCCTTCAACCGTTACAGGCTGAGCACCTTTTCACCACGAGCAATACCGGAAACACCGGTGCGCACGACTTCCAGTACGCCAGATGTACCGACCGCCTGAACAAAACCATCAAGCTTGTCGCTGCTGCCCGCCAGCTGCACGGTGTAAACCGAACTGGTGACATCCACGATCTGACCACGGAAAATATCCACCGTGCGCTTGATCTCGGCACGCTGGGAACCGGTTGCCTTGAGCTTCACCAGCATCAACTCACGCTCGATGTGAGAACCTTCGGTGAGATCCACCAGCTTGACCACCTCAATCAGCTTGTTCAACTGCTTGGTGATCTGCTCAATCACTTTGTCAGAGCCGGTGGTGGTCACGGTCAAACGGGACAATGTCTCGTCCTCCGTCGGCGCCACCGTCAGTGTTTCGATGTTGTAGTTACGCTGGGAAAACAGCCCAACCACCCGCGACAGAGCACCCGGCTCGTTTTCCAGCAAAACAGAAATGATTCGACGCATGATCACACCCTCTCCGTCTTGCTGAGCCACATGTCCTTCATGGAACCACGGGCAACCTGCATGGGATAGACATGCTCGAAACGGTCAACAAGGATGTCGACGAATACCAGCTTGTCTTTCATTGCCAGCGCTTCCTTGAGCTTGGGCTCAAGATCTTCTTTGCGGTCGATACGAATGCCCACATGACCATAAGCCTCGACCAGTTTCATGAAGTCCGGCAACGACTCCATGTAAGACTGGGAATGACGGGACTCATAGTTCATGTCCTGCCATTGCTTCACCATACCCAGTGCCTGGTTATTCAGGTTAATGATCTTCACCGGAATATCGTACTGCTTGCAGGTGGACAATTCCTGAATGTTCATCTGGATACTGCCTTCACCGGTGATGCACAGCACTTCGTCATCCGGGTGGGTCAGTTTGACGCCCATTGCTGCAGGCAGACCAAAGCCCATGGTGCCCAGGCCGCCGGAGTTGATCCAGCGATTGGGCTTGTCGAACTTGTAGTATTGCGCTGCGAACATCTGGTGCTGACCGACATCAGACGTGACAAAAGCGTCGCCATTGGTCAGCCGGCTCAGCATCTCGACCACTTCCTGCGGCTTGATGACGTCATCGCTGGTTTCATAACGCATGCCGTGGAACGCACGCCATTCGTCAATCTGTTTCCACCAGGCGGCCAGTGCGTCTGCATCCGGCTTTTCTTTGGCCTCTTTGACCAGCGCAAGCATCTCATTGAGCACCGAGTCCACAGGTCCCACAATCGGCACGTCTGCGTCGATGGTCTTGGAGATGGAGGCCGGATCAATGTCGATGTGAACAATGCGGGCACCCGGGCAAAACTTCTCGGTGGCATTGGTGACGCGGTCATCAAAACGCGCACCGACACAGAGAATCAGATCTGAATGGTGCATGGTCATGTTGGCTTCATAGGTGCCATGCATGCCAAGCCAGCCCAGATGCTGCTTGTCTGAACACGGATAACAGCCAATGCCCATCAGGGTATTGGTCAGCGGGTAACCCAGCAGACGGGTCAACTCGGTCAGTTGCTCGGTTGCCTTGCCCAGAATGACCCCGCCACCGGCATAAATAACCGGGCGCTTGGCCGCCAGCAGCATATCCACCGCTTTTTTGATCTGGCCGGAATGGCCACGAAGTGCCGGGTTGTAGGAGCGCAGCTTTACCTTCTTGGGGTAAGAATACTCAAAACGCTCATTCGGCGACGTCATATCTTTCGGGATATCAATCACCACCGGGCCGGGACGACCAGTGGAGGCAATATGATAGGCCTTCCGGACAAGTTCCGGAATTTCCTGCGGATGACGCACACTCAGACTGTGTTTCACCACCGGGCGGGAAACACCGATCATATCGGTTTCCTGGAAGGCATCTTCACCAATCAGCGACGATGCGACCTGTCCGCACAGCACCACCATGGGAATGGAATCCATAAATGCGGTGGCAATGCCGGTAATAGTGTTGGTGGCTCCAGGACCCGAGGTCACCAGTACGGTACCTGGTTTCCCGGTTGCGCGGGCATAACCGTCGGCCATATGAACCGCCGCCTGCTCGTGCCGGACCAGAATATGCTTGACTTTGTCCTGCCTGAACAACGCATCATAAATATGCAGCGCTGCACCACCCGGATAGCCGTATATGTTTTCGATCCCTTCATCCTGGAGGGAGCGGATCAACATATCAGCGCCAGACAATAACTCCACGATATCTACCCTCTTCTACGAGTGAATGAGCCGGGCTACGCCCGGTTGCCTGGATTCTCGGTTTCCCTGCTTCTTGTGAAAGCGGAACCGGCTTGCTCCTCCACACCTGACATTAAAGAGGTTGTCTCCTGGCCAGTCGGCCTCCTGAGGGTTGCGGAGAACGACCAACAACGGGTTGCACGTAAGCAACAACCAGCGCGCGACGAGGTTTGCCGCACTCAGTGTGGTGATAAACGGGGGATACTTGCTCGGGATTGCCTGCCGTATTAGCCCCAGTTTCAGGCAATGGACAATTCTGACAGCGGGAAACTCCCTGTCAATAGCCGCTGCCGGTTTAATGGCACCATTTTGCGTTGGGGTCTGTCATACTGAAATGGGCCTTTATGCTGGAGATTTGAACCAGGCCCAGGAAACGCCATACTTTCGGTGGCAAGATTCACGCAGGACGCAAACCAGAGACGGGCAAAGACATGAACCTAAGAATCCTGATGCTGGCACTGATTATGTGCGCAACGCCGGGCCTTGCAACCGGTGCTTCCGTATACAAATGGACTGACGAAAACGGCGTGACACACTTTGGAGACCGCCAGCCAACAGGCAGCAAAGCCGAACAGGTGGATGTGCGCTCAGGCACCCGGTCACCGACCGGGGAACGACAGAGTCCTCAAGAACGATTAAACGAACTTGAGCAGAATCAGCAGAATGAAGCGCAGGAACGCGAAGAAACCGCAGCGGAAGAAGCCCGCCGCAAACAGCGTGAAGCGAACTGCGCAACAGCCCGCTCGAACCTGGACGTCATCAACAGCAACGCCAGGATCCGCACGGAAGGTGAAGACGGCGAACCAAGATATCTGTCGCCGGAAGAGATTGAAGAGCGGCGCCAGGAATTCGAGAAGATCGCAGAAGAAAATTGCGATCCGGAGTAAGTACAGACAGAGCGCTGAGGTTCCTTCAGCGCCCTGCCCTTTCTAACGGCCTGATCAATCAGGCCTTGTCGAACTCCAGGCGGCCATCGTTCACCGTTGTCCGGATGGTGTCTCCGGGCAGGAAGTCGCCCTGCAGCAGCTTTTGCGCCAACGGGTTTTCGATCATCCGCTGAATGGCACGCTTCAAAGGCCGCGCACCATAGACCGGGTCGTATCCCACCTCGGCCAAGAGTTGCATGGCCTCGTCGCCCAGCTCCAGTTTCATATCCTGCTCATGCAGACGTTTCGCCAGATTCTCGATCTGAACGCGGGCAATGCCCTGAATCTGGTTCTTCGCCAGCGGATGGAAGACCACCACTTCATCCACGCGGTTAATG
>JAVLAV010000119.1:0-4122 GCA_031580735.1 Marinobacter sp.
ATGCCTTTGCTGGTGGCTTCATCGGCCAGAGTGCCAATCACATCGTCGGCTTCTACGCCGGGCACAATCAGCAAGGGCAGGCCCATGGCTTTGACAATGTTATGGATTGGCTCAATTTGCACCGCCAGATCATCCGGCATGGGTGGCCGGTTGGCCTTGTACTCTTCATACATGTCATGACGGAAGGTTTTGCCTTTTGCGTCAAACACCACCACCATCTTCGAGCCGGGAAAGTCCTGCTCCAGCCGGCGCAGCATGCTTACCACGCCCTTGATGGCACCGGTCGGGTGATCTTTGCTGGTGGTCAGTGGAGGCAGTGCGTGATAGGCACGGAACAGGTAGGACGATCCGTCCACAAGAACCACGGGTGGGGTCTTTTTCTCAGTCATGTTGAAACAGGTCCGGATTCTGATTGAAGCGTGGGTTTGCTTGTGCAACTCTGTAGTCGGGAGCCTTTGGACAACTCAGAAGCTCCCTCAAATATTGCATAAAGGGTATCATGAAAATGAAGCGAATCGCCTGTTCAGCGCTGCTGTCAGTGTGTGTCTCGGTGCCGGTCCTGGCCCAGGATCAGGATGAGGACGCGCTGGACGCCACACCTGTGGTTACACCCCAGGAGCCGGTTGTGATTTCGGATTATCAACGGCCGCAAAGCGGATCAGAAATTGTCATCCGTCCCGGTGAAGACAAGGTGTTCTACGAATACCGTGTGAATGGCGAGCTGAGAGAGATCAAGGTGGTGCCGGAAGTGGGCCCGGAATACTACCTGGTGCCCGCAGAAGGCGGCGGCTGGATCCGTGAAGGTGAGACCGACCTGCTGGTGCCAAGCTGGGTGCTTTTCCGCTGGTGATGAGCCGGGGCGCGGTTGCGGCGCCCCTGTTACCTCAGTAGGGGATTACTGGCCGTTTCGGTCCGTTTCCGGTGGTTCCAGCGGCAGGGTGCGCTTCTCGCCGGTCACCTCTTCGAGGCGCTTGATGTCGGCCTTGAACAGGTCTTTCATGTCTTCGATCTGCCGGCGTTGGTCGGCAATTTCCTGCTCGATGTCATCCATCTGTGATTCCAGCCGCCGGATTTTGTCCAGAGATGCTTCGGGTACGTCGCGCCCTGAACGTTCCAGGTCGGCAGCACGGCTTTGTTCGCTGTCCAGCTGGCTGGAAATGACCGAGATGTTGCCACGCTTAAGTTGAATAATGCCTTCCATTTCGCGGACTTTACGGTGCATCGCCCGCACGGCCTGATTCGGATGGCTGTAGCGATCCAGCAGTTTTTTGTCTTCCTGGCGCTGAAGCTCGGCCTGCCTTTCGCGCTCTTTTTGGGCTTCCCGGGCGGCAATCTCTTCTTCAGTGGGGGCCGGCGCTACGGTTTCCACTACCCGGCCGTTGTTGCCGAGAATTTCGTAGCCACGTTTGGTGGCTTCCTGAGGGATGGTGTTGCTGATCACCAACTGCCCGTTTTCGTCTTTATAACGATACATGCCCGCCTGTATACCGGTTGAAACCAGTATGCCTAGGGCTGCCAGCAGGGCGATGGCGGCAGATGTGGTCGGGCGATGCTGCATGCCTCAGACTCCGTAGCGATCACGGTAAGCCGCCACGGTCTCCGCGTGGCCGGCAAATTCCGGGTTGGCTTTCAGGTAATCCAATACCTGCTCCAGACGAATAATACTGACAACCGGGATGTTGAACTCTTTTTCCACTTCCTGAATGGCAGACAGTTCGCCGTTGCCTTTTTCCTGGCGATCCAGCGCAATCAGCACGCCCGCCGGTTCAGCGCCAGCAGCACGGATAATATCGATGGATTCGCGGATGGCGGTACCGGCGGTAATCACGTCGTCAACGATCAGCACCTTGCCTTCAAGGGGCGCGCCGACGATATTGCCGCCTTCACCATGATCTTTCTTCTCTTTGCGATTGAATGCAAAGGGTTTGCTGTTACCGTCTGTTGCCAGTGCCATGGCGGTGACGGTGGCCAACGGAATGCCCTTATAGGCCGGTCCGAAAATAATGTCATAATTCAGACCGCTACGCTCTATCGCTGCGGCATAGGCTTTGCTTAACTGCAGCAGGTCATCGCCGGTGTTGAACAGCCCGGCATTGAAAAAGTAGGGGCTGGTTCGCCCGGATTTCAGGGTGAATTCTCCGAAACGCAGTACATTCCGCTGGATGGCAAACTCAATGAATGTCTTCTGATACTCGTGCATGGCAAGGCTTCTGGCGGGGTTGCAACTTTAATTAGAATGTAAAAACGGTATGATACACACAAACCGAATCAGGGAATACGTATGCGGGTAGTATCGATCAGTGTCAATGGCCTCGCCCGGGCCGTTGAAAATGGTTTTTTTGACTGGCTGGCCGAGCAGGACGCTGATGTGGTGTGCGTTCAGGATCACCGCATGCGAGCCTACGAGGTGGAAGATCAGAACCTGATTCCGGAAGGGTATGAGGCTTATTTCATTGACGGCGAGCTCAATGAACACGGCGGTGTGGGCATTTATACCCGCCATTTCCCCAAGGCCATCATGTACGGTTTCGCCAATGAACAGGCGGACCGGGAAGGTCGCTTCATCCAGGCCGATTTTGACAAGGTTTCGGTGGCTTCTGTGCTGGCCCCCTGTGCGCTTGGCCGTGAGGAGGAGCTGACGGGCGAGGATGACCTGACGGTTCTGGATCACAAGGATGAGTTCATGGAGGCTTTTGGTCTTCATATGCAGAAAACCCTGCGCAAGCGCCGGCAGTTTGTTCTCTGTGCCAACCTGCAGACAGCTCATCATGTGACGGACGCGAGTCCGTTGTATCACCGCATGGATTTCTCCGGCTTTCTGCCCCATGAGAGGGCGTGGCTGGACCGTTTGTTTGATGAAATGGGCTGTATTGATGCGTTCCGTGAAATCAACAAGCAGGGTAATCAGTTTACCTGGTGGCCCGAGCAGGTCGAGGGGCCGAGTAAGGCTGCCGGCATTCGGGTGGATTACCAGTTACTGACTCCGGGGATTCGCAAGACCATCATGGATGGCTGGATTGATCCCACTGCGAAGTTTTCGGACCATGCGCCGGTGATTATGGATTACGACATCGAGATCGGGTTTTGAGGAATTCTCAGCTATAGCCTTTCCGGGTATGGGGGAGCGTGCCGCTGTGGTAAGCCTTCCCCAAAACCGCTACGAGCACATCCTTGGCAGATTTTTGCTCCTGCAAAATCTGCACTCCCGCCGTCCATGGCGGTCGTGCGCTTCTCTCAGGCCATCCCTGGCCTTCGAAATTTTGGGGAAGGCTTACCACAACGCCGCTCTTTACGCCGTGCAGGCGCCTGGCTGCTTTTCGAACTCTTGTGAAGGAATCCTTCAATAATTCAGTTTGGCGCCATACAGGCACCCTGGATTTTCTTTAGGAGAGTAGTAACAAGTAGCGGGCCCGGGTGGGGAGACCTTTCCGGGACCGTCTCCGGCCAGGGAAGGCCGGATCGAATCGCACGACCGCCATGGACGGCGGGAGTGCAGATTTTGCAGGAGCAAAAATCTGCCATGGATGTGCTTGTAGCGTGTCCCGGAAAGGTCTCCCCACCCGGGACTGCGGGCGTTAACGCCGGGCTTAACCTTCCAAAGCTTCCTTCTGAATAGCGAACAGCTTGTCACTGGCATTGCGGGCCAGCGCCAGCATGGCATCGAGTTCGTCCTGCTGGAACGGCGCGCCTTCGGCTGTACCCTGGATTTCGATGAAGCCGCCCTGGTCGGTCATGATGACGTTCAGGTCGGTATCGGCCTCGGAGTCTTCCGGGTAGTCCAGGTCGGCAACCGGCGTGCCTTTGTAAACGCCCACGGAAATCGCCGCGATCATTTGCTTGAGCGGGGATTTCTTGATGCGCTTTTCGGCAACCAGGTGATTCAGCGCGTCGACCAGCGCCACACAGCCACCGGTAATGGCTGCAGTGCGGGTGCCGCCGTCGGCCTGAATGACGTCGCAGTCGATGGTGATGGTGTGCTCGCCCAGGGCTTTCATGTCTACCGCTGCGCGCAGGCTGCGGCCGATCAGGCGCTGGATTTCCACCGTGCGGCCACCCTGCTTGCCACGGGCGGCTTCGCGGCCCATGCGGCTGCCGGTGGAGCGGGGCAGCATGCCGTACTCG
>JAVLAV010000011.1:0-54048 GCA_031580735.1 Marinobacter sp.
GGGACCGTCGCCACGCCGACCACCGAAAACAGAACCGGAAATGGCTCGCACTTCGCAGTCGGTTTCGACCTCACCGTCAAGCAACTCCGGCAGATTTGCACCCAGACGGGTACGAACCAGACGAGGCTTCAGGGCCTTGGGACCACCAATCGCAACGATCCGCTCCACCGGTACTTCACCGGTTTCGAACAGCTTCGCAATGTCGATGACGTCCTGGTAGTTGATGGACCAGACTTTTTTGTCGCCAACAATCGGATCAAGATAATGGATATGAGTGCCCACGTTGCCGGCCGGATGTACGCCGTCAAACTGCTGCACTTCCACGCGATCACTCTTTGGCACGGCCACATCAGAACCCGGCTTACCGGTGACAAATACCTTGCCGTTGGTGAGGCGCGAGATAATGCTCAGGCCCTTTTCGAAGGCCTTGCTGTTCTCGCCAATGATCACCGTCGGGTCCGCCGCCAGCGGATTGGTGTCCATCACGGAAACAAAGATGGAGTTCGGCGCCGAGTCTATCTCGGGAACCTTGCTGTAGGGCCGGGTACGGAATGCTGTCCACAAACCGGACTCAACCAGGTTGTCGACAACCTGCTGGCGTTCCAGGCCGGCAAGATCAGCATCGTCGTAGCGAGCAAAGGTTTCCGCGTCTTCGCCATCCACCTCGATGACAACAGACTGGAATACACGGCGCTCACCGCGATTGATTTCTTTCACCACACCGGCAGCCGGGGAAGTATAACGAACGCCTTCGGTCTTCTTGTCCGTAAACAGCAGCGAGCCGCGCTTGACACGGTCTCCCTCTTTAACAGCCATCGTCGGCTTCATGCCGTGGTAGTCAAAACCAATCAACGCCACATGACGGATCGGTTTGCCATTACTAATGGTCTGTTCGGGAGCGCCGCTGATGGGAAGATCCAGGCCTTTTTTGATCTTGATCATTTAGCCTCGTCCAATCATCAGAAACTATCTGAGAATTTCAACGCCCGACTCCCTGCGGCCCAGGATTCCTGCTTTTTTGAGGACCGAAGCCATCACACTTCGGACTTATCAACACCGGGACAATGAATGCCACGATCTAGAGCTACAGGAAAAGATGGGAAACGGGGCGCCAGACATACCCAAAATCCCGCCGATTATAAAGAGTACGGAAGGTTATTTCCACCTGAAACGGGAATCGTTTTGTCGTTCGACAGTAACAAAAAACCCCGGCAACCTTGAGGCCACCGGGGTTTCTTCAGCTCTGCGTAATTAGCGCTACAGCTTTAGTCGCGAACCCGCTTGGGGAAAATCGGGTGGGTAACGCCAGCCATATCATTAACACAGCGAATAACCTGAGCACTGTAGCCGAACTCGTTGTCGTACCACACGTAAAGGATCACTCGCTTACCGCCAGCAATGGTAGCCTGCGCATCCACAACACCAGCGTGGCGCGAACCAACAAAGTCAGTGGAAACCACTTCCGGCGAGTTCACAAAATCGATCTGCTTTTGCAGCTCGGAGTGCAGAGCCATTTCACGCAGATAGTCGTTAACGCTATCGACATCCACGTCCTTGCTCAGGTTCAGGTTCAGAATGGCCATGGACACATTCGGCGTGGGCACGCGAATGGCGTTACCACTGAGCTTGCCTTTCAGCTCCGGCAGAGCCTTGGCAACGGCTTTGGCAGCACCGGTTTCGGTAATGACCATGTTCAGCGGCGCGCTGCGACCACGACGGCTACCCTTGTGGTAGTTGTCGATCAGGTTCTGGTCGTTGGTGTAGGAGTGAACAGTTTCAACGTGACCGTCTTCAATGCCGTACTCGTCGTGAATGGCTTTCAGTACCGGCGTAATGGCGTTGGTGGTACAGGAAGCAGCAGACAGAATCCTGTCGTCGTCAGTGATCGAGTCGCTGTTGATACCATAAACGATGTTCTTGATGTCGCCCTTACCCGGCGCCGTCAGAATAACCCGGCTGACACCTTTGGACTTCAGGTGCAGGCCCAGACCATCTTCATCACGCCAGATACCGGTGTTGTCGACCACAATGGCGTTGTCGATGTCGTACTCGGTATAGTCCACCTTGTCCGGACCGTCCGAGTAGATCACCTTGATGTAGTTGCCGTTGGCGATCAGAGCGGAATTCTCTTCATCAACCGTAATGGTGCCATCGAACGGACCGTGCACCGAGTCACGACGCAACAGGCTGGCGCGCTTCTGCAGATCGTTCTCGGCACCGCCCTTACGGACAACAATGGCGCGCAATCGCAGGTTGGCGCCGCCGCCAGCTTTTTCAATCAGGATGCGTGCCAGCAGACGACCGATACGACCAAAACCATAGAGCACCACGTCTTTGGTGGCGTTCTGCGCGTCTTCTTCAGACTGGGTGGCATACTGGCCGACAATCGGGCCGATTTCCTTTTTCAGAAACTCGGTGAGATCACCACCACCCTGCTCCTTGAATTTTACCGCCAGCTTTCCGATATCAACGTGACCGCGGCCAAGATCAAGCTTGTCCATGGCTTCCAGGATCGGCAGAGTGTTGTGAACAGACAGTTCGCTGTCTTCAACCTGACGCACAAACCGGTGAGCGCGAATAATATCAATCACTGACTGATTGATGATCGCACGGCCGTAGACCGACGTAACAACGTTGTTCTTGCGATGAAGACGACCGATCAGCGGAATCATGGCTTCGGCTGTGGACTCGCGCTCAGTCCAGTTAGACAGGTGCTGGTTGATCTGTTCGTGACTCACGGTTGTGACCTCGTTTAGCACTGAAAATATGTGGGGGCGCGTATTATCCAAGTTAAGGCCCCTTACGGCAAATGACTTTAGTCGCGACCTTCGTAATCAGCCGCCATGACACTGCAACACCCGGGCGTTAGAATAGCGCGGCTCCGGATCCAGACTCATTCACTCAGGAGATATCCCGGCCCATGAGCAAAGGTTCTTCTCACGCTTCTTCACTGCACAGCCAGTTGCTGGCACCGGCCGCGCCGGAAAAATCCGCCGATCACCGGAAGTGGGGAGAGCTTCACGGCTGCAGTGATGCCCTGGCCATCTGTGAGAGCGCAAGAACCCACAAAGGTCTGACCCTGGTGGTCACCCGCAGCACGGATGAAGCCATCCGGCTGGAGCAGGCCATCCGCTTTTTCCTGAACCTGCCGCCGGAAGAAGACGGCGCCACGGTAACCGAAGACGGCCTGGAACTGCTGTCTCTGCCAGACTGGGAAACCCTGCCTTACGACCTGTTCTCGCCCCACCAGGACATTACTTCCCGGCGCATTCGCACACTGCACCGGCTGCCCTCCACGCAGCATGGCATTCTGGTGGTTCCGGCCCGCACCCTGATGCACCAATTGGCGCCGCCGAGTTATCTGCAGGGCAACACCCTGTTACTGGAAGTGGGGCAGACCCTGAACATCGACAGCTGGCGCATGCAGCTGGAATCGGCCGGATACCATCACACCGAGAACGTCTACGAACACGGCGAATACGCGGTCCGCGGGGCCATTCTGGACATCTACCCGATGGGCTCCAACCTGCCCTACCGGATTGATCTGTTTGATGACGAAATCGAAACCCTGAGAACCTTTGATCCGGAAACCCAGCGCTCCATTGACCGGATCGAACAGATCGAACTCTTGCCCGCCAATGAATTCCCCTGGCACAAAGAGGCCCGCTCCGGATTCCGGAACCGCTGGTTTGAATATTTCCCGAATGCACCAAAAGACGCGCCGGTTTATCAGGACGTCAGCCACGGCATAACGCCGCCGGGCATCGAGTACTACCTGCCGCTGTTTTTCGACGAAACCGCCACACTGTTCGATTATCTGCCGCAAAGCACGCTGGTGTTTACCGCCGACGGGCTGAACGACGCGGTCGCCGCCTTTGACGCGGAAACCCGCGCCCGCTACGAAGACCGCCGGCACGACCGCCTGCGCCCGATCCTGCCCCCCGGCGAGTTATTCCTGCAGGAAGACCAGGTGTTTGCGGAACTCAAGCGCCACCCGCGGGTGACATGCGCCAACAACGAACTGCAGGGGCCAGCGACTCTTAATTGTGGTACAGAATCACTCCCGGACATCGCCATGGACGGCCGTGCCGCCGACCCGGCCGCCCGGTTGAAGCGTTTCCTCAGGGAGTTTTCCGGCCGTGT
Source organism: Marinobacter sp. (assembly GCA_031580735.1). GTDB lineage: Bacteria > Pseudomonadota > Gammaproteobacteria > Pseudomonadales > Oleiphilaceae > Marinobacter. Next base: position 4,144 of record JAVLAV010000011.1, read on the forward strand.
ATTGATCTGCGCCGAATCCTCCGGCCGCCGGGAGGCGCTGATCGACAACCTGGCCGATCACAACCTGAAACTGGCGGCCGTGAGCAACTGGGATGAGTTTGTGAGCAACACCGCTCACACCCTGGCCATCACCATCGCTCCCATGGAACAGGGCATGGTATTGCCGGAACAGAATCTGGCACTGATTACCGAGACCGCCCTGTTCGGCGAACAGGTTCTGCAACGCCGGCGCCGGGAAAAGCCGACCGAAATCGATGATGCCGGTTACCGCGATCTGTCGGAACTGAGAATTGGCGCACCGGTGGTCCACATTGACCACGGCGTTGGCCGTTACAAGGGCCTGGAAACCATCACCGCCGGCGGTGAATCCAATGAATTCCTGATGCTGGAATACGCCGGCGGCTCCAAGCTCTATGTGCCGGTCTCCAATTTGCACCTGATTTCCCGCTACTCCGGCACCGATGAAGAGCACGCCCCTCTGCACAAGCTGGGTACCGAACGCTGGAGCAACGCCAAGCAGAAAGCACTGGAGAAAATCCGCGACACTGCCGCTGAGCTGCTGGACGTATACGCCCGCCGGGAAGCCCGCAAAGGGTTCCAGTTTGAAGACCCGAAAGAAGCCTACCGGGCCTTTGCAGCGGACTTTCCCTTCGAGGAAACACCGGATCAGCAGGTCGCAATCCAGTCCGTGTTCGAGGACATGACCAGCGAACAGCCCATGGACCGTCTGGTATGCGGCGATGTTGGCTTCGGCAAAACCGAAGTGGCCATGCGCGCCACCTTCCTGGCCACCTGGTCCGGCAAGCAGGTGGCGGTGCTGGTGCCCACCACCCTGCTGGCCCAGCAGCATTACGAATCCTTCCGTGACCGCTTCTCAGACACCCCGGTCACCGTGGAGCTGCTCAGCCGTTTCCGAAGCGGCAGCCAGACCAGCAAGGCCATGGCCAATATTGAAGAAGGCAAAGCCGACATTGTGATCGGCACTCACAAGTTGCTGCAGGGCGATGTAAAGTTCAAGAATCTGGGGCTGGTGATCATCGATGAGGAGCACCGGTTCGGCGTTCAGCAGAAAGAGCGCCTGAAGGCCCTGCGGGCCGAGGTAGACATGCTAAACCTCACCGCCACGCCCATTCCCCGCACCCTGAACATGGCCATGGGACACCTGCGTGATCTGTCCATCATTGCCACGCCGCCGGCCCGGCGCCTGTCGGTAAAAACCTTTGTGCGCCAGCGCGATGAGGTGATGGTCAAAGAAGCCATCCTGCGGGAAATCCTGCGTGGTGGTCAGGTGTATTTCCTGCACAACGATGTCGCCTCCATCGAGAAAACCGCCGAAGATCTCCGCAAACTGATTCCCGAAGCCCGGGTAGGTGTGGCCCACGGCCAGATGCGCGAGCGTCAGCTGGAACAGATCATGTCGGACTTCTACCACAAGCGCTTCAACGTGCTGGTTTGCACCACCATCGTGGAAACCGGCATCGACATTCCCAGCGCCAACACCATCATTATTGAACGGGCCGACAAGTTCGGGCTGGCCCAGCTTCATCAATTGCGCGGCCGGGTTGGCCGCTCTCACCACCAGGCCTATGCCTATCTGCTGACACCACCGCCCAAAAGTATTTCAGCCGATGCCAAAAAACGCCTGGATGCCATTGCCGAGGCCCAGGATCTGGGTGCCGGCTTTATGCTCGCCACCCACGACCTGGAAATCCGGGGCGCCGGCGAACTGCTGGGCGAGGAACAGAGCGGGCAGATAGAAAGCATTGGTTTCACGCTGTATATGCAGTTGCTGGACGAAGCGGTGAAGGCCATTCGTGAAGGTCGCACACCGAATGCCGAACTGCCCCTGAGCCATGGCACCGAGATGAATCTGCGCATTCCGGCGCTGATTCCGGACGATTACCTGCCGGATGTTCATAACCGGCTGATGCTGTACAAGCGCATTGCCAGCGTGAAATCAGAGGAAGAGCTGAAAGAACTGCAGGTGGAAATGATTGACCGGTTCGGCCTGTTGCCTCAGCCGGCCAAAAACCTGATCAACCAGACCCGGCTACGGATAAAAGCGGAGGCGTTGGGCATCACCAAGGTGGACGCCGGCAAGGAATGGGTGCGCCTGGAGTTTGGTTCTTCCACGCCGGTGGACCCGCTGGAGCTGGTTAAAAAAGTGCAATCCGCGCCGGACACTTATCGCCTGGAGGGTGCCAACAGCTTCCGCTTCCGGCTGAATGATGATTCCACCAGTGGTAAACTCGACGGCATTGCCGCCATGCTCAGCGAACTTACGCCTTCGCAAAAGTCGAAAAAGGCATCCTGAGCCCGAACGAATCACCTGGAGTGACACACTTGCAAGCCAACAGATTCTGTTTCAGAAAAGCCATGGTCGGCGCCACGCTGGCCACAGCGCTCACGGTATTGCCGGCCGGCACTACTCTGGCACAAGCCCTTCCCGAGGACATCCCCGAGCACTTCTACCGTGCCGAGCTGGTGATTCTGGAGCGATTGGTCGCCCCCGCAGACGTGGAAGAGCGAATGAGCGGCAAACAGGTAGAGCCACCGGTCAGTTCCACCACCCATCTGTGGGTAGATGGTGAAAATGGTTCACGGTCCACCGACCTGGAGCTGGTTAACACGGGCGAGCTGCACCTTAATCAGGCCATTCAACGGCTGGAACGCAGTGGCAACTACCGGGTGCTGGCCAGCGCCGGCTGGTACCGGAGCTATCCGCCTGAATACGACAGCGGCCCCATGCGGGTTGCCATCGGTAACTGGCTGGAAGCCGCTGGCCAGCGGGAGATTGAAGGCCACATCAGCGTTGAACGCCAGCGTTACCTGCACGTAGGCGTGAACCTGAACCACTGGCAGGTGGATGAGGCAGCAGCGGAGGAAGCCCGGGCGGCAGCCCAAGCTGAAGCGACTCTCGAGACACAAGCTGCGGCCGATGAAACCGGACAGAACCGTGACGAAAGCCAGGCGCAGCAGCAGACTGCCGACTCTTCGCCGGCTCCGGTAACACTGGAACCAGTCGAGCCAGAGCTACTGACCTGGATTCGCGAAACCCGGCGCATGCGCAGTGGGGAGATTCATTTCATCGACTCCCCCACCATTGGCGTCCTGGTGTATTTCGAGCCTATCGAGGAAGAGAAGTAAGCTGGCCCAGGCCAGCCACGGACTGCTCCAGAATCTGCTTGACCCCGGACATCCCCCGGGCGATAGCGTCTTCGATTTCCGCCATTGAGATGATGTCGTCGGTTTTACCGGCGGCCCAGTTCACTACCAGCCCCAGACACACATAACGCATGCCCAGCTCTGCCGCCAGCACGGCCTCGGGCATGCCGGTCATGCCTACAAGATCACAACCATCCCGCTCCAGACGGCGAATTTCCGCCGCTGTTTCCAGCCGTGGCCCCTGCGTAGCGCCATACACCCCGAAATCTGAGAATTCGACGCTCTGCTTGCGGGCCGCCTCAATCAACAGTTCCCGCGCGGCCTGGTCATAAGGGTAGGTAAAATCGATGTGGGTAACATGTTCCAGCTCACCTTCAAAGAAGGTGCTGGCGCGACCCCAGGTGTAATCAATCAACTGATCGGGAATAACCACATGGGCGGGCCCCATCTGCCGGTGAATACCGCCTACCGCGTTCACACCAACAATGGTGCGCACGCCGGCGTCATACAATGCCTGGATATTGGCCCGATAATTCACCTGGTGCGGCGGAATACGATGGGGATTGCCGTGGCGAGCCAGGAAAATAACCGATTGCTCACCCAGCTTGCCGTATACCAGCTTGTCTGAGGCTTCACCCCACTGGTTTGAAGCGGGCAGTTCGCCCTCAATCACCAGATCATTCAGGGTGGTAAGCCCCGTGCCACCAATAATACCTACGGGGCTGGCCTGCTCAGGTTGGTTCATGATTTCTCTCCTGTCGGGGCACTGTGAGTATCGGATGGTTCCGGGTCAGGCAGCTGTTCGCTGCTCCCGGCGCTTTCCAGCCGCACTCCCTCTGGTAAATGCAGAGTTCGTGTGGGGAACGCCACTTCGGCACCATAGCCTTCAATAATATCGCTGATTTTCAGAAGCAGCTCTTCCTTGATTTCATGGAAGCGAACCCACTGAGTGGTTTTGGTGAAGGTGTACACCATGATGTCCAGCGACGACGCATTGAACGCCAGAAAGTTCACAATCAGGGTCTCGTCAGTATCAATTTCTTCATGGTTCCTCAGCATCTCGCGGATGTCATCCACGATCAGCTTCATGGAATGAACATCCGCGTAACGGATGCCGATCTTTTCAAAAATGCGGCGGTTGTGCATGCGCGACGGGTTTTCCACTGCGATCGTGGTAAACGTCGCGTTGGGCACGTACAGAGGGCGCTTATCAAAGGTTCGGATCGTGGTCAGGCGCCAGCCAATCTGCTCAACCACCCCCTCGATTTCCCGGTCCGGAGAGCGTATCCAGTCACCCACCTTGAACGGGCGATCCAGGTGAATAATAAAGCCACCGAAGAAGTTAGCCAGCATATCCTTGGCGGCAAAACCGACAGCGATACCGCCGACACCACCGAACGCCAGCACGCCGGAGATACTGAACCCCATGGTTTGCAGGGCAGTAAGTACCGCCGTAATAACGATGACGGCCCGCAGCAACTTGCTGATGGCGTTCACCGTGGTGTAATCCATCGGTTTACGCATTTTCATTGGCGAGATCAGGATACCTTCAATCTGTTTCACCAGACTAAACAGCATCCACACCACCACCCAGACAAACCCGACCTGCAGCATTGCGCCATTGGCCTGGAAAACCTCGGCTTCAGAGAAATGATGAGCCACTTCCGCCGCCCAATAGATCCCCTGAAGCCAGACAAACGCGATGGCCGGCTTGCGGGCGCAATGCAGTATTGCGTCATCCCAGATATTGCTGGTTTTGGCAAATTTGCGTTCCAGAGCAAGGATGATGCGGCTGACAATAAAAGCCACTGTGGCGGTGCCCAACACCAGCACAAAGACAAGAATGCCGGCGCGCCAGGTCTGGGACAGTAGCCCAAAATCCTTGATCCAGCTATTCAGGAAACTCAACATTTCGCCGATCATTCTTTTCCTCTGAAAAGTCAGTTCACTGAATTACGACCCGGATTCCGACGGGAACCCGCTCGAACAGGTCGACAATGTCCTGGTTACGCATCCGGATACAGCCATGGGACTCAGGGGTGCCCATGGGTTCGGTGTCCGGTGTGCCATGAATGTATATGAAGCGTCGGAAGGTATCCACACCAGGGCCGCGGTTTCTGCCCCATTCCCTGCCGCACAGCCAGAGTATGCGGGTAAGAATCCAGTCACGTTCGGGGTTCTCGCCGGCCAGCACCGGGCTGTAGATTTCGCCGGTTGGACGTCGTCCCCGGAAAACCGTATTCAAAGGCTGGCCCTCACCGATCTTCGCCCGCAGGTAGTGTTCACCTCTCGGCGTACAGCCGCTGCCACTCTGCTCACCCGGGCCATTCAGGGCAGTCGATACAGGATAATCAACCACCACCTGGCCATCCGCAGACACCAGTTCAAGCGTCTGATCAGGGATGTTGATGTTGATACAGGCAATCCGGGAGTGTTCTTCATTCACAGGCAGGCAGTCCTTTTGGTCAAAAACCAGTCGGAAGCCTACCGGAGCCGGCCGCATGCCGGCAAGCTCGGGTGGTCAGGCAGGAGGGGTGATCTGCATTTTATCCGGCGCTTTCATGCCGGCCGCCAGGAATGGAACCAGTCGCGCGGCAATTTCCTGCACCGAGGTCTCCACGCCGATTTTGGTTTCAAGGATACCAATCAGGGCATCACTGCTGGACATGGTGAAGGCCGTGGCGCCCAGCATGAACTGGATGCGCCAGTATCGGTCTACCGCCGACAACTCAGGCGTTGCCTCTTTCAGCAAGCGCATGAAGCGCCCGAAAGGCTCGCTGTATTCCTGCTCCAGAAACTTGCGCAAATGGCCCTGCGACTGGGTATAAGCCAACCCCAGCAAACGCATGAAAATGGAAATGCCACGTTCATTGCGCTGCGGCATGCGCGCGGCACTTTCCGCCAGCGCCCAGAGAATGCGGTCCAGCGTTGGCACACGGCCTTCGCTTTTGGATTCCAGCTCATCAAAGGATTCTTCCAGCGTCGCCGAGTAGGGTGTCAGGAAGCGGGCAAAAACGGCATGAATCAGCGCGTTTTTGGATCCAAAGTGGTAATTAACCGCGGCAAGGTTTACTTTAGCCTTGCTGGTTATCATTCGAAGGGACGTTTCCGAAAATCCGCGCTCTGCAAACAGCACTTCGGCGGCGTCAAGAATTCGATCAACGGTGTCAGACTGAGCCATATTATTACAGGACCTTCAGGAAACGTTTGTTTCAAACATACGTTTGAAACGGTTTGATGTCAAGCCCGGTCCTGCGGCGCGGCTGCAACACTTTCCCAGCCTTCATCAATGGCCTTTTGATTCCCTTCAAAAAAGTCATGCTGAACCCTGCCATAGGCCTTCTCCGCTTCCAGCAGATAAATCAGGAACAACCGCACGCGATCCCGCCGGGTCAGCCACGCAGGCAGCATACGATGCTCAGACAGTTGTACCAGTTGCCGGAAACGCGCATGGCGCAGCGTGGGATTATAATCGGCCATACGTGCACACTGCCAGACCAGGCCGTCTTTTCCTTCCAGATGTTCAGCGTGCTTGCGAGCGTCTCTCATCATCCGCTGGCGCTTCATCAGAAGATCAACATAGGACGGAGTGGTGGTGTACAACCGGCGAACAAAGGGCACGCCGAGTAACAGAATGATCACAAAGGCACCAAAACCACCGCCGGCCAGCCAGGCTGGCACGTAACCGGTCAACCCGCTTAGAAAGACCGACGCAGCCGCCAGCGCACTGAAAACCCATAAATCCCGATTGCGACGCGCAGCTGCCATCTGGAAATTGTCTGGCCAGTCAGACATGGCCAGCAGATTGAAATCCAACAGCAACACCCGGTCACACTGGCGCAGCATAAGCCGGAGTTTGCGCTGCTTTGATTCCAGCAGTGATCTTTCGATTTCCTCAGCGCTTTCTTCAGCTTCAGCGTCGTCGCTTTTCTGATCGCCGTGATCGACGGTGTCTTCGGCCTCTGCTGTTGCCCTTTCCGGGCTTTCTTTCGCCGTAGCCGGCTTGGCCACAGTCCCGGAAGTAATGTCGGCTGTACTCTCTCCTGATTCCGGTGCAGGATCAGCAGCGCGCCCCGGGTGCAATACCGCGCCGGGATTCTTGCTGTTGCTGTCAGCTGCTGTATTTTGTGCCATGCCTGTCCTTGCCCGTGTTTCACTTATAATCGAGTATCGACTTTTCCCCGCAATTCTTGAAGCCCCATTTTCCCGATGGGTCTGTTATTCTGTCGCCGAAACGAAACCATTCAGGAGATCTGACATGTTTACAGGTATTGTTCAGGGTGTTGCCACTATTGCCGACATCATCGAAGCGCCGGGCCTGAATACCCTGGCGATCCGGTTTCCTGAAAACCAGGTAAAGCATGTCAGCACAGGCGCATCTGTTGCAATTAATGGCACCTGCCTGACCGTGACCCGCCAGGATGGGAGCATTCTGTTTTTTGACGCCATGCAGGAAACACTGCGGCTCACCACGCTGGGTGATCTGAGCAAAGGCGACGCGGTGAACTTCGAGCGGGCGGCAAAGATCGGCGATGAAATCGGCGGGCATCTGCTCAGCGGCCATATACATACTCCCGCCGAGATCGTGGAAATTGTTCACTCCGAAAACAATGTGACGCTCTGGTTCGAGGTACCGGAAGACTGGGCCAGGTACATTTTCCCCAAAGGCTATATCGCCATCAACGGCGCCAGTCTGACCATCGGCGAAGTGGTCGGCAATCGCTTCAATGTTCACCTGATTCCCGAAACCCTGCGGGCCACCACCTTTGGTACAGCCCGGGAAGGTCAACGAGTGAACATCGAAATCGACAGCCAGACCCAGACCATTGTCGATACTCTGACGCGCCTGGGTTACGACAAACCTGCCCGATAAGCTATCGGGCTCTGGCAACCTTCCGGAAGGCCCGGTATACGGTGAAGCGTCGATCCTGCGCCACCTTCTCCACCGGGCCGACATGGCGGTTGATCAAGGCTTCATAAGGCAGAAAGCTGTTCGCCACGAGACGCAACTCGCCTCCCGGCTGCAGATGGCTGGCCACCTGAGCAAGAAATTGCTCCGTCATTGAGGTATCAGCTTTTATTCCGCTGTGGAACGGCGGGTTACTGACCACCGCCTGCCAACGACCGGTTATTCCGGCCAGCCCGTCCGACGCGAATATCTCACCCCTGGCATTGGCGCGCTCATAGGTTGCCCGTGCGCTGGCAACTGCCTGGGCCTGTACATCAATACCATCCACGATTCCCGGCGCTTCCCCCCTGCCCTGGCGGAAAGCCTGCAACCAGCTGCCAATAACTCCGGCCCCGCAGGCGAAGTCCAGCACCCGCTCGGCCTTCAACGGCTGCTCAGCCAGACTTTCCAGCAGCAGTCGGGTGCCGGCATCCAGTTCACCCTGGCTGAAAATGCCGGGAATGCCGGCCACAGGCCACTCAACCCCGGCACATTGAACCTGGTTCCACTGAATCCAGTCGGCCATATCGAAGTGGGTTAACGGCTCGCTATTGGTGCCGGTCCAGACCTGACAGTGGCGGGCGCTGTCGATTTTTCCGGCGCCCTGTGCCGCTTTCAGGAACAGTTTTGCAGCACCGGCAATGCCTTCTTTCTTGCCGCCGATCAGCACCAGTCTTGCGCCTTCACGGCCCAGATAGCGAGCCATGGCAAGGCGCAGATCGAGTTCTGCCCGGGCTTTGGGGAGGAAAACCACGACCGTGTCGCAGACACCGGGTTCCAGTTCAGAGCCCTGGTAACCGAAACATGTCTGCCAGTCAGCCTGCTCGCTCAGCCGTTCGTACACACCGGCGTGCTCGCTCATGGCAATGCCGGGAGACGGGCACAAGGGTAGCAGTGCCGGGTCTGTCACCCCCAGCAGTGCCACCTGTCCTTCCAGCAATTCAGAGTTACGAAGCAACACTTCGTGGGTGTTTGGTAGTGCCGACATTGCATTCTCTCACCGTTGATAACCGCTCGGCATTGAACGGCAATCAACGGCGCAAAGCAAGCGTCACTGGGTAATCGCGTCCGGGTTCTGATGCATGGTGGCCTGAGCCAGATCCAGCAACTCCCGCAGCGCTACCGAGAACATGGCGTATTCCGGCTCCCGAACACCTTTGAGCTCGGCCAGCATGGTGTTCCACCGCTCAATCATCGATTGATGCTTTTGCTCCCACGCCTCGATACTCTCGGCAATATTTTCCGGCTTTTCAGCCGTCTGCAATACGCCGGTGGTCAATGCTCGCTGCTGCCAGTCCAGATCTTCCCGGAAGCTCTCCCGTGCCAGGGCCTGCCAATGGGAATTTGGCGTGAGCGCGGCAATGGCATCAGCAAACCAGTTCAGATCAAGGCGGTCACCCAGATCGTAATACAGATTCGCCACAGCCTTCAGCGGCATACCGGTCGCCTCACGGGCCTCGATAATGCCCAGTGAGGAGTACAGATAGCCGGTACCGGCCAGCACTGAGGCCAGGTCCTTGGGCACACCGGCCTGCATCAGCGCATCGTGGCGCTTCTCCCAGTTGGCGCGCGCCTGATCACCCAGGTAATCCGGCAGGCCTGAGGTGATGGCCCAGACGCCATCGGCAAAGCGTTCCATATGGCTCTGGATATTAAGCTCCGCGCGCCGGTTACGCAGTAACCAGCGTACCGCTCGCCGAATAACCCGCATCAGATCCTGCATCAGCTCCATCTGCAATTGAGCGGAAACGTGGTAATCCAATGCTTCGATCTTGTCCCACCAGCTATCCACACGGAACACATCCCGGGCGATGATCCACGCCAGCGCAATAGACGCGGCGTCGGCACCGGTAGACTGACTCAGGCGCTCAACAAAGGTGATACCCATGTGGTTCACCATGTCGTTGGCGATCTGGGTAGAAATGATTTCACGCCGCAACTGGTGCTCACCCAGCTCTTTGGAAAATTTCTGGTTGAGCTTCTTCGGGAACACCTTGTACATCTCACCCGCCAGCAACGGATCATCCGGCAGGGAGCTGTCAATCAGGGTCTGTTTCAGGTCGCCCTTCACATAGGAAATCAGTACCGACAGCTCCGGCTTGGTCAGTCCCTTGTTGACCAGCTTGCGTTCGTTGAGCGTTTCGTCATCCGGCAGAAATTCAAGGCTGCGGTTCAGCTTGCCCTCGCTTTCCATGGTGTTCATCAGCCGGCGGTATTCTTCCAGGCGTGTGGCGGTATCGTTACTGGCGATACTCAGGGCCTGGGTCTGGCGGTAATTATTCTTCAGCACCAGGGCTGCGACATCATCAGTCATGTCTTCGAGCAGAATGTTGCGCTGCTTGCCGGTCAGATCCCCCATGGCCACCGCACGGTTGAGCAGGATCTTCATGTTCACTTCGTGGTCGGAGCAATCAACGCCGCCGGAATTGTCGATGAAGTCAGTATTCAGGCGGCCACCCTTGAGCGCAAACTCTATACGCCCGAGCTGGGTGATACCGAGGTTGCCCCCTTCACCAACCACTTTACAGCGCAGCTCACTGCCGTTGATCCGCAAGGCATCGTTGGCCTTATCGCCAACATCTGCGTGGCTTTCAGACGCCCCTTTCACATAGGTGCCTATGCCACCAATCCACAGCAGATCTGCCTGCGCTTTCAGTATGTGAGTAATCAGCATGTTCGGTGGCACCCGGTCTGACTTGATACCCAGCAGCTTTTTCATTTCCGGACTCACCGGGATGGACTTGGCATTACGGCTGAACACGCCACCGCCCTTGGAGATGAGTTTGGTGTCGTAGTCGGTCCACGCGGAACGCGGCATTTCAAACAGGCGCTTGCGTTCTTTGTAGCTCCGCGCTGCGTCTGGCTGTGGGTCAATAAAGATGTGGATGTGGTTGAATGCAGCCACCAGCCGTGTCTTCTCCGAGCACAGAAGACCGTTACCGAATACATCGCCGCCCATATCGCCAATGCCGATGGTGGTAAACTCGTCTACTGCCGGGTTAATGCCCATTTCCCGGAAGTGGCGCTCTACCGATACCCAGGCGCCGCGGGCGGTGATACCCATCTTCTTGTGGTCATAGCCGTTGGAGCCACCAGAGGCAAAGGCATCGCCCATCCAGAAGCCGTAGTCGGCGGCAAGGCCATTGGCGATATCTGAGAAGGTAGCCGTGCCCTTGTCAGCGGCAACCACCAGATAGTGGTCGTCGTCATCCTGACGGACAACATTCTCCGGCGGTTGAATACCGGCATCCACCAGGTTGTCAGTGATATCGAGCAGCCCCCGGATAAAGGTCTTGTAAGCGGCAATGCCTTCGGTCTGGAAGGCCTCGCGGTCAGATGAATCCGGCAACTGTTTGGCGACAAAACCGCCTTTGGCACCCACCGGCACGATAACGGCATTTTTCACCTGCTGAGCCTTCACCAGGCCCAGAATTTCCGTGCGGTAGTCTTCATAACGGTCCGACCAGCGCAGGCCACCCCGGGCCACTTTGCCACCGCGCAGGTGCACACCTTCCACTCGTGGCGAGTACACGAAAATCTCGAACATCGGCCTGGGCAGCGGCATATCCGGAATCCCGCTGGGGTCGAATTTCACACTGATATAGGGTTTCGGCAGGCCCTTGGCATCCGGCTGAAAGTAGTTGGTGCGCAGAGTGGCCTGCATCAGTTCCAGATACAGCCTGAGAACACGGTCTTCACTGAGGTTCTCCACTCCGTCCAGGCCAGCATTGAATTCAAGTTCCAGTTTCTGCTGGGCCGCCTCGCTTTTCCCCGGGCTCTGGAACCGCTCCGGATTGAAGCGGGTATCAAAATATTCCAGCAGGGTGCGGGTCAGGTTAACGTGGTTGACCAGCGTGTTGGAGATGAAGGTCTGACTGTTGGAGATCCGGATCTGACGCATGTAACGGGCGTAAGTCCGCAGCAGGGCAATTTCCCGCCAGCTCATGTAGGAAGACAGCAACATGCGGTTGAAGGCGTCGTTTTCTGCCTCGCCATGCCAGACCTTACGGAACAGGTCTTCGAAAATCGGCCGGATCCGGTGAATATCCACCACAGCGCCACCGTGGGTCTGCAGGGTGAAGTCATGAATCCAGACGGTCTTGCCGCTGTAGTCCAACACCTCGAACGGATGCTCACCGATGACCCGGAAACCCAGGTTGTCGAAGATAGGCATGACGTCCGACAACGGCAGCGGCTCATCCGGGTAAAACAGTTTGAAATGCAGGGTGCTTTCATCTTCTTCAAGCGCCCGGTAGAAGCTCATGGTGAGGTCATCACTGTGAGCAGCCCCGGCGATGTGGTCGAGGTCAATCGCGGCGCGCCGTGGCGAGAACATGTCGGTGTAACTGGCCGGAAAGCCCGCACCCCAAATCCGATACAGCTCGTTGCCCTTTTCCTCACCGTAGGCCTCGCTCAGGGCTTCATTCAGGCCGTCGCGCCAGGACTGGGCCAACTCGATCACCTTGTCACGGATCTTCGCCATCGGAACCTCACGGTTCTCCATCTGCGGCACCCGGATGGTGAACTGCACGCGGGCCAGAACAGACTCGGAGAAGTGCGTGACAAACTCAATGTCTTCCGCGTCCAGCTGCTCTCTCAACACCCGTTCCACTTTCAGGCGCAGCTCGGTGTTGTAGATATCCCTGGGAAAGAAAGCCAGACAGGTTACGAACTGCCCGTATACGTCTTCACGCATGAACAGCTCAATACGACGACGCTCCTGAATGTACAGAATGCTCTTGGCGACGTGCAGCAGCTCATCGGTCTCGATCTGGAACAGCTCATCCCGGGGATAAAGCGTGAGTATCTGTTCCAGTTCCTTACCGGCATAATCGTCGGTGAGAAAGCCGGAACGCTCCATAACGGTCTGGAACTTGCGCCGTAACAGCGGGATCTCAACCGGACGCTCGTTGTAGGCCCGGGCAGTATAAAGCCCCAGAAAGCGCCGTTCGCCCACCACTTCACCTTTGCTGTTGAACTTCTTCACCGCAATGTAATCGGGATAGGCCGGGCGATGAACACGGGAGCGTTGAGCCGACTTGGCGAAGATGAAAACGTCATCGGTGCGGGTCATTTCGTGCTGGGTACGCTGGGGCAACTCGTTCAGGCGAACCATATCCGGCCGCTCGTTGTTGACTCGCAAAATACCCAGTTCGGAATTCGCGACCCGGCGCACTTCCATCCCTTTCTTGTCAGACACGAAGTCATATTCGTCATAGCCCAGGAAGGTGAAATGTTCTTCTGCCATCCACTTCAGAAAAGCCTGGGCTTCCTTGCGGTCTTCTGCGGTAATACCCGCCGTGGTGCCTTCCAGTTCCTGGCTGATTTCATTGACGCGCTCCTGCATAACCGTGAAATCGCCTACTGCAATGCGCACTTCGTGCAGTACACTCTGCAGCCCTTCTTCCAGCGCTCGCAAATCTTCCCGGTCGCTGTGACGATCAATCTCCAGAACGATAAACGCCTCAAAGGCTGCATCGGCGCTGGCTTTTTTTGCGGGGTTCGGGTGCAGTTTCTTCAGTTTGCCGGAGCTTTCCCGTTCAACCTGAAAAATTGAATGCTGCAACGAATGAGTGCCGATATCCTTGCGGTTAATGGCCATACGCAAGGAATCGATCAAAAACGGCATGTTCGGATGCAGAATGAAAATAACGGTATGGGTCGACTGCCAGCCGTCACTCTCCAGTTCCGGGTTGAACACGGCCACCGGAGTTTCATCGGCGCTACGTTTCTGCAGAAACTGCCAGGCAGCCAGAACCGCACCATAAGTATCCGAAAAACGACGACTGAGGAGTTCTTCAAGCGGAATATGGGCATAATGCTGGCGCGCAAACTCGATCACCTTTTTGGCTTCGGTTTTGGCAAGCTTTTCTGTGAACGCATCTGCCAGTTGTTCAAAAAACTGTTCCTTGCTGGCGATTGTCAGCGCATTCATATTCCAACCTCTGGTTTTATGTGAAATAAAGGTAATTCATTCATGCTGTTATCAGCATAGTCAAACCCTTGATTTTTGCCGGCAAGCCGCGAAAACTGCGGCAATTACCTAGGCGAAGCAAAAGCCTCGCCTCCTTCGAATCATCAGCAATCAAGAGCGTCGTATTTCATGTCGTTACAACAAACGTTCGGTGATCTGAAAAATCAACTGAGCCAACGCATTATCGGCCAGGAAGCACTGGTTGAAAGGCTCCTTGTCGCCCTGCTGGCCGATGGCCACCTGCTGGTGGAAGGCGCTCCCGGCCTAGCCAAGACTACGGCCATCAAGGCCCTGGCCGATCACCTGGAAGGCGATTTCCACCGTATCCAGTTCACTCCGGACCTGCTGCCATCGGATGTAACCGGCAGCGAGATCTACCGGGCTGAAACCGGCAACTTCGAATTTCAGCGCGGTCCTGTGTTCCATAATCTGCTTCTGGCTGACGAAATCAACCGGGCTCCGGCTAAAGTACAATCCGCGCTGCTCGAAGCCATGGGGGAGCGCCAGGTCAGCGTGGGACAGGAAACCTTTCCTCTGCCCAATCTGTTCATGGTGATGGCCACCCAGAATCCGATAGAACAGGAGGGCACTTACCCGCTGCCTGAAGCCCAACTGGACCGGTTCCTGATGCATGTGGTTATCGGTTATCCCTCAGCCAGGGCTGAACAACAGATTCTGCACCTGGCGCGCACGGACTACCGTCAGGGAATTCCGAAAGTAAGCGTTCGTCTGACCGAAAACGAGGTAATGGCCGCCCGACAGGCAGTCGGGGATGTCTACATGGCTGAATCGGTGGAGCAGTATCTGCTGGCCCTGATTCTGGCCACCCGTGACGCCGGCAGCCTGGATCCGGAACTGGCGCGGTGGACAGCCTTCGGTGCCAGTCCTCGCGGCACCATAGCCCTGGACCGCTGCGCTCGCGCGCTGGCCTGGCTGGACGGCAGGGACTACGTAACGCCGGATGACGTACGCACCATGGCTTTCGATGTGTTGCGTCATCGTATTCTGCTCACCTTCGAGGCTGAGGCCGAAGGGCTGACAGCAGACAACGTCATCCAGCGGCTGATTGACCGGGTACCCGTGACCGCCTGACCTCATGCAAGCAACACAGGCAAGCCATATGGGCGAAACCCACGCAACCACTCACATTTCTCTGCCCGAACTGGTGCGGCTGCAGGCCGACGCCCGTGCCCTGCGCCTGCCCTCCGTCAGACCCGTGCGCAGCCGTCAGGCCGGCCTGAAACAGTCCCGGCAACGCGGCCGGGGCATGACCTTCGCCGAGGTTCGCCCGTATCACCCCGGCGACGATATTCGCAGCATCGACTGGCGGGTAACCGCCCGGCGCCAGTCGCCCCACACCAAAATTCATGAAGAAGAGCGTGAACGCCCGGTGCTACTGATTGCCGATCTGGGTCCCACGCTATTCTTTGCCAGCACCGGGGCCTACAAACAGGTTCGCTGTGCACAACTCACCACATTGCTGGCCTGGCTGGCACTGCGGGCCGGGGATCAGGTTGGCGGCCTGGTGTTCAATGAACATACTCTGGATGTGGTGCGCCCGGCCCGGCGGAAAAAGTCGGTATTGCGCCTGCTCGACACCCTGGCGCGCCATCAGCACCAACCAGGCTCACCGCCTTCGCCGGCTGATAACAGCAACCGGCTGGACACCGCTCTGGCCGAGGCCCGCCGCGTCGCCCACACCGGCAGCAAGATATTTGTGGTCAGCGATTTCATGACCGTCAGTGACAACACAAGAAGTCTGCTGGGCGCGCTGGCGCGGCACAACAGCGTGACAGCCCTGCGCATTCAGGATCCACTGGAAAAGCACCTGCCCGACCGGGGCCGATACGCCGTTGCCGGTCCCCGGGGGCCGCTCTGGTTTGATGCCGCCAATCCCTCGTTCCGCAAGGCCTGGCAGGAAAAGGTGACGGCCCACGAACAGCAACTGGCGGAATGCTTCCGCACAGCCGGCGTGGCTTCAGCCACCATTTCCACCGATGAGGCGCCCACCGAGGCTCTGCGCCTGCTGCTCGGGCCGGGAGGGCGAATCGCATGAATGGTCAGGATCCGCTCGCACAAATGCGGGATATTCAACTGCCCGAAACCGGCGGCTGGTGGCCACCGGCAGTGGGTTGGTGGTGGCTGGCCCTGATTCTGCTGCTTGTTCTGGTTGGTGCTTTTCTCTGGTGGCGACATCAAAGGAAACGCAAGCAATGGCGCCGGGACGCCATGAGCGAACTCAAAGCTCTGCGTGCCAGAGCGGAAAATCACCCCCACTGGTTTGGCGAGCTTAACGGGTTGCTGAAACGGGCAGCACGGGAAGCCTTCCCGGAGCGCCACCCGGAAACCCTCACCGGCGAGCAATGGGTTGAGTTTCTGCTGGCAACGGCGCCCGATGATCAACCGAACCCGGCTGCCACCGCCAATGCCATGGTGGCAGCTTGCTGGCAACCAGCCGCGACAGTGGCGCCTGACGACGCACTGCGCTTTGCCAGGATCTGGCTGGAGGCGCTGCCATGATCAGTCTTGCCTATCCCTGGTTTCTGATGCTGGCCTTGCTGCCATTGCTGCTGCTCGCCCGCAAGCCCGGCAGCGAACCGGCCGAGGCTCCGGTGATTCCTGTCGGCCACTGGTTGTCGGATATGCCTGGCGTCAGTACCACAGGCCAACACCTTGCCCGCTGGCGCCGGGTAGTGCTGACAATCGCCTGGCTCTGCCTGGTGCTGGCCCTGGCACGGCCGCAACACGTTGGCGAAGAAACACAAATGCCGGTTTCCGGAAGGGATCTGATGCTGTTGGTCGACATCTCCCCCAGCATGGAAGAGCGCGACATGATTCAGCAGGGCCGAAGCATGAACCGGCTACAGGCTGTCAAACGGGTACTGGACGATTTTATTGACCGGCGCAAAGGTGACCGGCTGGGGCTGATCCTGTTCGGCACCACCCCCTACGTGCAGGCACCGCTGACCTTTGACCGGGAAACCGTGCGAACATTGCTGGATGAGGCTGGTCTGGGCATGGCTGGCCGAGCCACGGCGATCGGCGATGCAATCGGCCTGTCCATCAAACGCCTGCGCGAACGCCCGCAGAAGCAAAGAGTGGCTATTCTGCTGACAGACGGGGCCAATACCGCCGGCGAAATCATCCCGGATAAAGCCGGGGAAATTGCCCGGGCAGCGGGTGTACGCCTTTACACCATTGGCATCGGCGCCGAATCCATCGTGCAACAGGGATTGTTCGGCAACCGGCGGGTAAACCCGTCCCGGGATCTGGATGAGGACCTGCTAACGCGCCTGGCCCAACAAACCGGAGGCCAGTATTTTCGGGCCCGCAACCTGGAGGAGCTGGAAGGCATTTACGACACCATCAACCAGCTCGAGCCCATCGAGCAGGACGGCCAATTCTATCGTCCGGTAAAAGATCTCTACGTATGGCCCGCCGGTGTGGCGGTCTTCCTCGGGCTGATCCTGCTGGCAACCCGCCTGACCGGCAGCATACCGCTCACCCGCAGACACAGGGAGGCTGACCGTGGCTGATTTCCACTTCCTGCGGCCACTGTGGCTCGCGCTGCTTTTGCTGCTGCCATTGCTCTATCTGGCCAGACATCAACTGAAGCAACGTGACACTGGCTGGGAGAAACACATCCCCGCCCGGTTGCTCCGGCCACTTATCCCGAAACACAAAAGGCCTGCTGCCCGCTCTTCACGCTCCCCGTTGTTACCTCTGGGCGCGGCAATGACCGTATTGGCCATCGCACTGGCCGGGCCCAGCTGGCGGGAAGCGCCCACGCCCCTGAAACAATCGCAGGACGGCCTGGTTATGGTCCTCGACCTGTCCATTTCCATGCTGGCGACCGATGTCGAGCCAGACCGCATCACCCAGGCCAGACGCAAGCTTCGGGATATTCTCGCGGAACGTCAGGGCGCGCTGAATGCCCTTATTGTCTACGCTGGCGATGCCCATGTGGTGACGCCGCTGACGGAAGATACCCGCACCATTGAAGCCCTGCTGGACGTACTTGAGCCCATCATCATGCCGGCGCAGGGTAACCGGGCCGATCTGGCCATCGAGCAGGCAATCGGGTTGCTGGATCAGGGCGCACCCGGCCGGGGCCGGATTCTGCTGCTGACGGACCAGGTAAGCGAAAATTACCGGAACCGGATTACCGAAAAACTGGAAAATACCGATTACAGCCTGAGCACGCTGGTGGTCGGCACAGAGGAAGGCGGGCCCATGCCACTGGCGAAACGCGGATTCATCCGCGATGGCGGCGAGATTGTTATTGCAAAAGCCGACCCCGGGAACCTGAACAGCCTTGCTGACCGCAACGGTGGCAGAAGCCATGCCCTGACCCTGGGTAATGCCGATATTCGCGCTCTGGAGTTGCAACCGGACGCCGGCAGCGAGTGGTCCGATACCGAAGAAGGATTGAAAGCCAACCGCTGGCAGGACGACGGCTACTGGCTGCTCTGGCTGGCGTTGCCGCTGTTGCTGTTGGGCTGGCGCCGGGGCGCCTTTGCGGTGCTGGCACTGGCCTTGTTGCCGATGACTCTGGCTCCACGCCAGGCCATGGCAGTGGACTGGGCCGGACTGTGGCAGAGAGAAGACCAGCGGGCGCCACAACTGATTGAACAAAATCCGAAAGCCGCCGCCCAACAACTTGAGCAGCCGGGCTGGAAAGGTTCTGCTCTGTACCGCAGCGGCCAGTACGACGCCGCCGCAGAGGCTTTCTCCGGCCAGCCCGGTGCTACCGGCCACTATAACCGGGGCAATGCTCTGGCCCGGGCTGGCAAGCTGGAACAGGCGATAGACGCTTACGATCAGGCGTTACAGGAAAATCCGGATATGGATGCCGCCCGATTCAACAAGCAACTGGTAGAACAGTTACAAAAGAAAGAACAAGAAGAGCAACAGCAACAGCAACAGCAACAAGAATCGGATCAGGGAAGCAACGAACAAAACCAGCAACCGGACTCGCAACAACCAAGTCCGCCTGAAAATCCGAACGACGAAGGGCAACCCGACCAGGATGCCCAGCAGGAGACGTCTGAAGGCCAGCAACCGGAACCTCAGGACAAAGGAGAACCTTCGCAGCCTGAACCGCAATCTCCACCGTCGGGACAAACCCTGGATCAGGGCCAGGAGCAATGGCTTCGCCGAATACCCGACAACCCGGGCGGACTGCTGCAACGCAAGTTTCTGCAACAGCATCAACAACGACAAACCGGAACCGACGAAGGCGATACACCATGGTAAAAACTGTTATGTCTTGCCTGACAGCCATCGCACTGTCACTGGCGGTCTGTTTCCCTGCGCTTTCGGCAAGCCGGGATGCCTTCATCGAACTGTCCGCCGACAAGGCCGAGGTGTATGTGCAGGAGCAACTGATACTGACGGTACAGCTATACTTCTCCGGCAGCCTGGTTCAGGGCGACCTTTCTGAGCCGGGGCATCCAGATGCCATTGTTGAACGGCTGGGCAATCAGCAGGAATCCGTGCAGTATCGGGACGGCACCCGATACCAGGTGATCGAACGGCGTTACGCCATTTTCCCTCAGGAACCGGGCACCTTTACCTTGCCCGCCATTCGCTTTGAAGGTCATGTCCGGGACTCATCCTCCCGGCAACTGCGTTCTGTCCGGGACAGCCAGCAACTCTATGAAGTGCCAGTAAAATCTATACCCGCCGAGTATCCGGCAAACACCCCCTGGTTACCGGCCAGCAGCCTGAGCCTGTCCGAGGAAGGGCTGCCCCAGGGCAAAGAACTGGAAGCTGGCAGCAACCTCACCCGCAAACTGACCCTGCAAGCCACCGGGTTGCCTGCCGAAGCCCTGCCGCCCTTCCCTCAGCGACTGTCTGGCGGTATCCGCCAATACCCGGATCAGCCACTGCGAAACACCGACGCCACGCAGAATGGTCTGCAATCGGTGCTACAGCAAAGTTTCGCTCTGGTACCCGTACAGGCCGGTGAAACCGTGGTGCCCCGGTTGATCATTCCCTGGTGGAACACCGAGACCGACGAGCTTGAAGAAGCCGTTTTACCGGCCAGCACCTACCAGATCACAGGCGCCGAAGCCGTGGTGGCAACACCCGACATCAATGAAGCCGATAACGCCAATGGTACAGCCCGGAGTTCTGATTCAGGAGATGGTGAAACCCAAAGTGTTTCCGGCTGGATCTGGAGCACCCTGGTGTTCGCCTTACTCTGGCTGGCAACATTGGCGCTCTGGTGGCGTAGCCGGGGTGGGAATGCCAACAGACCCCAGGCCCCGAGACAACAAAGCCATAGCGAAAAGCAGGCATTTGACGACCTGATTCAGTCGGTCACAAACAGCTCTGCCCAGGCATCCGGCCTGCTGTTGCGATGGGCACGGTTTCAGTACCCGGGACATGCATTTGCCAGCACACAAGACCTTGCCCGGCATCTTCATGACAGTGAATTGGAGACTGCCATGGAAGACTATCAGGAAGCGCTTTTTTCAGCCCGGGGCGGTAAGAGTGAAGTAAGCAAGGAGGTCAGAACACGGCTGATCAAAGCCATCGGGAGAGCGGCCAGACACAAGGACGGGGCCAGCCAGGAAGACCTGCCCCCGCTTTATCCGGCCGGATTGTCGGGGTAAAACAACAGCGACAAAGGGCCGGACAGTGCGGTAAGCGAAAAGATCAGTTGGTCAGTTGCTGGTTGATCACCAGCTCTACAGGTTCACTCTGTTCGTCCGGAGCCGTTACCTCGGCTTCGATCTGGCCCTGCAAGTCACCCGGCTGCGGGTTCACACCGCCGCTCGTAGTCAGTCGAGCGACCACAGCCACTTTTTCCTGCCCCGAAATGGCCGCCTGCGGAGACATCGCGTAGCTGTCGTCCAGCCGAATATCCGCCGGCAAGGCGCCGGCTGTAAGACGTACAACCGCAACCGGCGCGCCACCGGTGCTGCCGGTCGGACGAGCAAAGATGAACAGCGTGGTATCATCCGACACCTGCTGCTGAAGGTCTTCAGCCAGAGAAACCCGCAAGGAAACGCCGGCGCTTTCAGTCTGCTCAGCCTCCTGGCTTTCCATGGCTGGCGGTGTCTCGCCCAGGCGACGATAGGCTTCGCTTATGCCTTCCCGGATAGACGCGATCTGCGGGTGGTCTGGCGCAATTTCGACAATTCGCTCCCAGTGCTCAATGGCGTCCCGGTAATTTTCCTGGCTGAAGGAATAAATACCCAGCAGCCCCAGAGAGTTCACTTCATCAGGATTCAGTGCGCGGGCTTCTTCAACGACTTCCTGCACTTCCGGCGACATCCGGCCACCGTTGGCAAAGAAGCGTGCCTGAGCTGCCAGGCCCAGGGCCACGGCACTGGAATTCGGGTCTTCTTCCATTACACGGGCCAGTTGCTGGTAGGCCGAAGCAGCATCCTCAAAGCGTTCAATGCGCATGTAGGTCTGGCCCAGCATGGCCCAGCCATCGGCATTATCCGGGTTCTGCTGCAGGCGTTGACGCAGCTGTTCTGCCAGCTCAGCCATACGCGCAGCCTGGCTGCCACCAGAGGCTTCCATTTCCTGCATGGCAACGAACTGCTCCACCTGATCCATCGAGCCCCATTGCTGGTAGCCGAAATAAGTCCCGACCGGCAGAAACACCAAAGCCACAAGCACCACCGCCATGGCGCTTTTGCGACCCGGGACACGCTTGCGCGGCGCTTCGTTTTCCGGAACATCTTCCAGCATGGCACCCGTCAGCTCTTCTTTTAGCTGTCGATAACTTTCGTCATCCAGTACGCCAGCTTCGCGTTCGTCGTCCAGCTCCTTGAGGCGGGATTTATACGCCAGCAGGTTCTGGTTTCTGATATCCGCTTCCAGCCGTGCCTGTGACCGGTGAAAGAACACCGGGTAAAGCACAAATGCCAGGGCAAAGAGAATGAATACCGTTGCGGCAATCCAGAGTGTTTCAGTCATGGAGTCATCATCGCGGTTCGAAATGAATGGGGTTGATCAAGGACGAGGTGGAGTAATCAAGCGCGATCAGCGATCTGTCTGATCATCCTGACCAGACAGCATCCGTTCGGCTCTGGTTTTGTCGTGTTCACTGAGCTCCGGCTCGTCCTGGCCGCGCTTTCGGGACCGCCAGACCACGCCGGCCACCACCAGAAAACCACCGATGACAGCGATGGCAGGAAAAGCCCATAGCAAAATAGTGCGCCTGTCTACCGGTGGCTTGTACTGCACAAACTCACCGAAACGCGATACCAGCGCGTTAACAATTTCATCATTGGACGCATCGTTTTTCATCATGCGGTAGACCTGATCGCGCATATCCTTGGAGATGGGCGCGTTGGAATCCGCAATATTCTGATTCTGGCACTTCGGGCAGCGCAGCTCAGCGATCAGTTGCTGATAACGCTGTTCCTCCGCCCGGGTATCGAAATCATAGACTTCTTTCACCTCTGCCTGAGCCGGCCCGGAAAACCAGAACACACAGGCCAGCACCACTGCTAGAAACCGCATCAGCTATTACCTTTTGCCTGATTGATAATCGGAAGCAGTTCTTCTTCCCAGACCCTCTGATTCACCACGCCCACATGGCGAAAGCGCACAACACCCTCGGCATCAATCACATAGGTTTCCGGTGCGCCATAGACACCAAGATCAAAACCCAGACTGCCTTGTGGGTCGAAGATAATGGTTTCATAGGGGTTGCCCAGACGGTTCAGAAAGCTGAAGGCTTTTTCACGTGTGTCTTTGTAGTTCAGCCCGACAATTCGCACCCCCTTATCATTGACCAGGTGCATCAGGTATTCATGCTCATCCCAGCATGACGGACACCATTCAGCCCAGACATTCAACAGGGAAACCTGCCCTTTGAGCACCGAGGTACCCAGCGTCTGATCAGGATCATCCAGTGCCTGCAGGCTGAACTCCGGCACTGGTTTACCAATCAGTGCCGATTCCAGTTCCGTGGGATCTTTGCCCAACCCGGTAAACAGGAAGATCCCGATAGCCACCGCCACCAACAAGGGCAAAAACATGAATAGCCGTTTCATGATGCAGCCTCCGCGGGCTTGCCACCGGTTTGAGCAGAGTGGGCTTCAACCTTTTCTTCCTTACGCAGACGAATCCGGTAGCGCTTGTCGGAAATCGCCAGGAAGCCACCAATAGCCATTACCAGAGAACCCAGCCACAACCAGCGAATGAGTGGCTTATATTGCAGGCGGATCGCCCAGGCTTCGTCGCTGATGCGCTCACCGATGGCGACAAACACATCCCGGAACAGGCCGGCATCAATATCGGCTTCCGTCATCATGCTCATGCCCACGGTGTAGTTCCGCTTTTCCGGATGCAGCTCGGAAACTTTCTCTCCATCCAGAAAGACATCGAAGCTGCCGTATTCGGCCGTAAAGTTGGCACCGCGGCGCTGGCCGATGTCCCTGAACACAATTTCGTAGTCACCCACCATGGCGGAATCGCCGGGCACCATGCGTACATCCCGCTCGATACCATAGTTGGAGACCACCGTGGCCCCCGCCATTACCATGGCAACACCAAGATGGCCGAGCACCATGCCCCAATAGCTGCGAGTCTGGCGTTTGAGACCGTATAGCCGACCCTGGCGGGAGGCCGATTTGTCCCAGAGATCCCAGAAAGTTGCGACGGTTACCCAGACAGACGCGAAGATGCCGGCAAACGCCCAGGGGGCAAATCCACCATAACCGATCATCACAGCGGCCGTGATCAATATACTGAGCGCCAATGGCCACAACAATTTACGCGCGAGCCAGCCGCCATCGGTTTTCTTCCAGCGAGAGAAGATGCCCGCACCCAGCAACAGGCCGGCTGCGACTGCCAGCGGACTGAAGGTGGCGTTAAAGAATGGCTCGCCAATGGACAGCTTGCCCATATCCAGGTAATCCAGCACCAGCGGGTACAGCGTGCCAAGAGCAACCAGAGCCGTAGCCGACACCAGCAGCACGTTGTTGAGCAACAGGAAGATTTCACGTGACAGCGAGCCATAGCGCGAACGCACATGCACCACCGGCGCCCGGAAAGCATAAAGTGCCAGACTGGCTACCACCGTAATACCCAACAACATGAGCAGGAAACTGCCACGTTCCGGATCCGATGCGAATGCGTGAACGGATGTAAGCACACCTGAACGGACCAGGAAGGTGCCCAGCAAGCTCAATGCAAAGGTGACGATAGCCAGCAGTACGGTCCAGCTCTTGAAGACACCTCGCTTCTCGGTCACCGCCAGAGAGTGGATCAACGCGGTACCAGACAACCAGGGCAGCAGGGAAGCATTTTCGACCGGATCCCAGAACCACCAGCCGCCCCAGCCAAGCTCGTAATAGGCCCACCAGCTACCCAGGGCGATACCGATCGTCAGGAATGACCAGGCCACAGTTGTCCAGGGCCGGGACCACCGGGCCCAGGCAGCGTCCAGCCGACCGTTGATCAGCGCGGCGATGGCAAAGGCAAAAGCAACCGAGAAGCCCACATAACCCATGTAAAGCATGGGCGGGTGAATAATCAGACCAATATCCTGCAATAACGGGTTCAGATCCTGGCCATCAGCCGGAATGTTAGGCAGCAGGCGATCAAACGGGTTGGATGTGACAATAATGAACAGGAAAAAGCCGACGGCAATCATCCCGAGCACAGAAAGTACCTGGGACACCATGACCGGAGGCAGCTTACGGCTGAAAACGGCCACAGCCAGAGTCCAGCCGGCCAGCATCAGTATCCAGAGCAACAGGGAGCCTTCGTGACCACCCCAGACCGCACTGAACTTATAATACCAGGGCAACAGACTGTTGCTGTTGTTGGCCACATAAGCCACGGAGAAGTCATCAACCAGAAACGCATGCGTCAGAATGGCAAACGCCAGACCGGTAAACACAAACATGCCCGAGGCTAATGGTCGTGCGAAGGCCTGCAGGCTGTCACGCCCGGTCAGGGCTCCTGCAAGCGGCACAACGGAGAGTAGCACTGCCAGCAACAGCGCGAGAATCAGTGCAAGCTGCCCGAGTTCCGGATACATCAAGCTTCTCCAAATTCAGGAATAAATTGAACGGTCAGTAGGATGCACTCTGAGCGGCTTTCTCCGCATCCGCTTTTTTCCTTTCAGCGCGCTCCAGCGATTCCGCCACCTCCGGTGGCATATAATTCTCATCGTGCTTGGCCAGAACCTGGTCCGCCACGAACATGCCTTCTGCATTCAGCCGGCCCATAGCCACCACACCCTGCCCTTCGGCAAACAGATCCGGCAGTATGCCTTCGTACTGAACCGGCACCGAGGCGGAATAATCGGTCACCCGGAACTGTACGTTCAGGCTGTCGGTATCACGCTTGACACTGCCCTCTTCCACCATGCCACCGGCACGGATTCTGACATCCGTCGGAGCATTACCGGCCGCAATTTCCGTCGGGTCATAGAACAGGTTGATATTCTGTCTCAGGGCGTAGGTGGTCAGCCCCACTGCTATTGCAATGCCAACCACCAGAAACAGCACAATGGTCAGTCGTTTTTTTCGGATCGGATGCATCATTTACCGCCTGTCAGTCCTGGGAAACTTCTACTCGGGTGAAGGACGCCGCTGCTTTCGTTCTGGCGTCCTTGCCGGTTGTCACTTCCTGTTGCTCGAAGCGGCGCCTGCACGCCTCAATAATTGCCCGGTTGCGCCTGGCCGACCAGATCATCATGCCGGCAACCAGTACCAAAAACACCGCGTAGCAGGCCCAGACGTAGGGACCGTGGCCTTCCATCGCGATAAATGCTGAAAAGGAGTCGAATGCCATGAATCAGCGCCTCCCCGCCATAACCAGTTCTTTGACCCAGCGGGTTCGCTGCTCCCGCGTCAGGATCTCTGTTTTCATTCTCAGGCATGCCAGCCAGCCAAATAGCAGGTAAAGCCCCAGAATGGACAAGAGCAATGGCACCCACATTTCCGTCGGCATGGAGGGTTTCTCGGTAAGCTTGAACGTGGCCGGTTGATGCAGGGTATTCCACCAGTCCACCGAGTATTTGATAATCGGGATATTTACTACCCCCACCAGCACCAGCACCGCAACCGCACGGGCCGCTGACTTTTCGTCATTGATGGCCCGGTCCAGGGCAATCACCCCGCCATACAGGAACAGCAGGATCAGCATGGAGGTCAGCCGTGCATCCCAGACCCACCAGGCGCCCCAGGTGGGCTTGCCCCAGATGGCGCCGGTAAACAGCGACAAAAAAGTAAACACCAGCCCGACCGGAGCCACCGCTTTCACGAATACGTCGGCCAGCTTCATTCGCCAGACCAGAGTAACCACGGCCGCGACCGCCATCATGATGTACATGGACTGAGCCAGGAACGCAGACGGTACGTGAATAAAGATGATCCGGTAGCTGTTGCCCTGAAGATAATCCTTTGGCGCAAACGCCAGCCCCCAGACCAGTCCGGCCAGGAGCATAATCAGCCCTGCGGCCAGTAGCCAGGGCATAAAGCGGGTTGCTATCCCGTAGAACCACTTGGGAGAACCCAGCTTGTGAAAGAATTGCCACATCAGTTGGTCACCGTCTTGCTGTTTTACTGTTCGTTATTGCCGGGCTCACAGAACCGGTCAGCTATTGGACATACTGATTCGCAAGGCTGCTGCCGAAGCGAACGGAGCCAGGGTCACTGCCAGCACCAGAAACGCTCCCATCAACGCCAGATAGCCTGCCACCGGTGCGCCTTCTGTTGCTGCCGCCACGGTTCCGGTGCCAAAAATCAGCACCGGAATGTACAGCGGAATGATCAGCAGTGACAAGAGTACACCTGCCGACCGTAATCCGAGTGTCAACGCCGCCCCGATGGAGCCAATCAGGCTGAGTACCGGTGTACCGATCAGCAGCGTTAGACACAGAATGGCAATAGAGTTCCCGTCCAGGTGAACCATTATGCCCAGTATCGGGGTAAGCACCACCAATGGCAGACCGGTGAGTATCCAGTGCGCCATGGTTTTGGCCAGCACCAGCAGGAACAGAGGCTGGGGCTGAAGTATCAATTGCTCCAGCGTGCCGTCATCAAAATCGTGCCGGAACAGGTGGTCCAGCGACAACAACACCGACAGAAGCGCCGCCACCCAAAGGATACCGGCACCGGACTGTTTGAGGAATTCCACTTCCGGGCTAACCCCCAAGGGGAATAGCGTGACCACCATGAAAAAAAACAGCAGCGGATTCAGCAGATCCTGGCGCTGGCGAAACGCCACGCGAATGTCGCGGGAAAATACCGCCACCATGGCACGCAAAGGGCCAATGCCACTTTCCACCGGTTTCAGGGCCGGGTGAGCATCAAGACTCATAACTCTGGCCCCCGCCCAGGATAATCCGGTTCATACCCGGAAGCTGCAGATCGTGGTGTGTGGTTACCAGCACGGCCCCACCTTCGTCGGCCCGCTGCTGCAACAGCGATTCAATAGCCTGAACTCCGCCGGCATCGATGGCGGTGAACACTTCGTCCAGCAGCCACAGGGGTTCGTCTGCAATCAACAATCGGGCCAGCGCGACCCGACGTTGCTGCCCGGCTGACAGGTTTCGGCAAGGTACGTCTTCAAACCCCGCCAGGCCAGTACCGGCCAGCGCCTGCGACAATATGTCGTCAGTTACCGGGCGCCTGCCGGCCATCAGTGCCCGCAGATTTTCCAGTGGCGTCAACAAAGGTTTGATACCGGGCCGATGGCCGAGATAGAGCATATTGCGCAGGAACGACTCACGCTGATGGGAACGCGGCTGGCCACACCACAGGAGGTCACCGGACCACGCATCATTCAGGCCCGCCAGAATGCGCAGCAGCGTGGTTTTACCGGTACCGTTCGGCCCCTCGACACGGGTTACAGTACCGGGCAGTATGGAGAACGAAAGGTTGTGGAACAGCAGACGTGAGTCTCGCTCGCACTCAAGATTGACAGCCTGTAGTAACGGCTCGGACATCAGGGCTCCGTATCAGAGCGAGGGATGCACAGCAGGCATCGGGTGCATGGATAAAGGCATTCGCTGCCAGCGCGGCGTATTATAACGAAAGCAATGCAGGATTACTCGTGCCCCATATCAAATCAATGACATGAAACTTCCAGGCGGACAGACTCCCAGTACCCAGAGCCCGGAACTGACGGCCCGGCAGGCAGAGGCCATGGCGAAAGCCCGGCCTTCGGCGAACGCAGAGGCCGGCAGCCGTATTGATCCGGCCCTGACCGCACGCCAGCAACTGGCCCAACTGCAGATGACCAACCGGGAAACCACTCTGGCCAGGGTTGCAGAGGTACTGCAACAGAAAGGCGGCGGTCATGAGTTGATTCTGGAGCTGAAAGGCCGGGCCCTTGCCGTAAACACCGGCAACCGGGCCCCGGAGCTGTCGGTGGGCGATCTGGTAAAAGTGATGCGCGCCAACAACGAGTTGCAGTTGATTGGCAAGCTCGCGCCCAGCCAGGAATCCACGGTGGCTCGAGCCCTGGCCCAACGCCTGCCCTGGCAGCAGAATCTGCAAACCGGTCTGGCGCAGCTGGTAAACACCATAAGCACCGGCGTAAAACCGACAGCACAACCCGGACAGCTACCCGGCTCCAATCCGGTACAGCCGTTGCCGGCAGGCGCTCAACAGGCGTTGGAAACCCTGATCGCCAGAATGCCCAAAGCGGACAACATGGCACCAGGCGCCGGCAAAGCCGACGGTGCGCCCAACCAGGTCAAGCAGTGGTTGTCAGAAAGCGGCGTATTTGCCGAGTCGCGGCTTTTACAGACCAGCCAGTCGACCCCCGCACCGACGGATCTGAAACTGGCCCTGGCGCGGGTAGTCGCCAACCTGCTGACCAGCCAGCAACAGGGCCCGGAGCATTTCAATCGCCTGACTCCGACGCCCAGCCAGGAATTCATGCAGGCACCTCTGCAATTTCCCCAGACAGCACCAGCAGCCCCCCAAACCTCCAGCGAACCGGCGAATGTCGGCCAGATGCTGCGAATGCTGGCCGGCATGCTCAATCGTATTACCGTCAACCAGCTACACAGCCAGACGCTGACAGCCCGTGCCGGCGCTGAGCCTGGCACACCGGTCAGCACCCAGTTGATTGAGCTGCCCTGGCTGACGCCCCAGCAGGAACCGAAAATTGCCCAGTTGCGCCTGGAGCAATACGAACACCAACAGGAAGAGGCCGGCAAACCGGAGCGCACCAGCATCAGCGAATGGCGGTTGACGCTGTCGATCGATCTGGATGAAGCCGGCCCGTTGCATTTCGATGTCAGCTTCCGGCACCCTTCGGTCAGCGCGCAGGTGTGGGTAGAAAAACAGTCCACGCTAAAACAGGTGCATCAGGAACTCCCGCTGTTGCGACAGAGCCTGAACGATCTTGGCCTGGAAGTGGCCGACCTGGATTGCCGCCGGGGCGCGCCTCAACAGGCTCAGACCCGGCTGGAACATCGACTGGTGGATACCAAGGCATGAGAGAGGAAAAATCAGAATCTGACAGCCACATCCCGGCAGCAGTCGCCCTGAAATACGATGGCGAGCGGGCACCGGTAATCTCTGCCACCGGCACCCGGGAACTGGCTGAAGAAATCATCCGCATTGCCCGGGAGCACGAGGTGCCCCTGTACGAGAACCCGGAACTGGCCAGCATTCTTGCCCGCCTGTCCCTGAACGATGAGATACCGGAACAGCTCTACCGGGTGATTGCGGAAATACTGGCGTTTGCCTTTCACATCCGCGGGCGAACACCGGGCGATGCTGCCCCGGATCACAACGATTCAATGAATCAGTGAGCGCATCCCCCAGGCCTGCTGCCAGTGCTCACCTTTGCGCGGGGCAATGGCAGTCTCAAAGTAATGCTTCAGGCGCCGACGATCTTCCGGCTGGTCTTTGAGCGCCGAGCCAATCACATGATGCATCAGGTGCTCGATGGTCACGGCGCCGCCCCCGTAATACCAGGCATTCAGACTGGCAGCGTGAGCCACCGAAACCGCTTCTGCCGTGGAAAGCGCCGATCCGGCCAGGCGGTCTGTGCTTCGACCATCCATGGTCTGGCCGTTTCGCAGCTCATGAAACATGGTCACAAGCACTTCAATAACGGCTTCATTCAACGGTACATCCACACCCGCCTGAGCGTTGGCTTTTGCCACTTCATGGCGCACCACCTCCATTTCGTCCGCCAGGTTATGGATGGGCCGGATCTCCTCGAAATCCATACGCCGCTTGAGCGCGGCACTCATGGTGTGCACACCTTCATCGACACTGTTGGAAGTGGCGACCAGATTAAAGCCTTCCCGGGCCAGAATGACGCCGTCATCCCCGCTCAGCTCGGGAACAACCACGACCCGGTCCGACAAAACGGAAAGCATGGCATCCTGCAGCGCCTGCGGACACCGGGCAATTTCCTCAAAACGAACCAGCCGGCCTTCCATCATACCTCGCAGCAAGGGTGTTGGAACCAGCGCTCTGCGGCTCGGGCCTTCAGCGCGCAACACGGCTTCATTCCAGCTGTAAAGCAACTGACTGACCTGACTGATGGCACCGCCCTGCAACGTCAGTGTGGAGTTGCCGGAAATCGCCGCCGCCAGTAATTCCGACAACCACGACTTGGCGGTCCCCGGCTCCCCGACCAGCAAACAACCGCGAGTGGTACACAGGGAAATAATAATACGGGTAATCAGGGCGCGGTCGGCCACAAACTTGCGTTCAATGCCAAGCGCCTCGTCGCCGCGCAGGAATTTCTCCACGGACTTCGGTGACATTTGCCAGCCTGGCGGGACCGGCCCCGAATCTTCTGCCACCAAGGCGTCGAGCTCGGCACGGTAGATCACTTCTGCCGGCTTACGCTGAACACCATTGGCGATTTGTTTGTTAACCGTCATCCGTTGCTCCTACGGCCACCGCGAATCTCCGGCGCCATACGCTCTCTGGGCAGAATACGCGGTAATTCAGACAGGGGAATAATACCTTCAATAACATGATCCAACGCGCTGTCGCGCATGGTTACCAGACCGGCATCCAGTGCCCGCCAACGCAGTTCGCCAATCGGTGGCTGACTGGAAATGGCATTACGGATATCCGTGTCCACCTCCATGTATTCAACAATCGCAACCCGTCCATGGGTGCCCCGGCCGTTGCACTTGTCGCAGCCCTCACCTTCAAAACAGGTGAAATTGGCCGGCGGCCCGTCCGGGAAGACTTCGGCGAGAACAGCAGGATCCGGGGTAGCCGTTTTGCGACAATGGCGGCATATGCGCTTGGCCAGACGCTGAGCGATCACCGCCAGCAATTCGCCGGCGATAGAGTTCGGATGAACACCCAGGTCATACAATCGCTGAAGCGAATCCACAGCATCATTGCAGTGCAACGTAGAAAGCACCACATGACCAGTCTGGGACGCCCTGATCGCTTCCAGCGCCGTTTCCCGATCCCGGATCTCACCCACCAGAATTACATCCGGATCTTCACGCACAAACGCACGCATGGCGTCAGCAAAACTGAAACCGATTTCCGAGCGCACCCGGGTTTGCTGAATGTTGTCGATAGAGTATTCAATCGGGTCTTCCACGGTAATGACCTTTCGGCGGCCATCGTCAGCCAGTGTCTGCAGACCGGCATAAAGCGTGGTGGATTTGCCCGAACCCGTCGGCCCAACGACCAATACCAGACCTGCCGGGTTGTCCAGCAATCGCTGATAGCGAGTGCCCACAGCTGGCGACATCCCCAGCTCGGCGATGGTCATCGCCCGCCCGGTCTGGGGCAACAGGCGGATAATGGCATTCTCGCCATGCAGGGACGGCTGGGTCTGGATGCGCAGGTCGTAAGTGGCATCACCCAGTTGCAACCGGGAACGCCCGCCCTGAGGCAGGCGATGCTCGGCTATGTTGAGTTCAGCGCGCAATTTAATGACGTTGATCACGCCCCGTATTTCACGGGCCGAGAGCTGGTACTGGGGCAGGTCGTGCAGATCACCATCTACCCGAAGGCGAATACGCACCCGGCCTTCGTACTGTTCGATATGGATATCGCTGGCCTTCTCACTGACGGCATCCAGCAGAATGGCCTCATAGACCGACACCAGATAGGGGCTGATGTGTTTGTTGGTTGCCTGCCCAAGCAGATCTTTCACACCGTCTTCATTTTCCGGACGGGCCTTGGGAATGTCGGTTTGTTCAGCGACAAACCGGCTGCCTTTGACCGTCAGATCCAGCGCCGACCAGATTCGGCGGAAATCAGTCGGGGTTACCAGATGACAGATTATCCGATGTTTCGGGGTAAGTCGTTCAAGTTGATCGGTTCGGGCGTCAGGGTCATCGGTTACAACGAAAAGTGTACCGTCTTCTTCACCTACCGGGATCACGCGTGAAAGATCCAGAAAGGTGCGGGAGAAGCGCCTGAAAAGGTCGGGATTCAGATGATTGAGCGTCTCATCGGCATCGGTAAATACCATCCCACGCTGCTGCGCCAGAGAGCGGTAGAGGTCGAGTTCTTCCATGTTCAGTGAGCGCCGTAAAACATCCAGCACACGCTCGTTTTTGCTCGCTGCCTCGGCCCGGGCTTTCTCCAGGTCACTGTCGTTTACCAGGCCCAGGTCAATCAGGATCTGCTCGGCATTACGGTTAAAATCCACCCACCCCAGGGTTCTCGCCCGTTCCAGTTTATTGCCGGCGCGTCGGTACATGGCCACACTCGGTACCGGCCCTGCCCTGCCTTCCAGACATATCAGGCTGCCACCATCTCGCAGGCTGGCAAGCAGGACTTTCGGATTGGGCAAAAAAGTGGTGCTGAGAACCAGGTCGCAGAGCTCGTCTGTTTCCACGCCGTTGTCAGCCGAGGCCTCGATGACGTCGATATTATGCATACCAAGACTGACAATCCGTTCCCGGGCCATGTCTGCCAAAACCGGGTTGCGGTCCACATAGATCACCCGCTGGGCAAGCTCCGCCAGCACTGCAGTGAGATAGCCGGAACCACCGCCTATGTGCATAACCACCTGATCAGGTTCGATTTCAGGCATCAGCCCGAGCAGATGGTGGACGGTTTCCTGGCGGGGAATGGAGTGGCCGGTGATGGAAGGGGCCATGTCCGCACCGGCGACGAAATCATGGCGGGAGACACTATTGAGGGCCGCTTCGGCCCTCGGGTAGATCTGTTTCATTCAGCAGCGTCCGTAACAGCGTCGGATCAGGCCGCCTGACGTTTCTTCAGCGCTGAAACCAGCTCGGCCTCCGGGCGGGAAATTCCGCATGTATCCATAAGATCGTCGATATCCGCACCAAGATCAACCAATCGCGCGGCTTCATCATAGGAAATTCTCAGCGGATCATTCTGGCGCATTTCATCCAGTGCATTACGTAGCTCGTGCAGCTGGCGTTCACAGGCCACCAGGCGCTGGCCAACGCCCATGCTGCCACTGGTGGTGGCATGCAGCTCACGCCCCAGCGTGTCACAACGGTCTTTCAGGTTGGCCTGCAGGGCCCGAATGCGCCGACCATGGACAATACCCTGCAACAGAACCAGGCAAAGGGCCGCTGCAGTAAGGCCCCACGGGAGCCAGGAAGGAATGGCAATGCTCATAATGGACGTCTCCGTTGGTTGTTGACCCCGGTGGACGTCCATCGAAAGCGCTGCAAATTACCCTTTACAGCGACGCGATTTCAGCCCACTCGTGGTCTGTCAGCATCTTGTCGAATTCGACGAGAATAATCAGCTCGCCGTTCTTGTTGCATACACCCTGAATGAATTTGGCGCTTTCCTCGTTGCCGACATTCGGGGCCGTTTCAATCTCGCTCGACTTGAGGTAAACCACCTCAGCCACGGAATCCACCAGAATACCCATCACCTGGCTGGAAGACTCCATTACAACAATCCGGGTGGCGTCGGTAATTTCTGCGTCTGCCAACCCGAACCTGCGGCGGGTATCAATAACCGTTACCACGTTACCCCGCAGGTTGATAATACCCAGCACATAATCCGGTGCACCGGGTACCGGTGCAATTTCTGTGTACCTCAGGACTTCCTGGATCTGCATGACATCAATGCCATAGGTTTCTTCATCCAGGCGGAAGGTCACGTACTGAAGTACCTGATCATCCTGGGCCTGATTTTGCTGTCCGCTCGGGGATGCCATACGCTCTCTCCTTACTGGCTGCCCGGCGGGCAACCTGATCGTCAAAAATTCATCATCAGTGCCCAATACTATAATCAGGGGCACAAACCGTGCCAGTCTCGCACGGTTTCATTCAGTAACTGGCCTGATCAGCTCAGGTCCAGGTGGTGCTCGCGTTCTGCGCGCACCAGTAATTGCGCCATGGCGCGCACATCAATCAGCGCGCACATGTGATCTACCACGGTACCGGCCAGCCAGGGGCGCTTGCTTCGCCCGGTGCGCCAGCGAACTTCATCCGGCCGCAACGTGAAGGACTGGGCGACATCATCGCACGCCAGCCCCCACTCACTGTCATCCAGACGGATCACAAACCGGTAATTGTCCCGGGCCTCTGCCGGTACCCGACCGGCCATAATCCATTCGGCGCTATCCACTACTCGCAGGTTCTGGTCCCGGTCCGGGCGCATGCCCATATACCAGCGGGGGCTACCCGGAATCGGGCGAATTTCATCATCACTTTCCAGCCGATGAATAGCACCCAGCAAGACCAGTGGCACCGCCAGTTTCAGCCCGGCCACGGTAAAAATCAGGCACTCAAACGGCTCTTCCGACCAGTCCGGCCGTGTCGGCGGTTCATCCGGTGCCGGCTTGGGATCAAGCGTCTGTTGCGGTTCGGCAACGGGAACCTCAACCTGCTTCGTGACACTGATCCGTGGCTCAGCTTTCACTTCCGGCTCTGGCGCAGGCGCCGGTTTTTCAGCCACCGGTGTCGGCTTTGACCGGGCCACCGTTCTCAATTTTCGTTTCGGCGGCTCAGGCTCCGGTTCGGGCTCCGGTTTCGATTCCGGCTCTACCCATTCATCTTCCAGTGCCGTGCTGGTCGCCGTATGCAGCAGATCGTCCAGATAACTGGCGATTGCGGCTTCCGGCTCTGCCAGTTGCGTCATTTTTTTGTCAGCCATCCTGAGGCTCCTTGAGCTTTTCGGTCCGCTTCAGGAGATCGTCAAGCAAATGGCTGTAGGCTCTCACGCCGTGGGTGTTGGGGTCCATCACCGACGGAATAACCCCATTCTGACTTGCGTCGCGGAATTTGGTATCAACCGGGACAGCAAACCGCCAGAGGCTATCGGTGTAAGTTTTACGTAGCAGGTTCAGGCTTTTTACCGAGGCCTGAGTCCGGCGATCGTAGAGTGTAGGTACGATGGTATAGGACAACTGGTTTTTCTGGGATCGCATAATCATCTGCAATGTGTGCAGCATACGTTCCAGCCCCTTGATAGCCAGAAATTCTGTCTGTACCGGGATCACCAGGTGTTGAGACGCGGCCAGGGCATTCACCATCAGAACGCCCAGAGAGGGCGTGTTATCCAGTATCACGTAGTCGAAATCGTCCCACAGCTGGGCCAGCGCCCGGGAAATAATCAGCCCCATGCCGCCCACGCCAACCATTTTGCGCTCAAGGGTGGCCAACGCCGTGCTGGCCGGCAACAATGACAGTCCCGGGCAGCTTGTGTCGGTAATCAGCTGGGCGGGCAGGCCTTCCGGCACCTTTCCCTCATGCTGAAACAGATCGAACACACTGTGAGCAATGGAGTCCGGGTCATAGCCAAACCAGCTGGTAAGCGAACCATGGGGGTCCAGATCGACCACAAGTACACGCTTGCCCTGTTGAGCGAGCAATCCACCCAGGGCAACAACTGACGTTGTTTTTCCGACACCACCTTTTTGATTCGCTACTGCCCAGATACGCACTCTTGATACTCCACCCACGGATCGGCACGTCACAATGTACCGACGGCATAGTTTTTATCGGCAGAACATGGCGCAACTTGACACCAATACCACCCGAAGGTGGCAAATCCTTGCCGATTCAATATGTTCAGAACAGAAGTAATACAGAAAGTGTGCCAATTCGCACGAAATTGGCCGGGGTTACGGTTATCGGCCTCAGCGCATGGCACCGCGGATACTGGCATCTTTTGAAATTAATAGCACTACCCGCCGATTGCGTTGGCGGCCTGCTTCGGTATCGTTCCGGGCCACCGGCTGATACTGGCCGTACCCCACAGCAGCGAGTCGCTCCGGCTCAATGCCCTCCATTGTCAACATACGCACGGCTGCTGCCGCCCTGGCGGCTGACAACTCCCAGTTTGAAGGGAAGCGACTGGTGCGGATGGGCTGGTTATCCGTAAAGCCCTCAACTTTCACGGCATTATCGCGGTCGCGCAGTACCGTGGCGATCTTTTCCATCACCCGGAATGCATCGTAATGAGGTTCTGCGTCCCCGCTGTTGAACAACATGCTGTTCGGCAGGTTCAATTCCAGCCACTGATCAGTGGATTCAAGCGTAACAACGCCCTGGTTGATCAGTTCATCAAACTCCATTTCCAACTGGTTGGCCATGGTTTGCAGCACTTCTTCCCTCTCCCGGGCGTCCAGCTCGGTCGCCCGGGGCTCATCCGTCGACTCAGAGGCTGATTCCTGCTGCTCAACGCGCGGAGCCTGTGCGGGATTTTCGCCAATAGGGATAGGCTTCGGGGAACGCTGCGGGGCGTTAAAAACGCCGGTAAATGTATCGGAAAGGACTTTGTACTTACCTTCGTTGACTGAAGATACCGAGTACATCACCACAAAAAAGGCAAACAGAAGAGTAATGAAGTCCGCGTAGGAGATCAGCCAGCGTTCCTTGTTGTGGAGATCCTCCTGTGGCTGTCGGCGCCGACGCATAGGCTGGTGTCCCGTAAGCTTACTGCAGGAAGCCCCGCAGTCTCAGTTCGATGGATTTGGGATTTTCGCCTTCGGCGATGGCGATGATGCCATCAATCATCATATCCTCGTACCGGGTCCGCTCACGAATAATACCGCGTAGTTTATTGGCCACTGGGAAGAACAGGAGGTTGGCCAGGGCCACACCATAAATCGTGGCAACAAAGGCTGTTGCAATGCCGCTGCCGAGCGATTCCGGATCTTCGAGGTTGGTCATTACCTGGATCAGGCCCATCACCGCGCCAATAATGCCGATGGTCGGTGAATACCCGCCCATGGCTTCGTATACTTTCGCCGTCTCCAGATCACGCTGTTCCCGGGATTCAAGATCCACTTCCAGAATACTGCGAATGGCTTCCGGCTCGGCGCCATCTACCAGCAGTTGCAGGCCTTTGCGCGCGAAATTTTCCGGTTCTCTTTCAGACATGCCCTCAAGCCCGAGCAGCCCCTGCTTGCGGGCCTTTACGCTCCAGTCGATTACCTTGCCAATACCGTCTTCCATGGAGACGTAAGGCGGCACGAACACCCAGCGAACCTGGATGAAGGCACGTTTGAGTATCGGCCAGGAGGTTTGCAGAATGGTTGCGGCCAGCGTGCCACCAACCACGATCAGCCCTGCCGGGCCATTGAACAGGGAACTGAGGGCGCCACCTTCCAGAAGATTGCCACCCAGAATCGCCACAAAAGCGAGAGTGATCCCGAGCAGGCTGAGAATATCCATCAGCTCACGCCTTCAACCAGTCTCGGCCCGATTTCCTGAAGTGACAGAACTTCGTCGGTAATGCCGGCCTTGGCGACCGCCATGGGCATGCCGTAGATAACCGAGGTTTTTTCATCCTGGGACCAGATCACAGAACCGGACTGCTTCATCATCCGGCAGCCTTCCTTGCCGTCTGCGCCCATACCGGTAAGGATCACACCCAGGGTTTTGCCCGGAAAGCTGCGGGCGAGAGAGCCAAACGTCACATCCACACAGGGTTTGTAATTCAGGCGTTCGTCACTGGCCAGAATTCGCACTTTTGCCTGGCCGCCCCGATTCTCGATCATCATCTGTTTGCCGCCAGGTGCCAGCAAAGCCAGCCCCGGACGCAATACATCGCCGTCTTCAGCCTGGCGCACCTGGATTTTGCACAGCCGGTTCAGGCGCTCTGCAAAAGCCGGCGTGAAACTGGCGGGCATGTGCTGCACCAGCACGATCGGAGCCGGGAACGAGGCGGGCAATTCAGTCAGCACTTTTTGCAGCGCCACAGGCCCACCAGTGGAGGTGCCAATAGCCACCACCTGATAGTGACGGGCCGGAGTTTTTGCTGCTGAACGGCGCGGGGCTTCATGCGCCGGCTCTGCGGTTCCCGGGCGGGCCCGTTGTTGTGGTGCCGGCCTGGCTCCGGTTGGCTCGGGCCGGGCTGGTGTTGCCGGCCTGCGTGTCTCTGGCCGTGCGGGCGAAGCCGACGGCGCAGGAGAACTGGGTGGCGTTTTACCGCCGGGCCGACTGCCACAGACATCCATCACCCGTTGGATCAGGATCTTCTGAAGCTGACTGCTATCCCGGGCGATTTCCTCGAAATTTTTGGGCAGGAAATCCACCGCCCCGGCTTCAAGGGCGTCCAGAGTAACCCGGGCACCCTCGTAAGTGAGCGAGGAAAACATCAGAACCGGCGTGGGGCACTTTTTCATGATCTCCCGAACTGCTGAAATGCCATCCATAACCGGCATTTCGTAGTCCATTGTGATCACATCCGGGCGGAGCTTTTCAGCCAGCTCAACACCTTCCCGCCCGTTTGAGGCGGTACCCACCACTTTTATCTGACCCGAGGCCGTCAGGATTTCCGTCAGCCGTTTGCGGAAGAAGCCTGAATCGTCAACGACCAGGACAGAAACTGTCATCCATTTCTCCTAAACAATCCCCGACTTCTGCGTGCTTATGGTTAACCGTAATGCTGCAGAAGACTGGGTACATCAATAATCAGCGCGATCCGGCCGTCACCAGTAATAGTGGCGCCGGCCATACCAGGCGTACCCTGCAGTGCCCGACCCAGCGGCTTGATCACCACCTCTTCCTGACCAATCAATTGGTCAACCACGAAACCAACCTGTCGTGTGCCCATGGCAACAATGACCACATGCGCATCTTTAGGGTGTTCGTTCGAGGCTTCAGCCGGCACAAGCCAGCGCTTGACGTGGAATAACGGGAACACCTTTTCCCGTACCACAATACACTCACGACCATCGACAATGTTGGTCTTGGTCAAATCAAGATGGAAAATTTCCACAACATTGACCAGAGGCAGCGCAAACGACTGGTTCCCCAGCATGATCATCAGGGTCGGCATGATTGCCAGAGTCAGCGGCACCTTGATGATAATATCGGAGCCCTTACCCTTGACCGATTCGATGTTGATCTGCCCGTTAAGCTGGCTGATCTTGGTTTTCACCACGTCCATGCCCACGCCCCGTCCGGAAACGTCGGAGATCACGTCTTTGGTGGAGAAACCGGCTGCCAAAATCAGGTTGTAGCATTCGCTGTCGGTCAAACGTGAGGCGGCGTCTTCGTCGTATACGCCTTTCTCAACGGCTTTACGGCGCAGCACTTCCGGGTCCATACCCGCACCATCATCGGAGATGGACAGCAGAATATGGTCACCTTCCTGTTCCGCCGAAAGCGTAACGGTGCCCTTTCTGGGCTTGCCGTTCTGCTCCCGAACATCCGGATCTTCAATGCCGTGGTCCACGGAGTTGCGAACCAGGTGAACCAGCGGATCAGCCAACGCTTCGACCAGGTTTTTATCCAGGTCGGTGTCCTCGCCGTGCATGACCAGGTCCACTTCTTTCTTGAGGCTGCGCGAGAGGTCACGAACGACCCGCGGGAAACGGCCAAAGACTTTCTTGATCGGCTGCATGCGGGTCTGCATAACTGCCGACTGAAGATCTGACGTTACGACGTCAAGATTGGAGACCGCTTTGTGCATTTCACTGTCTTCGCTTTCAGAACCCAGACGCTGAAGGCGATTGCGCACAAGAACCAGCTCACCCACCATGTTCATGATGTCATCAAGCCGGCTGGTATCCACCCGTACCGTCGTGTCGCCCTTGGGC
The DNA here is from genome assembly GCA_031580735.1 of Marinobacter sp. GTDB lineage: Bacteria > Pseudomonadota > Gammaproteobacteria > Pseudomonadales > Oleiphilaceae > Marinobacter. The sequence continues at coordinate 44,160 of JAVLAV010000011.1, forward strand.
GCCGGTTCCTTGGGAGCAGATTTTGCTGCCGGGGCCGGCTTCTCGGCGGGTTTGCTTTGTTCCTTTTTGGGCTCGGGCTTTGGCTCCGGTTTCTTCGCCGCTGGCTGCTTTTCGGCGTCGCCCGGCTGCACACTCGGCCCGGCACCTTTGCCGTGGAGCTCGTCCAGCAGGTTTTCAAATTCATCGTCGCTGATCAGATCGTCATCACCGGACGACTGGCTTTTGTCCTCTGACGACTTTTCAGCGGGATCACTGGCCTCACTCTCGGGAGGCGGGCCAGAGAACTGTCCTTTGCCGTGCAACTGATCGAGCAACGCTTCGAATTCATCTTCCGAAATTTCGTCATCGTCCGAACCACTGGCACCATCGGCAGAGCCTGCCTGGGGCTTATTGTCCTTTGCGTCACCTTTTTCATCGCCCAGCGCATCAAGCAGCTGTTCAAATTCATCATCGGTGATATCGCCCGGATCGCCTTCCGCGCCCTGAGCAGCCTGCTCTGAACCTGAAGTCTCGGCTTCTGCCGCCCCTTCGGTTTCTGGCTGAGCGTACTTTTTCAGCGCCTCAAGCAGCTCGTCCGGTGCCGGCGTCGGCTCTTCCCGGCTGCGCACCTCATCAAACATGGAGTTGACGTGATCAAGCGCCTCAAGAACCACATCCATCAGATCCGAGGTAACTGCACGCTTGTGGTTACGCAGGGTGTCGAAAACGTTTTCCGCTACGTGACAGCAGTTAACCAGCGCATCAAGCTGCAGAAAGCCTGCCCCGCCCTTGACGGTATGAAAGCCACGGAATATGGCGTTAAGCAGATCAGCATCGTCCGGATGCTGCTCCAGATCGACCAACTGCTCTGACAGATTTTCGAGAATCTCGCCGGCCTCGACCAGGAAATCCTGGAGAATATCTTCGTCCGCTTCTAACGCCATGCGTCACCTTCTTTATTATTCAGAAACCGAGACTGGAAAGCAGGTCATCAACACCGTCCTGCCCGGATACCACGTCCTCACGCTCATCAGCTTTTATCTGAGGCCCTACACCTTTTTCGGCCGATTCCTCTTTTTCTTCAATCTCATGAACCGTGCCGGTCAGTTGATCAACGTGGCTAGCCATAACAACAAGGCTCAGTAGATTTTCCTCTACCTCCTTGACCAGGGCTGTCACCTTATGAATAACCTGCCCCGTCAGATCCTGGAAATCCTGAGCCAGCAGAATTTCTGACAGGCTGTTGTAGAGAATGTCGGAATCGGTGGTCATGGCCGCGAAAAACTTATCGATACGGCCATAAAGTTCGCGAAATTCAGCAGGCGCCATTTCCCGGCGGCGCAACCGCTGCCACTCGTCCCGCAGTTCGACAGCCTCATCACGCATTGCGTGGGCCACCGGCATGCTTTCTTCCACCAGATCCATCGTGCGATTGGCAGCCTGGTTGGTCATTTCTACGACGTAGTTCAGGCGATCGGATGCGTCCGACATGGCCGAAAGCACTTCCTGCTGTTCAGCGCTACGGGCATCAATCTGGAAATTACGAATGGCTTCGTGGAGGCTACGTGTCAGCCGCCCTACCTCTTGATAAAGGCTCTGGTCACGAACTTCGCTCAGCTCGTTGATCACCGCCATTGCCCGGGCATGATCACCCGCGTTGACGCTCTCTGCCAGCTCCGAGGTCTGCTGCTTCAGCTTTTCCGTGACCTCCGGGTCCAGGCCCCGTTGGTTATCTGTGCCGTCACTCATGGCAGCTATCTGACCTCTGGTTAGTGAATTCGCTCAAAGATTTTTTCAATCTTTTCCTTCAGGGTCGCAGCGGTAAACGGTTTTACGACATACCCGTTTACACCAGCCTGAGCCGCAGCAATGATCTGGTCACGCTTGGCTTCGGCGGTGACCATCAGGATCGGAAGATCCTTGAGATCTTCATCAGCACGCACCGCCTTCAGCAGATCAAACCCGGACATACCGGGCATGTTCCAGTCCGTTACCAGAAAGTCGTATTTGCCGCTTTTAAGCATGGGCAGCGCTGAGTTGCCGTCGTCAGCTTCATCGGTATTGGTAAAGCCGAGATCGCGCAGCAGGTTTTTTATGATTCGCCGCATTGTGGAAAAGTCATCCACAATGAGAATTTTCATGTTCTTGTCCAATGGGACCTCCAGTCAGTAACACCCGGATTTCATTCAGCCTTTGAGTCTAGCAGGTGAAAACCCGTCTAATTTTTGTCGTCGTCGTGCCAACCTGACAGCCGTCCTCGCAAACGCAGGGCCGCCTGACTGTGGATCTGACTGACCCGACTTTCACTGACCCCAAGCACGGCTCCGATTTCCTTGAGGTTGAGCTCTTCCTGATAGTACAGGCTCAGTACCAGTTTTTCGCGCTCGGGAAGCCCTTCAATGGCTTCTGCCAGATTCCGTCGGAAAGCACTGGATGAAATGCCATCCAGCGGATTATCACTGGCGTCTGCTTCTTGTAACGGCAGCTCACCGGATTCATTTAATTCATCGAGACTAAAAAGTCGACCGCTGTTGGAGTCGGCCAGGGAAGCGTGGTAATCATCGAGATTCATACCCAGCTCTTCAGCCACATCAACATCCTGAGCTTCACGGCCGGTTCTGTCTTCCACTGTTTTAATGGCAGCGGCTATCTTGCGGGAATTGCGGTGCACCGAACGAGGCACCCAGTCGCCCTTGCGGATCTCATCCACCATGGCACCGCGTATGCGGATGCCGGCATAGGTATCAAAAGTGGCGCCTTTACCGGAGGAATAACGTTGTGCGGCTTCCAGCAAACCGATCATGCCTGCCTGCATCAGATCTTCCAACTGCACGGAAGCCGGCAGCCGGGCCATCAGGTGAAGCGCAATTTTCTTGACCAGCGGCGCGTGCTCTTCAATCAGTTGTGAAGGCGTCTTGGCACTTGTCTGCTGGTACAATCCCAGATTTTTCGCCAACGTCATGTATCCGGCTTCTTACAACAATGGGTTCAGGTCAGAGTCAGGCTTCGATGAGTCGCTCTACGAAAAACTCCAGATGCCCCCGCGGGGTAGTCGGCAGCGGCCAGTTGTCCACTTTCTGCGCCAGGGCACGAACAGCCGCCGAGGCCCTGGCCCGGGGATAAGCCTCCAGAAAGGCTTTCTGGCGTTGCACCGCTTTTTTCACGGCCTCATCGTAAGGCACAATTCCTACGTATTGTAATGCTACATCAAGGAACCGTTCGGTGACGCGGGTCAGTTTATCAAACAGCACCCGGCCTTCCTGATCGTTGCGCACCTGATTGGCCAGAATACGGAAGCGATTCGTGCCGTAATCCCGGTTCATCAGTTTAATCAGGGCGTAGCAGTCGGTAATCGATGTGGGTTCGTCGCAAACCACCAGCAGGATCTCCTGCGAAGCCCGCAGGAAGCTGACCACCGATTCAGAAATGCCGGCGGCGGTGTCAACGATTAATACGTCAATCTGGTCACCCAGATCACTGAAGGCGTTGATCAGTCCGGCATGCTCCATCGGGCTGAGCTGTGTCATGTGCTGGGTGCCTGAAGAAGCCGGCACAATTTTAATGCCGCCCGGGCCGTTTACCAGAACCTCTCTGAGCTCACACTCGCCGTTGAGCACGTCCTGAAGATTGCGATTGGCCTTGATGCCCAGCAACACGTCAATATTGGCCAGGCCGAGGTCCGCGTCCAGGATCACGACTCTTCTGCCCTTTTCGGCCAGCGCAATACCGAGATTGACTGACACGTTACTCTTACCGACACCGCCTTTGCCGCCGGAAACCGCAATTACCTGAACCGGATGTGGTTTGCTCATACTGTTCTCAGTCTCTCACTACGTTCTTGTAGGCATGCATGCCGGATTTCTTTTTTGCTGCCGGTGGTTTCAAGCACCCTCGGCAACCGCCTGTGACTGTTGCATGGCCCGCAGCCGCTCAACACCCAACCTGACCAGTGGTACCGCCTGAGCACGGTGCAGATCTTCCGGTATTTTCTGGCCATCGGTGTACCAGGCCACCGGCAAACCGGTCTCCATCACAAAGCCAAGTGACTCTCCCAGAGTGAGAGCTTCATCAATCTTGGTCATCACACAACCGGCAAGGTTTGCCATCTTATAGCAATGCCAGACGGATTTCATGATTCGTGGCTGACTGGTGGCAGAGACCACCAGATGGCTGCGAATATTGTGGTGGCTGCGTGCCAGTTCAGCGAGCTGTTCCTGGTAGCCACGATCGGAGCTGGTCAGCCCAGCCGTATCGATCAGGACCAGATGTCTGTCCGACAGTTCATCAAGAATGTCGTCCAACGAATGGGTTTCATCCACTACACGAACCGGTACATTGAGAATACGACCGAAAACGAAGAGCTGTTCGTGAGCCGCCACCCGGTAACGGTCGGTGGTGACCAGCGCCAGCGAATCCGGGCCATGCTCGAGCACATAGCGGGCCGCCAGCTTGCCAATGGTGGTGGTTTTGCCGGAACCGGTGGGCCCGACAAGCGCATAGACACCGCCGGCTTCCAGCCAGTTCTCACGTGCTGTGCGCACGCCCGTCGCCAGCATTTTCAAGGACTGCTTCCAGGCATCTTCCAGCCGGGCGTTACGATTCTGTTGCGCCAGGCTACCGCCCAAATCCGAACTCAGGCCGAACTCCTGCAAACGTTCAGACAAACGCTGCTGCACAGCGTTGCCGGCGCCTTCCGGCTTTGGCCGGGCGGTTTCTGTCTTTTTGCCGCTCACCAGATCCCGCAGGGAATTAATCTCGGCTTTCATGCTGGCCAGCTCGTCAGAATAGCCCGCATCGGATGCCTTCTCATTAGTGTCCGATTCTGCGCTCAGGCTGACTTCCGGCTCTGCCGCTTCTTCTTCGATGGCTGCATCATCAAAGGCCACGCCGGAATATCGGGCGCCGGCCGATGCACGCTTTTCCCGAACTTCCTGAATACGGCTGCGGGAGCGGGTAAGCTCGCTTTCCAGGTGACGATGCTGGTCGGCCTGCATTTCAGCAAGCCGGGAGCCATTGGTGGCTTCCACGGCTTTATCGCCGAGACGCTGGCGCGCCATATTTTCGTCATAATCCAGGGCCGTCACTATTTCGACACCGCCATCCACCCGGCGATTGGACAGAATAACGGCATCCGGGCCCATTTCATTGCTGACCTGCTTGAGGGCCTCTGCCATGGTCTGCGCGAAAAACCGTTTTACTTTCATAGTGCTTCATCCTCCACCGGCTGCCGGTTGGCTGCCCGCCTTGCTCTGAGAACCCTTACTGGCCTACAGAGGCGACGATTGTGATCTGTTTGTTATCCGGCACTTCCTGGTACGAGAGCACGTGCAAGCGCTCTACTCCGTAGCTGGCAAACTTCGCCAGCACTGGCCGCAATGGCCCGGAAACCAGCAGGATGGCTGGCTTGCCCATCATTTCCTGGCGCTGAACGCTGTCTTGCAGTGAGCGTTGCAGTTTTTCCACCATGTTGGGCTCAAGCACCAGGCCAATATCTTCCTGTCCGCCGGATTGTTGACTCTGTTGAACAGACTTCAGCAATAACTGTTCCAAGTCGGGATCCAGAGTAATCACAGGGATCTCTTTCTCGTTGCCACAGATGCTCTGAACAATCATCCGACGCAAGGCCTGGCGCGCCACCGTGGTGAGAATCTTGGGATCCTGGCTCTTCGGATGAACGTTCACAATCGCTTCGGCAATCGAACGCATATCGCGAATCGGCACTTCTTCTTTCAGCAGGTTCTGGAGCACCTTCAACAAAATACTGACGGTGATGGTGGTCGGCACCAGCTCTTCGGCCAGCTTGGGTGAAATCTTCTCCAGCTGATCCAGCCACTTCTGAGCCTCTTCATGACCAATCAGCTCGTGAGCATGGCTTTGCAGAATCTGGTTCAGGTGGGTGGCCACCACAGTACTGGCGTCCACCACGGTGTAGCCGAGGGTCTGAGCCTGATCTTTCTGGTCCGGTTCGATCCAGGTGGCTTCAAGGCCAAAGGCGGGATCTTTGCCGGCAATGCCTTCCACCTTGCCGAACACCTGGCCCGGATCAATCGCCAACTCCCGCTCAGGATGGATTTCCGCTTCGGCGATGGTCACACCCATCAGCGTGATGCGGTAAACATTGGGCATCAGGTCCAGGTTGTCGCGGATATGCACGGATGGCATCAGGAAGCCCAGATCCTGCGAGAGCTTTTTGCGTACACCCTTGATACGGCTCAGCAACTGGCCACCCTGGGATTTATCCACCAGAGGAATCAGGCGATAGCCCACTTCCAGGCCCACTATGTCGACAGTAGCCACATCGTCCCAGCCCAGCTCACGGGTTTCGCCCGGTGCCGGCAGCGCCTGACCACCGCCCTGGTCTGCCGTTACTTCCGTACCCTGGCGCGGTTTGGCACCGCCTACCGCCCCACTGCCGGTCCAGGAACCGTCTTCTTCCACGGTCTGGCTCTGTTTCTTGAAGATATACCAGGCTGAAACAGCGGCGATCCCGCCCAGGCCCAGGAAGGCGATATGCGGCATGCCCGGAATCAGGCCCAGAATGATCAGAATGGTGGCCGCAATAGCCAGCGCCTTGGGAGCACTGAACATCTGCTGGAGAATTTGACCGCCCATGTCCTGGCTGGAGGTGACACGGGTCACCATGATGGCGGCAGAAGTGGAAAGCAGCAGCGACGGAATCTGGGCAACCAGGCCGTCACCAATGGTCAATAGAGCGTAGCGCTCAACCGCCACACCGAAATCCAGGCCATGCTGCATCATGCCGATCACAATGCCACCGATAATGTTGATCGCAAGAATCAGCAGGCCGGCTACCGCATCGCCTTTCACAAACTTGGAGGCACCATCCATCGAGCCGTAGAAGTCCGCCTCCTGGGCAATATCTTCCCGGCGGGCCTTGGCTTCGTCCTGATTGATCAGGCCGGCGTTCATGTCGGCATCAATCGCCATCTGCTTGCCGGGCATGGCATCGAGAGTAAAGCGGGCACTTACTTCCGACACCCGGCCGGCGCCTTTTGTTACAACCAGGAAGTTGATAATCATAAGAATGGCGAACACCACCAGACCCACGGCATAGTTACCGCCGATCAACACCTCACCAAAGGATTCGATAACCTTACCAGCAGCATCACCGCCTTCATGACCCTCAAGCAGCACGATCCGGGTGGACGCAACATTCAAGCCCAGCCGCAGCAGAGTGGCTACCAGCAGAACCGTTGGGAAAGACGCAAACTCCATCGGCCGCATGGCGTACACACACACCAGCAGAATGACGATGGACAGCGTGATGTTGAAAGTGAAGAACACGTCCAGCAGAAACGCCGGCATGGGCAGGATCATCATGCCCAACAGCCCCATCACCATCAGCGGGACGCCCAGGTTTCCCCGCGTCAAGGCTTTGACGTTATTCAGGACCAACGCTCTGTCCATGCTGGAAAGTTCTCCGGTTTCTTTGCTTTCAGTCGATTTCAGAGTCGAAAAGCCGGCACTATACGCCGTACAGGGAGCTATACGGCAATATTCGTACCAGCCTTCCAAAAGTTGATGAATCCGGGCCGATCAACGCCTGACGCGAAGCCCCAGATACGGTATGCTTCTGCCGTTTAACTGATCAAAACTCAAGCCAGAAAATCGAACGCACAGGTGACCCCATGCCGATCCACGAAGTGAAGCACCCACTTATCCAGCACAAACTCGGCCTGATGCGCCGCGCCGACATCAGCACCAAGAATTTTCGTGAACTGGCACAGGAAGTCGGCGCCCTGCTGACCTACGAGGCCACCAAAGACTTCAACCTTCAGGAAAAAACCATTGAGGGCTGGGCCGGTCCGGTATCTGTCGAACAGATTCACGGCAAGAAAGTCACCATCGTGCCGATCCTGCGCGCTGGCCTGGGCATGCTCGATGGTGTGCTGACCCTGATTCCGGTCGCAAGGGTAAGCGTGGTTGGCCAGATTCGCAATGAAACAACACTGGAAGCGGAAACCTATCTGGAAAAACTGGTGGGCGAACTGGACCAGCGCATGGCCCTGATTGTCGACCCGATGCTGGCCACCGGCGGCTCCATGATTTCCACCATCGACCTGCTCAAGAAAGCCGGTAGCACTGAAATCCGTGCACTGGTCCTCGTAGCTGCCCCGGAAGGCGTTGAGAAGGTACTGGAAAAACACCCGGACGTGTCTATCTACACCGCGTCTGTGGATGAACGACTGAACGAGAAGGGCTACATTCTGCCGGGCCTTGGTGATGCCGGCGATAAAATCTTCGGCACCAAGCAAAAGGACGAATAACAATGCAGGAACACGCCAACGAACCGGTCTGGAAACAGGCCATCGCCGGCTCCCAGATGCTGCTGGTAGCTTTCGGCGCTCTGGTGCTGATGCCGCTGATTACCGGGCTGGACCCGAACGTAGCTCTGTTCACCGCGGGGCTCGGCACACTGATTTTTCACGTGGTGACCGGCGGGCAGATTCCCATCTTTCTGGCCTCGTCTTTTGCTTTCATCGCACCGATTATTGCCGCCAAGGGCAAGTTCGGTATTGAAGAAACCCTTGGTGGCCTGATGGCCGCCGGCATCCTCTATATCATTCTTGCCGGCGCCATCCGCGTTCGTGGTACGGGCTTTGTCACCCGCCTGCTCCCGCCAGTCGTTATCGCCCCGGTGATCATGACCATCGGCCTGGGTCTGGCGCCCCTGGCGGTACACATGGCCTCAGGCCGCACCGGCGATGGCAGCGAACAACTGTTTCCCTACGACACCGCCATCTGGATCGCGATGATCTCGCTGGTTGTGACCATCGTCATGTCAGTCTGGGCCAAAGGCATCTTCCGGCTGATTCCGATCATGGTCGGGGTCATTGTCGGCTATCTGCTCTCCTGGTTCGCCGGCATTGTCGACACCACCGCGGTGCAGGAAGCTCCCTGGTTCGCGGTACCAAACTTCACCGCGCCTTCATTCAGCTGGGGCGCCATCCTGTTCATGATCCCGGTCGCCATCGCACCGGCCATCGAACACATCGGCGATATACTGGCAATCGGCAACGTAACCCGGAAAAACTACATCGAAAAACCCGGTATGCACCGCACCCTGCTGGGCGACGGCCTGGCCACCAGCGCCGCCTCTCTGCTCGGCGGGCCGCCCAACACCACTTACTCTGAAGTTACCGGCGCCGTCATGCTGACCAAAAACTTCAACCCGAAGGTAATGTGGTGGGCAGCGTCCGTAGCTATCGTGCTGGCATTCGTCGGCAAATTCGGCGCAGCCCTGCAGACCATTCCAACGCCGGTCATGGGTGGGATTCTGTGCCTGCTGTTCGGCTCCATCGCGGTGGTGGGCCTGAACACGCTGATCCGCCATCAGGTGGATTTGTCGGTGTCCCGCAACCTGGTCATTGTTGGTGTGACGCTGGTGTTCGGTATCGGCAACATGGTGCTGGGCCACCTCGAAGGCATCGCCTTGTGCGCAGTGGCAGCCGTCATCCTGAACCTGATACTGCCCGGCGAGAAGGAAGCCTGGGGTAAGCGTATTTACGAGAAGCACGGGGAGTAAGGTTTGATCGCCGGCGCCCTTGGTGGGTGCCGGCGTTGGAACGGCTAGGTGTTGAAGACCATCCAGCCGATCGTCCACCAATCCCAAAAATGCTGTTTGGGTATCTCATTGATGATCGCCCGCCCCTCTCAATCGGCGCGTCCGGCGAACGTACGAGGGCCTCGCTGACTTCCTGGATAAGCGCTTCCTTTTGCTCAGTGGTTCGACCTTCCAGAATATTGACCTACACAATCGGCATTTTGCCTCCTTATTCGAAGCGGGCTGAGACTGTGCCCAGACCCTGATAGTCTTTCATCGGGCACTCGAGCTCGTAATGCGTTGATCGACAGATGCCACTATGAAACGTCAACGGCCGCTCGGGAG
>JAVLAV010000120.1:0-4112 GCA_031580735.1 Marinobacter sp.
ACACATCAGAGCAGCGTTTGAGGAACAGCATGCCGAAGATGTATTCCTTGAACTCCGAGGCATCCATCTTGCCCCGGGTAAGCGTTCATTCCACGACGTAGTTGACCTACTTCACGTCACGGAGGGGCCTTAATAACTCCGGCGAGACCTTGTACTGCTTCTGACCTGCACCCAACTTTCTAATCCATCGTGATCTTAGTAATGTTCATCATCAGAGAGGACGATGAACATGAAAAAGCGATTCACCGAAGAACAGATCATTCCCATTCTGAAGGAAGCCGAGGCTGGCTTACCGGTCAAAGAGCTGTGCCGGAAGTACAACATCTCGGACGCGACCTTTTACACCTGGCGCAAGAAGTATGGCGGCCTGGAAGTCTCTGAAGCCCGTCGTCTGAAGGCGCTGGAGGAAGAGAATGCCCGGCTCAAGAAATTGCTGGCCGAGTCTATGCTCGACACCGAAGCTCTGAAGGCCGCCCTCAACCGAAAGTACTGACCGTCGGGAACAAGCGCGAGGCTGTGCGCACCATGCTGTCGGAGACGACGATATCCGAGCGCAAAGCCTGTTCACTCGTCGGGTTATCCCGCGCAACGATGCGGTATCAGTCTCAGCGTTCTCCAGAAGAGCGCGAGCTGACAGAGCGCATCAAAGCCATTGCGTTCGAACGCCGCCGGTTCGGGTACCGGCGTGTTCACCAGTTGCTGCGTCGTGAGGGTGCTGAGGTGAATCACAAGAAGGTTTATCGGCTTTACCGGGAGGCAGGCCTGGCTGTCCGTAAACGCAAGCGCCGTAAAGGCGTGATGGTGGAACGGCAGCTCTTGGTGTTGCCTGATGCGCCAAACCATACCTGGTCCATGGATTTCGTGATGGATTCCTTGGCTAACGGCCGCAGGATCAAATGCCTAACGATCGTGGATGACTTCACCAAGGAGTGCCTCGACATTCCCGTGGCCATGGGAATATCAGGTGAACAGGTCACCCGCACCCTGGATGGTATCGCTGCCTTCCGAGGCTACCCAAAAGCCGTTAGGACCGATCAGGGGCCGGAATTCACTGGTAGAGCGCTCGACCAATGGGCCTACCACCATGGCGTCGAGCTAAAGCTGATCCAGCCCGGGAAACCGATGCAGAACGGATACGTCGAGAGCTTTAACGGAAAATTCCGGGATGAGTGCCTGAATGAACATTGGTTCCGGGATCTCGCTCACGCCCGAGAAAAAATCAGCAACTGGCGCTTGGACTACAATGAGCAGCGTCCGCATTCGTCCTTGGGGTATCAGACACCCTTGGAGTTTGCCTCCGCTCTCCGACTTGGAAAAACTGATTCAAAAGTAACGGACATTACTAGGGAGCAGTTGGATTAAAGACTGGGGGCAGGTCAAATACACGAGCTGAAATTTTAGACTTGATTAATCGAGACGATTCTGTCGGGTCCCCCAAGCGCGAACTTATGACGAGCGATGCGATATCCAGCATCTCCCATTGAAGCCTCTGCTGCATTGGCCCCGACATCCTTCCCTTCATATAGCGCTTGAACTCTGTGGCCGGGACTATGAAATCGATATCCTGGTTAGCAAGCTTTTGGATCAGTAGGTTCAACTTAGCGGCTTCGTGTAATTCATTGTCAAAAACGGATCTCGATTGAAACAAAAGAATGATTCCGGGCGGCCGGTCGTTACCATAGGCCGGATGCCGCAAATCTAGCTTGTAGATACTCGATGCCTTTCCCATGGTTCCTGGGAAATTACCGCCAGGGAGAACATTGGCAATGTACTGATGTTGGGTTAGTAGTCGGATGTTGTTTTTGGTTTGCTGGCTGTTCAAGCCTGTACACCGGCTCAATTTAGACGCGCTGATTCCCCTTACGATTCCCGCTTGGTCTGCGTGAGCAAGAAGAAACAGCAAAACCAGTCGTTTGTTGATGGTGAGTTTATGGCGCCTTTCCCGCAGCGGCTCTTCACCCCAGACCAGTAACTGGTCCATGTGTCGCTGATGTAATGGTGTCGTCCTTTCAGTGTGGGCCAGCTCCTGGAGTTTGGTCGATAAATTGATGATGCGGTACGGCTTCTCCCCCCTTTGGTGTCGGCCATCAAGCAGTAAGCCGAGCCGGACGAGCTCAGAAATGCATCGGGTGGTGACTGGTTTTGTGAACCCCAGCTTCCTCGAAAATCTTGCGAAGTCATCAATGCGATCGCTTCCATTCGGGAACTTCGAAAGGAACTTCACCATGAAGAACTTTGCTTCTGGCGATCCCTTGAACTCAGTAATTAACGCGCTGTTCGCTTGCTGGTTCGTCAAAATCAAAGCCTCAATAATAGCTATTTTTTAGCAAATACATTAGAGTCAAACGTTAGAGAAAATGATGATTGATTACCTTTCGGTTGTCCACTCCAGTGGGTGCGGGTAATAATCAATAGCGTTTATCTGGCAGTGATTACGGGGCATGTGTGAAGCAGGATTTGAAACAGTGGGTCGATCTTCTCCGGCAAGAGCAGCTGCTGATTAGAGCTTTGGAGTACCTTTGGAAAGTTGACGTGATATCAGGGGGTGCTCTTTCTTCTGCTCGTCGTGCGTCAGATTCGGGTGCGGGTATTTTATTAGCCCGGTTGAGGGAGCTGGATCAAACTGCCGAAGGCCGTGAGCGCCTGAATAAACTTAGAAATCAGGTGCGTCAATGGCGAGCCGCTAAAAAACGCAGCCTAGAAGGCGGGGTGACCCGGAAGATCTTTTTGTCTCGGGAGGCGGATGAGATTTTGCGGGGTTTGGCTGGTTCGGCAGGGCCAGGTTTCAACATAAGTGGTTTGATCGACTATCTGCTGAAGAAAGAGTCTGCCATCTATCAAGACGAGCGGAGTCTACTCGACAATGAGCGGGAGCAGTTGAAGGTAAAAGCTGCAAAGCAATCTGAGGAGATTCAAAGGAAGAGGGCAGGCCTTTTAAAAAGAGCCGAGAAGTTGGATGTCCGCGAGGAAGAAATTGAGAAGTGGCGAAAGCTGAGGGCATTGGCTCGGAAAGCTGCTAGGGACACCGCCATCGGACCAGAGCAGGAGATTGCTGTCAGGATCGAAACACTTGAAGATGGCAACCGGGATTTGGAAGTTAGCGCCACCTTGGGGAGTCGCAAACTGCAAAGGAAAGTAAGGGATAGCGTCTCCGAATTTCTGAGTGAATTGCTGGAATTAATCGAAGAATGATGAAGGTCGCACGGTTCAGCTTTGGCGAAGAGTATCTAGGTAGTTCGACCAGTGCTGCATCATTTTTTCTCGTTCCTTTAGCCTAGCCGAACGGTTGTAGGCAGCAGCAACCTGATTCCGCTGCTTGTGGGCAAGCTGCAGCTCAATAACTTCCGGTTGCCACCCCTGCTCATGCAGCAGTGTTGAAGCTGTCGCTCGGAATCCATGTCCCACCATGGTGGAGCCATCGAAGCCCATGGACCGCAGGGCGACGTTAATTGTGTTATCTGAGAGCGGGCGGCCGGGTTTCACAGACTCGAATACCAGGTGCTGGTGGCCCGTGATCGCCTGGAGTTCCTTCAGAACAGCAACCGCTTGCTTGGGCAGGGGCACAATGTGGTCTGGTACTAAGCCGGCCCGCTTTGCTTTCTGGGTGCCTTTCATGCGTTTACCTGGCACGACCCATGTGCCCGATTCAAGGTCAATCTCCTCCCATTCAGCATTCCGTAGCTCACCAGGCCGCAGAAACAGCATAGGAGCAAGCTTCAATGCGGCTCTGGTCGATGCGTGACCACTATAGGCGTCAATCGCCCTTAATAATGCTCCCAGTTCGGATGGGGAGGTGATGGCAGCTCTGTGCTGCGTCGGGACCGTCTTCAGTAGGCCTTTTAGTGTGGAAGTCGGGTCTGTTTCAGCTCGACCTTCTGCTACGGCATGCTGATAAATTTCACTAATGCGCTGGCGTATGCGGTGAGTCGTTTCGTATTTACCCTGGTCCTCGATATCGCGAAGTGTTTCTAAAACCTTGGCAGGTTTAATGTCTGAGATAGGCAGATGGCCGAGTTTGGGGTAGGCCCAGGTCTCCAGTCTTCTACGCGCTACTCTCAAGGTGCCTTCGGAGAGCTCTCCTTTTTTCAGCTTCAGCCATTCTTCCGCAACAA
>JAVLAV010000121.1:0-4069 GCA_031580735.1 Marinobacter sp.
GTTTGTGCGGGTACGCTTGCCATGCTACTGCTCCGTTATCAGATCGGCATGTTCATGATGTCTTCATAGGCTCTGACTACCCGGTTTCTTACCTGGGTCAGCGCCTCGAAAGACACAGAAGATTTTTCGGCGGCGCGTCAGCAGTTTGCCAACGAGTGGAATGAAAACTTTGACCGGTATTTCGCCGACGAGCTGAAGCGCCTGAAGCCGATGATCGAAGATGAACTGATTGGCGATGATGGCCAGGTGCTGCAGGTACAACCGGCAGGGCGCTTGCTGATTCGCGCCATTTGTCAGATCTTTGATCTGTATCGCAAAGAGGGTGCCAGCCAGCGCTTCTCGCGGATTATCTGAACAAACCCGGGCCGGCTGTCAGCCGGCCTTTCTCTGGCGCCAGACTGCGGGTGGTTTCCAGGTCTGGCGCCAGGAGTCAAACTCTTGCGCCGGCATGGGCCGTGCGATACCAAACCCCTGAGCATTGACGCAACCGAGTTCGATCAGCGTGCAGCCCTGTTCTGTGGTTTCCACGCCCTCTGCAATCACATCAAAATTGAAAGCTCTGGCCAGTCCGATAATGCCCTTGATGATCGCCCTGTTGCCTTTGTCGTCTTCCATGTCACGGACGAACGACTGATCAATCTTCAGGGTGTCGGCCGGCAGTCGTTTGAGGTAATCCAGCGCGGCGAAGCCGGTACCGAAGTCATCCAGCGATACATGCACGCCCAGTTTCCGGCACTCGGTCAGTACTTTGCCGGCCAGCTCGATATCATTGATGGCGGTACTTTCCAGGATTTCCAGTTCCAGACTGGCGGGGTTGAAGCCGGGATAACGATGGAGGTGTCCGCGTAACGTCGTTATAAAGTCCGGGTCCAGCAAGTGCACGGCATTGATGTTCACGCTGACGCTGACGTCGATACCCCGGTTTTTCCAGTGCTGAACCTGGGAGATGGCGGTATCGAGAACCCAGTTGCCGATGTCGATGGAAATCGGGTGCTGCTCCACCTGAGGCAGGAATGCGCCTGGCGGAATCATGCCACGCTCCGGATCCTGCCAGCGTAGCAAAGACTCAACGCCCAACAGTTCTCCCGTGGCCATATCCACCTTCGGTTGATAGTGCAGGCAGAGCTCGTTTTCGACAATGGCCTTTTCCAGCCGATGGAGCAGTTGGGAAAACGCGCTCTGGTCTCGTCCCTGTTCCGGATCAAACCAGCTGAGGCGGGCCCGGCCATTATGTTTGGCCTGGTGCAGAGCTTCGGTGGCGTGGCGAATCAGGGTGTCGGCGTCACCGTCATCGTCTGGGAAGGCGGTGGCGCCGATGCTGGCAGTCAAAGTCGTCGTGAAGCCATCAAATTCGATGGGTTGCGCCAGCTCCTGTTGCAGGCGTTCCAGCAAACGACGACCCTTTGCCGGGTTCTCAAGTTGTTCAATGACAACCAGCAATTCGTCGCCGCCCGTGCGGGCAATGGTGTCGCAATCGCGCATGATGGACTGCAGGCGCCGGGCAATACGGTCAATCAGTACATCGCCAGCGGCATGGCCGTATTTCTCATTGATCTGGCTGAAGTGGTCGAGGTCAAACGCAGCCACAACGATCTGGTCATTTGAACGTTTTGCCAGCATGAGCGCGTGTTCCAGCCGGTCTCTGAGCAGGATCTGGTTGGGCAGTCCGGTAAGCGGGTCGTGGTAAGCCCGATACTCCAGCTCGCGCTCGTGTTGAGCCGCTCTGTCAGTAATGTCGGAAGATACCGATACATAGTTTTCTATGTTGCCATGGCGATTGGTGATGGCGTTGATGGTGGTCAGTTCAGCAAAAAACTCGCCATTCTTGCGCCGGTTCCAGATTTCCCCCTGCCATTTACCGGTGCTTTTCAGCTCCTGCCAGAGTTGCTTGTAGAACTCCGGGCCCTGCCGGCCGGACTGAAGCATGTTCGGGTTGTGGCCCAGCACCTCCTGGCGTGAGTAGCCGGTGTTCCGGGTGAAGGCGTCGTTTACTTCGATGATGTTGGCCCGGCTGTCGGTTACGGTAATCCGGTCATGGGTGTGCTCGAAGACGGCTTTGGTCAGCAGGAACCGTAACTGTGTCTGCTGGAAAATCAGTACTGCAAAGGTAAGGCAGGCCAGCAGGGTCAGCGGTGAAATGAGCAGATAGCGCCAGAGTTCTTCCCGGGCCGAGGCCAGAAGCTGGTCCGTTTCAGCGCGAATGGTCTCAGCGAGTCCGGCCTCCAGGCGGGTAAGGAGCCTGGCTCTGTCAGACTGCTGAACAAACCATTCTTCGGGGCGGGTTTCCAGCAAAAGCGTTGATGGCTCGGAACTGTTGATCAGCCGGTCGCGTAATGCTGTTATCGGCGATTCGAGCGTCAGGTCTGCATAGCTGGCGTCGTTATCGATCTGGCTTTGATAGCCCGTTAACGCGGTCTGTTGCTGGGCTGCCAGGGCCACCAGCTGTTGCTGCTGCGGGTCTGTCAGTTCATGGGAGATAATGGCCCGGGCAATGATCAGACGCTCCTGGCCGAGTAACTCCTTGAGACGGTTGAGAATAAAATAGGCGTTGAGCTTACGCCCTATCTGGTTGTGCTCTGTCATTGCTGACAGGCGGCCGATCAGGTTGTTGAGCTGTTCGATCCGGCTGGTGAAGTATTGATCTGTTTTATTAGAAGTGGTCTTTGCCTGATCAATGTCGGACCGAATGTCAGCAAGCTCGTTTAATGAGTGGCTGAGTGTTCTCAGATCACTTAAATAGGAGGAGTTGGCACTCCGGGGCATGGGCTGATCAAGTTGCACCCGGAGCGAGGCAAGGTGATTGTTGGTGGCGGCTCGGGCTTCGCGCAGATATTCCCGGAGCTTGGCCGGGTTGTCGCTCTCAAGGAGCGTGATGCTGGTGCTGCGTTCGCGCTGTAACTGGCCGACCAGGTTGCCGGCCTCTACAGCCAACGATGTGTGTCGTTCCAGCCGTTCGAGATCCCGGGTGACCTGATAACGGTCTGCCGCACTGAAAAAGGTCATCCACACCACGGCAACCACCAGTGGTGTGAATGCGAGCAGAAAGCGGACTGAAAGTGGAAATCGGTCAAACTTTCTGAGAGCTCTGGTTAGCCAGGGGGTCGAGTCGTTCAAGCTTGGTTATCCGGCCTCATGTATTGTGGTCATTAACCTTAAATTCGTTAGCCAGATCCTGTAGCTCTCGAGCAAGCCGTGCCTGCTCTTGGGTAACTTCCGTGATCTCCTGCGACCCAGTCAGGGACAGCATAGCAACTTCACTGACTGCCTCCATGCTGGTGGCCAGTTCCCGGGTAACCGCTACCTGTTCTTCCGAGGCAGTGGCAATCTGGGTGGCCATGTCTGAAATCCCGTTTACGTCAGTCAGGATTTCGGCAAAGGTTTTCTCCATCTCTGAAGCCTGTTCACTGGTTTCGTTGGCCAGTTTGTGGCTTGAGACAACGGAGCGGCTGGCGCTGTCAGTGACGTCCTTGAAGCCGTTGATGATTTCTTCTATCTGGGTAGTGGACTCATGGGTCTGTTGAGCGAGGGTACGAACCTCATCTGCCACTACTGCGAATCCGCGTCCGTGTTCGCCGGCCCGGGCAGCCTCAATCGCTGCGTTCAGCGCCAGCAGGTTGGTCTGGTCCGCCACCTTGCGGATAACATCGACCACATCACTGATAGAGCCACTGCGTTTTTCAAGCTCTTCAATGACTTGATTGACCTCCTGAACCGATTTGGCCAGGGAGCGAATCTGAGACACGCTTGAGTGTAACACACGCTCGCCGGTCTGGCTTTTCTCCATAGCGCGGCTGGCGGCATCGGCCACTTCCTGGGTGTTCTGCGAAATCTCTTCAGACGTAGCCGTCATTTCTTCGGTGGCGGTTGCTACCTGCTCGATCTGCTCCTGCTCCCGCTTGATCTGGGTGGTGTTTTGTCCGGCTGTTGAACTGGTTTCCTCAGTGGCCGTGGCCAGTTGCACGCTTGCCCTGTCAATTTGCAGCAGTGCAGCGCTGAAGCGTGAGAACAGCTGATTGATGGCCTCTGCAATGGTGCCGATTTCGTCTTTGCTGGTCACCGGAATCTGATG
>JAVLAV010000122.1:0-4051 GCA_031580735.1 Marinobacter sp.
TGGACTTGTTGACTTACTCAGGTAACGGCAGATTTTGATGCTTCTTGACCGGCATTTCACACCAGTTGTCCAAATGACCACAGAAACAAAAATGCCGGGAGAACCCCGGCATTTCAAAAACAATCCAACTTGTCAGCCGTTTATAACATCACAGAATTCATCACTGCAGCCTTCTTCTTTCAGCTCGGACTCAGGATGTTTCTGATGATATTGCTCCCTTAAGATTCGCTTTTTCTCAGCTTCTGCAAATCTCTTCAGCACCTGGCGAATCATAGGCTGGTAGCCAATACCATTGAGTTCGGCAATCATTTTATAGTCTTCTATCAATGACTTCTGCAAGCGGATAGAGATTGGTTGAAGGCCTGCAGCTTCGCTCAAGGCCGCATCATCCACTTTCTTCGATACGCGGACAAACTCTTCATCCCGGCCCAGGGTGCCATCGTCCCAGGCTTCCGGAGTGCCAGCTATTTTCGTACTCATAATGCCGTCTCCGCGTCGCCACGCTTTTCTGCCAGCTTCTGCTTAACGGCAGTTGAACACTTGAGAGCCATTTCTTACCTTAAGCTTTTTTGTATATACAGAGTATATACGTTCGTGTAAAACCTGTACAGAACCATAGGTGGCGACGCACTACCGGCTTCGTGTTGCTTACTTGTTAACGCCTATTCACAACCCTCTGCTTTATGGGCTTCTGTGCTAATCTGTGGCGATATAGAGGGCTTAGACGCCAGGCTCGATTCCCGCGTCTCCACCAAACTCTCCGAATTAAGCCCCTAATTTCAGGGGCTTTTTTCGTTTCTGGCCGCTAGATTTATGAAACAATCGGACGATCCAGGCAATCTGCAGCAACTGCTTGAACGTATTCGTGTCAGTGCTGCCACAAAAGACCAGGTGTCTGTAGGTGACATCCTGCAAGCTGTGGGTGAGCGTTCGTTTGGCCCGGTGTTGCTGATAACGGGAGTTATCACGGTGGCTCCGCTGATTGGTGACATACCGGGCGTGCCCACTTTGCTGGCTGTTCTGGTATTGCTGTCCGTGGGGCAACTGTTGTTTCGACGCCGCAGTATCTGGATTCCCGGAAAGCTTTCCCGGCGCTCGCTATCGCGAGACAAGCTGCTCAAGGGGCTGGACTGGGCCGAAAAACCGGCGTCATGTGTAGATCGTTGGACAAAGCAGCGTCTGCCCTGGCTGGTTTCCGGTGGCGGTCAGTACCTGATGGCCATCATCTGCATGATGGTGGCGCTCGCCATGCCTTTAATGGAGTTGGTTCCTTTCAGCGCTAATGGCGGTGGGTTGGCATTGGTGGCGTTCGGCCTGGCCATTGTGGCAAAAGATGGATTGCTGGCACTGATCGCCATCGCCGCTACAACGGGCACTGGCTGGTTCATCGCGACCAATCTGCCCTGGTAGGGGCCGGCCTTCATCTGCGGCGCAAAACTGCTACCATAGCAGTCAGTTTCAACCAGTCTGTTTGCAGGCCCGCCAGCAAACAGACTGTGTTCCAGTTACAGACAGGCGACCGCTGCCTGCAAATACCCCAAGGATAAGTCTATGTCGAGCAAAGCCAAGCAGACCCAGAAACTCTTGCTGTTCCGCCTGTTCGGGTCGCGTCTGTTTGGCCTTGGCACGTTGAAGATCCGGGAAATACTGCCTCTTCAGCGTCTCACCCGCCTGCCCCAGAGTCACCATGCGGTGATTGGCACCGCCACTTTCCGGGGCTCAGCCGTGCCCGTGATCGACATGGCAGCGGCCGTGGGCTACCCACCCATGTCGAAAGACGAGCAGGAGCATGGCTCAATCATCATCACCGATATTCAGCGGCAGGAAATCGGTTTCATGGTGCGCAGCGTTCAGCAGATCATTGAAACTGACTGGCAAACGGTAAAGCCACCACCCAAAGCCCTTGGCACCAATGCGTTTATCACCGGCCTGCTGGATATGGACGGCGAGATTATCCAGCTTCTGGATGTGGAACTTTTGCTCGCGAAGGTATACCCGGAATCGGTGGATGCCCGGGAAGTGCTGCTCTCGCCCATGGAAATTGAGACGTTGCGGTC
This sequence comes from Marinobacter sp., assembly GCA_031580735.1. Classification (GTDB taxonomy): domain Bacteria; phylum Pseudomonadota; class Gammaproteobacteria; order Pseudomonadales; family Oleiphilaceae; genus Marinobacter. The sequence continues at coordinate 2,058 of JAVLAV010000122.1, forward strand.
GCTGAACATCCTACTGGTAGACGACTCGATGGTGGCCCGCAAGCAACTGAGTGATGTGCTTGACGCCAAAGATGTGAGTTACCACGTCACAACCAGTGGCGATCAAGCCATGCAGGTGTTATTGCGGGAACATGAGCTGGGCCAGCCGATCGACATTCTGGTCAGCGATATCGAAATGCCCGGCCTGGACGGCTACGAACTGACGTTCAATATCCGCGACAACAGAAGCCTCAAACAGCCATACATTATTCTGCACACATCTCTTAACAGCGAGATGAGTCTGAGTTATGCCAATCAGGTAGGGGCCAACGAAGCGTTGACCAAATTCGATGCCGATGAGCTGTTACATGCCATGCTGAGAGCTGCGGAAAAGACCCGGGAGTAAAAACCCGAGCCCCGCAATCGTTCAGTGCGTTGGTCGCTGAGCCTGCAGGCTGTCTGCAGGCACACGATCTCTGCCCCAGCTGTCATGAACCCGACTGACCACTCTCTGCAATTCCTCTTCCGGCACATCGGCCGGCTCGCCTCGCTCCAGAGGGTCAAAGTGATAGATATACAGCCGGGACGTGAACTGTTTGAACGGTAACGACGATTCCCCGAATCTTTCACCACAGCCGGAGGTGCTGACCTTCACCCCATCGCCCCAGTTCTGGCCACTGTCGTTATTCGGATTAAAGAAATACACTCGCATTTCGCCATCCGGATCGAGAGCGGCCCGAAGAATGGTTATGGCGTGCCAGCCAATAAACCGGGCCGCGCTGTCGGTAACCGCAATACCGGCGGGCTGGGGATGGATCAGTGGTTGATTGCCGTTGTAATAAGGGTGGTAGCTGGCATAGAAGTGGCGAATAAAGCCTTCCAGATCTTCCAGCTGACCGGTGGCGACATCCACATTGATGGCGAACCCCCGGCCAGAAGACCAACCATGGAATTCCGGGTTTACCCAACGGTGCGGATCGCCTTCCCGGCCAATACACATCCGTCCCATTTCCGCATAGATACGATCCAGGTGCGGCACCACAACCAGAGACACCGGATCAAGGTCCAGTGCCACCGCAGGCGCAACGCCGCCGGCACTGGCGGCTGACGATACCGGTTGCCCCTCGAAATGCATCACGATTTCGTTATCCCGGCCCGCCCAGGCCACCATCTGCAACAGGTAGTCCGGATCGTTGTAGGCCCACATGGATAGCGCCCTGGCTGACTGGCAGGTGGGATTGTTCCCCTGCCCGACCCCGAGGGGTTGCCCCAGCATGCTCAGTACACCCTGCAACAGCCAGGCCGAGGGTTGGGGCTTATAACCGAAGGCCAGTTCCAGACGGTCCCGGGCTTTGGGGCACACCGTCAGGCGAACCTGGCGCCACAGTGCAGGCGCCAGCGGTGGCTGATAGAGAATGCCCCGCTCCAGCATCAGGGCCAGGCCATAGATGCCCTGGCAAGTCTCAGGAAAGATTGCCTCGCTTATCAGCGTGCGTACCAGCTCCCGGTAACAGAGGAAGCAATCCCGGCCGGTGCTGGACAGGCCCAGCGCCTCGGTGACCAGGGTGTCCTGATCTTCCAGCACGAAACGAATAAAGGTTCCATGGTAGGGCGACACCAGGCCGGTATCGTGCATGGAGCGGGCAAAGCCGGTGGCTTCATTATATAGCGCAGCGGTATCCATCGCCTCCAGGCGCTGCTGGTACACGGGAATACCGGGATCTTCACTGCAGGCACGAGTCGGGCCGTAGAGGCTGGAAATGAGCCGGTCTGCCCCGAGGCCGGCCCCGCCAAGATCGGTGCCCGGATCGGCCCGACACATGGCTATCTGGGTAATCATCTTGCGCACGTGGTCTACCTGAATCGGGCGCTGCTCCAGAATGCGCCAGATTTCCTCGATCAGGCTGTCGATCACATGTTCATAGCCAATGTGGGTGGCCACGTATTGCACCAGGCCCTGGCTGATCTGCGCCAGCTTTCCCTGTTCTCGCTCGGCTTCACCGGCCAGACCAAAC
>JAVLAV010000123.1:0-4042 GCA_031580735.1 Marinobacter sp.
CCTATCGTAATCGGAGTCAGCGCAGAAGACTGGAGCATCTGGCGACGATTGATCCGCTGACTGGGGTGAAAAACCGGCGTTCGATGGATCAGGAACTTGTCATGGCTGCCGCTAAGGCTGAGCGCATAGGCACCTCTTATGCGTTGGTGCTGTTGGATCTGGATTACTTCAAAAAAATCAACGATGAATACGGCCATGTGGCAGGCGATTACATCCTCACCGATCTGGTCGAGCTGATCGAGAGCCATACTCGGAAGTACGACCAGCTTTTCCGTTTTGGTGGCGAAGAGTTTGTTTTGCTGCTCCCGGATGTTCAGGGGGCCGACCTGAACCGGGTCATGACCAATTTGCAGCAATTGTTGCGCCGGCGACTAAAAAGTCCCGGGGGCCCGGTGACGATCTCCTATGGCGTGGCCTCGCTGCAGGACGGGGAAAGCATGGAGCACTGGCTGACCCGGGCCGACGACGCCTTGTATCAGGCGAAAGAAGGGGGGCGGGACCGTATTGTGTTTGCCGACGAGCCTCCTGCTCCGGGGTTATCGAAGTCTGCCTGACAGTAAAGATTAAAATGCTGGACACTTTTTTATTCAAGGCTCATCGGCTTATAGCGAAACAGGCGCCACCCCAGAAGCAGGCTGGCGGACGTGAGCCCGGCGGTCAGCCCCACCCAGAAGCCTGCCGCACCGAGGGAAGGCATCAGCCAGTCCGTGAAGGTCAGTATATAACCCAGTGGAAGCCCTACACCCCAGAATGAAAAAAGCATGATGAACAGGGGGATGCTCGTGTCTTTGTAGCCCCGAAGGGCGCTGATGCAGGTTACCTGAAGGACATCGGCAATCTGGAACAGGGCAGCAAACGCGAGCAGACGCACGGTGACAGCCTGAACGTCGGCATCGCCGGTATAGAGCCTGGCAATCTGGCCGGAAAAGACGAACAGCAGGGTGGCGAACGTCAGCGCGATGGCAGAAGCCAGAATCAGGGAGCTGCGGGAGAGCAAGCGGGCGGTGTCCGGAGCCTGTGCACCGACCAGGAAACTCACGCGCAAGGTGAGCGCCATGCCCAGGCTGAGCGGGACCATGAACACCAGTGAAACCACGTTTAGCGCAATCTGGTGCCCGGCGACGACCACGGGCCCCAGGGGGGCCAGAAACAGGGCAATGACGGCGAACATGCTGGCTTCAACAAAGATGGTGAAGCCGATTGGTACACCAATGCGCAGAATGTACCGAATGCCGCGCCAGCTGGGTTTTGCCCAGTCAGCCAGCAGGTGAAATTTGCGATAGACCGGGCTGCGGTTCAGATAGATTACCATGGCAATGGCCGCCACACCGTTGGACAGGGTGGTGGCCCAGCCGCAGCCAACGCCGCCCATGGCCGGCAAGCCCAGTTTTCCGTAGATGAAGATATAATTCAGCGGCAGGTTGATTAGGGTACTGAGTACCGAGAAACCCATGATCACACGGGTATGGCCTAGTCCGTCCGTCAGCCCACGTAGGGCGTTAATCAGCAGCAGTGCAGGAATGCCCCACGCAAAGGCGTCCAGATAGCCCTGGGTGATGCCGGCGGTACGTGGCTCCAGCTGCAGGATGGCCAGTATCGGATGTACGTTGGTCAGTAGCAGCGCCATCACCACTGTGCCACCGGCGGCAATGTAAATACCCTGCCAGGTGGCGGGCATGATTTTGTCGTAAGTGCGGGCGCCGTTGTAGCCGGAAATGATTGGCTGCAGGGCTCCCAGTAACCCCATGAAAAACAGGAACAACGGCATCCAGAGGCTGCTGCCAATCCCTACCGCGGCCAGGTCTTCGGCACTGGCGTGGCCTGCCATGACGGTGTCGATTGCACCGTTGGCCATCTGCGCCAACTGGGCAATCAGGATGGGGCCACCCAGCAGGGACAGGGTTTTCCATTCGGTCAGCGTCCGCCGTATCAGCGGCTGACGCGTTTCCGGTAAGGGCTGATGGGTTTCATCCATGGTGATGGCAGCTTGCTGGTGGTGAAAAGGCCCGGTGGGCTTGAAAGGCGGCCATGGTACCTGAAATTGGTGCAGACGAGCAGTCGGGCAGGCCTTTCCAGAACTGTCTGCAGCCAGAGATGTACTCGCGGGCGTGTTTTGGAAAGGCCTGCCCGACTGCTCTTGCTGACAAATGGGATTTATTCCGTATCGGCTGTGCTTCAAGCATAAATTGGGTATGGTAGCCGCCGGGTGTTTCAAGGTGAGGTCAAGATGGCACTACTGGTTCTGGTGACGGTTCTCTGGGCATTTTCTTTCAGTCTGATCGGCGAATTCCTGGCCGGCCGGGTAGACAGTGATTTTGCCGTGCTCAGTCGGGTTCTGATGGCGGCCCTGGTGTTTCTTCCCTTTACCCGCTGGCGTGGTGTGCCCGGAGGGATGAAGCTGGGAATTCTGGTTACCGGCATGCTGCAGTTCGGCATCACCTACCTGTGTCTGTATCGCTCTTTCGGTTACCTCTCTGTGCCAGAGGTTTTGCTGTTCACCATTTTCACCCCGCTTTATGTCACTCTGGTGGATGATGCCCTTTCTGGCCGCTTTTCGCCCGTCGCCCTGCTGGCAGCGGCCATTGCCACACTTGGCGCCGGCATTATCCGTTACGATGGTCTGAGTGAAGACTTCCTGACCGGCTTCCTGTTGCTGCAAGTGGCCAATCTGACGTTTGCTGCCGGCCAGGTGGGTTACAAGCATGTGATGGGGCGCTACCCGATAGCGATTCCCGGTTACCGGACTTTCGGCTATTTCTTCTTCGGTGCGTTGATCATCGCGCTGCCTTCTTTCCTGATCTTTGGCGACGCCGACAAACTGCCTGCCACACCCACACAGTGGGGTATTCTTGTCTGGCTGGGGCTGGCTGCCTCGGGCCTGGGGCTCTATCTGTGGAATCGTGGCGCGTGCGCCGTGGATGCCGGCACGCTGGCGGTGATGAACAACGCTCTGGTGCCGACCGGGCTGCTGGTCAATCTGCTGATCTGGAACCGTGATGCCGATCTGTTACGCCTGGCTATGGGGGGCGCGGTGATCGCATTTTCTCTCTGGGTGAATGCCCGTTTTCATCCTCGGGCCAGGTTGGCTGCTGCGCCGGAATGAGCAAAGCGATTAAAGCTTCTGAGCATATAACCGTTACAGTACTGTGACATGGCGTAACCTTTTCTGCATTTTATTGCTTGCCTCCCGGGCGTAGGCTACGCGACCTGACATCAAACCGCCCTCTAGAACACCAATAACACCATGCGCAAGAATCTCCCCGTAACCGAACACGAAATCAACATACCTGAAGGTATGCGCCTGATCAGCACTACCACCCCCAAAGGTGTGATTACCTACTGCAATGACGATTTTGAGGCCATCAGTGGTTACACCCGCAAGGAGCTGATCGGTCAGGCCCACAATCTGATTCGTCACCCGGACATGCCTCCAGCAGTATTTGCGGACATGTGGGAGTATCTGAAAGCCGGCAAGGCCTGGATGGGCGTGGTGAAGAACCGGGCCAAAAACGGTGATCACTATTGGGTGAGTGCATACGCAACCCCCATTTGGGAAAATGGCCAACTGGTGGGTTACGAATCAGTGCGGGTAGCAGCCACGCGCGAACAGATTGCCCGTGCTGAACGCCTGTACCGGAAAATCAACACCGACAAGCTCACCTCTGGTTTTCGTAACAAAGCGATGTCGATGGGCCGCTCCGGCTGGCCGTTCCTGATATCTCTGGCCCTGAGTCTGGGGGCGTTATGGATGAACTCGCCGGTGCTGGCCGTGGGGTTGGTGGTTGTCGGGCATATGATCGGATTCTGGTTGGTGTTTCGCTCCCTTTCCCTGCGGTTGCAGGGATTGCTGGATCTGCGACCGGATGCGTTCCAGGATCCCATTGTGGCCCGCACCTACAGTGATGAACGAGGGCTGATGTCGCGTCTTGCGTTGTTGCTGGTCAGTGAAGAGGCCCGGATTCGTACTGCGCTGGCGCGAATAGATGACCAGGCCGAGCATCTGTTCGAACAAGCGCGATCGACACATAGCTATGTCACCGAG
>JAVLAV010000124.1:0-3917 GCA_031580735.1 Marinobacter sp.
GACCGGGGAGAAGTGGTTTCAGTGTCCTATCAGCGCAAACGCACGCTGCCGGAGAAACTGGGCCTGGCAACCAGTGCCGCTGTAGAACACAGTGTCTGGAAGGTTCTGAGCGCGTTCAGGAATCAGAAGATGCAGTAACTTGGAGTGCAATAACTTGGGGTACGAAAGGTGGGAGTGCCCTTTCCAAAAACCGCTACGAGCACATCCATGTGCGCTTATCTCAGGCCATCCATGGCCTTCGAAATTTTTGGAAAGGGCACTCCCACCTTTCTAAGCTCACTTGGGTGCTGGCCGCTTAAGAAGCCCGCCGCCGAAACAACGGCAAGTCCGTATCCCAAGCCGCCTGATACGTCTGGCTGAAGAAATCCAGATACCGCGCCGCCTTGGAGCTGTCCTTGTCCGGCCGCAGCACAAACGTGCTGAAGCCACAGCGCTTCATAAACTGAAGCTGATCCAGAAGCACATCGCCAATGGCGCGCATGTCACCTTCATAGCCGAAACGCTCCCGCAGCAGCCGGCCGATGCTGTAACCACGGCCATCAACAAAACGAGGGAAGTTCACGGCAATCAGTGGCACCTCATTAACCTTGCCAGCCAGCATCTCCGGCTCATCATGGCTGTCGAACCAGACACCGATATCGTCCCGGCCAGCAAACGAAGCCTCGTTTTCCAGCCACAGATCCGCCGGCACCAGCGCCGGCTTATCGTCGGGCAGAGCCAGACTTTCGCCCTCTTCAGGGCGGGGCACCACAACCCAGTCATCCTGGCGCAGTGCGCCGTCAGCAGTAATTACTTCAGGCATAAACCCGCTCCTTGAATGGCTTGATACCAATCCGGCGATAGGTATCCAGGAAAGTCTCTTCGCTGGTGCGTTGCTCAACGTACACATTCACGATGTTTGAAATCACATCCGGCACTTCCTCCCGGGCGAAAGACGGCCCCAGAATCTTGCCAATCTGCGCATCGTGGTGAGAAGAGCCGCCCAGACTGATCTGGTAGAACTCGTCGCCTTTCTTGTCCACGCCCAGCACACCGATGTTGCCCACGTGGTGGTGGCCACAGGCGTTCATGCAGCCGGAAATGTTCAGGTCGATATCGCCCAGATCGTACAGGTAATCGATGTCATCAAAGCGACGCTGAATCGCCTCGGCTACCGGAATCGACTTGGCGTTGGCCAGGTTGCAGAAATCGCCACCCGGGCAGCAGATGATGTCGTTCAGTGTGTGCAGGTTGGCAGTCGCGAAACCCAGCGGCGTAATAGCCTGCCACAGCTCGAACAGCCGGTCCTGCCGCACGTCGGCCAAAACCACGTTCTGATGGTGCGTAACCCGCGCCTCACCAAAGCTGTACTCATCGGCCAGATCGGCAATCTGTTCCAGCTGCTGGTCTGTTACATCACCCGGAGGTGTGCCGGTTTGCTTCAGAGTCAGCGTGGCAATGGCATAGCCCGGTTTCTTGTGGGCATCCACGTTGTGGGCCATCCACTGGTCAAAGTCACGATTTTCAAAGCGCTGACGGGCCAGTGTTTCCGTCGCATTGTCGAGTGCTTCGTAAGGCGGTTCCGTGAAGAAGCCTTTGATGTGCTCAACCGCTTCCGGAGTCAGCCGGGTAGGGGAGTCTTTGATGTGCGCCCACTCGGCTTCCACCTTCTCGGCAAAACCTTCCGGTGTCAGTGCTTTCACCAGAATCTTGATGCGCGCCTTGAACTTGTTGTCACGGCGGCCATAGCGGTTATAAACCCGCAGTACCGCTTCCATGTAGGTCAGCAGATCCAGTTCCGGCAGAAACTCGCGGATAACCGGGCCGACCATCGGCGTACGGCCCAGGCCGCCGCCAACATGCACCCGGAAACCAAGTTCTCCGGCGTCGTTGCGTACCATCTGCAGGCCAATGTCGTGCACGCGGATAGCGGCCCTGTCGGTCTGCTCAGAGGCGTTCACCGCCACCTTGAATTTACGGGGCAGGAAAGCGAACTCCGGATGGAACGTGGACCACTGGCGAATCAGCTCGCAATAAGGGCGCGGATCGGCAATCTCATCGGCCTGAACGCCCGCGAACTGGTCCGTGGTGGTGTTACGGATGCAGTTGCCGCTGGTCTGGTTGGCGTGCATTTCCACTTCCGCCAGTTCGGCCAGGATGTCTGGCACGGTTTCCAGCTTCGGCCAGTTCAGCTGCACATTCTGCCGGGTGGTGAAGTGGGCAAAATTCCTGTCGTAATCCCGGGTAACGCGGGCCAGACGGCGCAGCTGCTCGGAGCGGAGCATGCCATAGGGAACGCAGATGCGCAGCATGGGCGCGTGGCGTTGGACATACAGCCCGTTCTGCAGACGAAGGGGAAGGTATTCCTCTTCGGCCAGCTCGCCGGCCAGGGCGCGACGGGTCTGATCACGGAACTGCTCAACACGTTCTGCGGCAATTTGCCGGTCGTGCTCATCGTAAACGTACATGTAGTGAAGTCCTGCCTGCTTGCATCAAAAAGCGTGTGAATCATGGGCCGCAGTTTCTGATACTGGGCCTTATTCCTGGCAGGAAGGATAGCACTGCGTTTTTATTCTCAAAATGATTATTTCAACATATCATTATCGACTCAGGCGATAAGCGGGACGAAGCCAAACTGGACGTATGTCAATTAGGTGCTTAAATGAGGACGAGACCGAAAAAACAAGTACTCAACGGTCCAGAGGAGGAGGCACCATGAAAAAGACTTCTAGCTCGGATAGCCAGGTTGATGCTGTGGCAGCCGTGCTGCTGGTGGCACTGGCGGTCGCGTTCGCGGTGGTGTGGGTTTCAACCCGATAAGGTTATTGGCTTGCCAGCACCAGTTTTACGATGATAATCAGCCCGATCACAAAAGTGGCCGTGAACAATACTCCGGCCACGATGTAGGGAACCGGGCTGTGGCTTGAAAAGTCTTCCTGCCGGCGTTTATCGGACTGAACACCGATAGCCCCGGCAAGAATGCTTTGCATGATTTTCAGAACCCCCGGTTTCCCCGGGGATTTGTGTTGGTCGTCGGCTTCACTGTTCTTGTTGTCGTCAGAAACCTTCATCAGTACCGCCTTTGCGACTCTATTCTGCAGGATCGTAAGCCAGGCTCGGCATCAGCCAGCGCTCGGCTTCCGCCTTCGACATGCCTTTACGTTCAGCATAGTCCTCAACCTGATCCACGCCAATCTTGCCTACGGCGAAGTATTTGGATTCCGGATGCGCAAAGTACCAGCCTGAAACCGCTGCGGTGGGGTACATGGCAAAGTGCTCGGTGAGCTTCAGCCCGGCATTTGCGGGGGCGTCCAGAAGCTCGAACAGGGTGCCTTTCTCGGTGTGGTCCGGGCAGGCCGGGTAACCTGGTGCCGGGCGAATACCGCGATAACGCTCCTTGATCAGGTCATCATTGGCCATCTGCTCGTCTGTGGCGTAGCCCCAGAACTCTTTGCGTACCCGTTCGTGCATGCGCTCGGCAAAGGCTTCGGCCAGGCGGTCTGCCAGGGCCTGCACCATGATCGCGCTGTAGTCGTCGTTGGCGTCCTTGAATTCCTGGGTAAGCTCATCCACGCCAATGCCGGTTGTCACGGCGAAGCCGCCCACATAATCGATTTTCCCGGAGTCTTCCGGTGCCACGAAATCCGACAGCGCCATCATTGGCTTGTCCGGTGCCTTTTCATCCTGCTGGCGCAGATGGTGCAGGGTGGTCAGCTCTTCGCTCCGGGATTCATCGGTGTAAACAACGATGTCATCACCACGACGGTTGGCCGGCCAGAAGCCGATCACACCCTTGGCGGTGATGCGTTTTTCATCAATCATCTTTGCCAGAATCTTCTGGCCATCTTCGAACAGGCTGCGGGCTGCTTCACCACGCTTGGGGTCGTCAAAAATCGCCGGGTATTTGCCGGAAATATCCCAGGAGATGAAGAAAGGTG
>JAVLAV010000125.1:0-3834 GCA_031580735.1 Marinobacter sp.
ACCTATGAGCGTATGAAGCGGGCACTGGTGGAGCAGGATCTGAAAAGTCAGCCATTGCTGGTGCCGGTGTCGCTGGCGGTCAGTCAGAAAGAAGCCGCCCTGGCAGAGAGTCATGGCCAGGAGCTACAACAGCTTGGTTTGCAGATAGAACGTATCGGCCCGGAGACCCTGGCCGTGCGCCAGATTCCGGCGTTGCTGCGAGGTGCAGATACCGAGCAGCTGGTTCGCGATGTGCTGGCGGATGTGATCGAGCACGGCCAGAGTGACCGGGTGGAGGCGATGACGCACGAACTGTTGGGCACCATGGCCTGTCACGGTTCGGTGCGGGCCAACCGGCAACTGACTATTCCGGAAATGAACTCCCTGTTGCGGGACATGGAAGCCACCGAGCGCAGCGGCCAGTGCAATCACGGCCGCCCCACCTGGACACTGGTGACGCTTTCCGAGCTGGACAAGCTGTTTCTCCGTGGGCGTTGAATCGTATGACCAGCACTGAGAAACAGCCTACCGGACATCAACCACCGGCCATTTTCCTGATGGGACCAACCGCCTCGGGCAAAACCGATCTGGCGATAGCCCTCTGCGAACGCCTGCCCTGCGAGATCATCAGTGTCGATTCGGCCATGATCTATCGGGGCATGGACATAGGTACTGCCAAGCCGTCGGCCGAGGAACTGGCCCGGGCGCCTCATCGTCTGATTGATATCTGCGACCCGGCGGAAACCTATTCAGCGGCGGATTTTCGTCGTGATGCGCTGGCAGAGATGGCCGATATTACCGGCCGTGGCAATATTCCCCTGCTGGTTGGCGGAACCATGATGTATTTCAAGGCGCTGCTGAGCGGCATGTCCGACCTGCCATCGGCGAATCCTGAATTACGTAATCGTATAGAACAGGAAGCGGAGGCTTACGGCTGGGAACGTTTGTATCAGGAGCTGGTCGAAAAAGATCCGCAGGCCGCCGGGCTGATTCACCAGAATAACCGGCAGCGGCTGATGCGCGCTATTGAGGTCGTTCGCCTGACTGGCAAGCCGATTTCACAGTTCTGGCGATCCGGAACTGAGGGCGGCGACAAACCAGAGCAGTCTGATGTCGATGATTTCACGTATACCACACAGTGGCAGGCAGACGAGAACGCCTGCCTGCCGTATACTGTGTTCCAGTTTGCGTTGGCCCCCGCTGAGCGTGTGGTTCTGCACCAGCGGATACAGCAGCGTTTTCTGGCCATGCTGGAGGGCGGTTTTCTGGATGAGGTCCGGGGCTTGATGGCTCGAGGCGACCTGCATCCCGACCTGCCTTCAATGCGTTGTGTCGGTTATCGCCAGGCCTGGGATTACCTGGCCGGCAATGCTGATTACCAGACGTTTTTAGACAGAGGTGTCGCAGCCACCCGCCAACTGGCAAAACGACAGTTGACCTGGTTGCGGAAATGGCAGGATGTTCACTGGCTGACTTCTGCCGACCCGCTATTGGTGCTGGAAACCTTGAAAAATCCGGGCTCCACGCCACATTGAAAGCTGATAATTGACGATCTGCACATACAAATAAACAGGAGAAAACTCATGTCAAAAGGGCACTCCCTACAAGACCCTTACCTTAACGCCCTGCGCAAGGAGCGCATCCCGGTATCCATCTTCCTGGTTAACGGCATCAAGCTACAGGGGCAGGTTGAATCGTTTGACCAATTCGTGATTCTGTTGAAGAACACAGTCAGCCAGATGGTCTACAAGCACGCTATTTCCACAGTGGTTCCGGCGCGTAATGTCCGTATTCCGCCGCAGAATCCGGCAGAGGAAGGTGAGTCTGAATCTGAAGAGTGATTGCCTGCCTTTCCGGTTTTTTACACCCGCGTTCCTGGTCAGCCCCGGGCTGAAAGGGTCGCGGGTGTTTGTTTTCTTGGAGTTGATCAAACTTGTTTGAACGTCCTGATGTCGGAGAACGGGCGGTTCTCGTTCACATAGATTTCACCGTCCACGATGGCACCGAAGACCCCGGTGAATTCCGGGAACTGGTTACTTCCGCCGGCGTAGAACCGGTTGACACGGTGACGGGTTCTCGCAAGCAGCCCAGTCCACGCCTGTTTGTTGGTGAAGGCAAGCTGGAAGAAATCCGGGATGCTGTCGCCGCCAACGAGGCGGACATCGTGTTATTCAACCATGCCCTGAGCCCCAGCCAGGAACGCAATATCGAGCGAGAGCTCAAGTGCAGAGTGTTGGATCGTACCGGGGTAATTCTGGATATTTTCGCCCAGCGGGCACGAACCCACGAAGGCAAGCTGCAGGTCGAGCTGGCCCAATTGGAGCACATGTCTACCCGGCTGGTACGGGGCTGGACCCACCTTGAACGTCAGAAAGGCGGCATTGGCCTGCGCGGCCCGGGTGAAACCCAGCTGGAAACCGACCGTCGACTGTTGCGGGAACGCATCAAGTCGATCAACAAGCGTCTGGAAAAAGTCCGCAAACAGCGCGACCAGGGGCGGCGGGCGAGAAAACGGGCAGATATCCCGACAGTGTCGCTGGTGGGGTATACCAACGCCGGAAAGTCCACCCTGTTCAACCACATCACCACCTCAACGGTTTACGCGGCGGACCAGTTGTTTGCGACCCTGGATCCGACCCTGCGCCGGCTGGAACTTCCGGATATCGGGCCGGTGGTCATGGCTGATACGGTGGGGTTCATCCGTCACCTGCCGCACAAACTGGTAGAGGCCTTTCGGGCTACTCTGGAAGAGACCGTTCAGGCTTCGCTGCTGTTGCACGTCGTTGACTGCCATGACAACCGGCGTGACGAAAACATTGAGCAGGTAGAAAGCGTACTGGCGGAAATTGGCGCCGACGAAATTCCGATGCTGCAGGTGTTCAACAAGATTGATCTGCTGGAAGACTTCGAGCCGAGGATCGACCGGAACGAAGAGGGCATCCCGGTTCGCGTCTGGGTATCGGCTGTTTCCGGCCAAGGGTTGGAACTGTTGTTCGATGCCATTGTCGAACGGCTGGCTGAAGATGTGGTGCATCACTTTGTGTTGCTCGGTCCGGCGGACGGCAAACTGCGAGCTCTGCTTCACGAAGCGGGTTCGGTACTCAGTGAAGAGCATCGTGAAACTGGTGATACGGTTGTGGAAGTACGCCTTCAGAACCGTGACTGGTTGCAGTTACTCAGCCGGGCCGGGGCGGAGGAAAGCACGGTCAGGCTGGAAGACGGTTAAACCGCTGCAAGTGCACTATTGCCGGGGCGATTATAAATCCCTAGTATTTGCAGCCATTCGAATAAACACGAACGGAGAGAACTATGGCCTGGAATGAACCGGGTGGAAACCGTAACGATAACGATCCCTGGGGAACCGGTGGTAATCGTGGCGGCAATGATCAGGGCCCGCCAGATCTGGACGAGGCGCTGAAAAAAGGGCTCGACAAGCTCAACCGCATGCTGGGTGGCAAAGGTGGCAATTCAGGCAATTCCGGCGGTGGCAAGCGTTCCGGCGGTGGTGCTGCCGGTTTTGGCGCTATTCTGGCCATTGCTGCGATTCTTGTTGCCGGCTATGTCGTCTTTCAGTCGTTCTATACGGTAGACGAACAGGAGCGGGCGGTCGTTCTCCGGTTTGGTGAGTATGATCGCACCGAAATGCCGGGTCTGCGTTTCAAGGTTCCATTGATCGACAATGTAACCAAGGTTCGTGTGACTAACGTTCGTTCAGCTGAGTCGACCGGCCAGATGCTGACCCAGGACGAGAACCTGGTGTCGGTCGATCTGCAGGTTCAGTACCGTGTAGGCGATGCCGAAGCGTATGTTCTGAACGTTCGGGATTCCAACGAGGCCCTGGCCTTTGCGACCGAC
>JAVLAV010000126.1:0-3533 GCA_031580735.1 Marinobacter sp.
GTTTTCGCCGCTGTTGCCTGAACAGCCGGCAAGAGCGACCGCGATGCCGAGGGCAAGCCACAGGTATCGAAGCGTTGTCATGCGTGGTCTCCTGCCAACGTGTGATCGGATTCCGGAACTTTGTCCCGAGGCCGGTTGTCGTCGGCATGCATGGCCCGGCGCAGGATAATAAGTATGCCCAGAATGCTCATCATGGCCGGCGGTATCCAGGTCAGCAGGCCGCCGAGCAGTTGATCGGTTTCCGGAGCCATGGGCCAGGCCCGGCCGCAGACTTCGTAAACGTCGTAAACCATCTCCCGGGAAAATACGATCCAGGCCCCCAGAAACATCTGGGGCAGGGCCACCAGTGCCAGAATCAGTATGCGCTTGCCATAGCCCAGGGCATTGGTGTGGGCCGGGGAGCGTGGATCGAAAATCAGCCACCAGAACAGCAGGCCGTCCAACAGCATGCTCCAGTTCATTAGCCAGTAAAGATCCCGGGAAAGCATGGCGTCAAAGTGGATGGCCGGCCATAGCCAGAAGTAGATGAGCCCGACAAACAGAACCGCCGCGATGACCGGTTGTTGCAGTATCCGGTACAACAAGCCCAATGGTTGCAGCCAGTGGCGCACACGGGGGCTGAGTTGCTGATGCCAGAAGCGGAGTACCGGCAGCGGGTTGGACAGCGCAAACAGGAAGGGGCCGAGGTGATGCAGAATCAGGTGCTGGCCGCGGTGGACAAAAAACATGTACTGGGAGTAGTAATCAAAGCGGGTCTGCATCACGCCGTAGCACACCAGAACGCCGACCACGAAGGTAGTGATGCGCAGTGGTCCCGGGCGCAGGGCTTCGCTCATACGCAGCAGGGCAATGCCATAGAGCGCCAGCACCAGCACATAACTCAGGATGGTCAGGGGCGAATAATCGTAGGGCAGCAGGTAGCCAAAGCCGGACATGAAATTCACCCTTGGTTTGTTGCTACAGAACGGCTGTACCGGAGTGTTGTGAAAACTATTGTAGACGAACCTGTCGGGCCCGGAAGCCTTTGCCCTTGAAACATAGCCGAAAGAAGCCAGAGTTACAGGTACAAGCTTTAATAATGGCTCGTGATCCGTGACACGCCCGGACAGGCCTATGGAGGGATCTCAATGGCACAGCACCAGGCAAAGAAAGCAGGTAGCACATCCCGAACCCGTAAACAGGGCCACCCTCGCAAGGTATATCTGATTGACGGCTCCCGAACGCCGTTCCTGAAAGCCCGCGGGCGGCCGGGGCCCTTTTCACCGGTGGATCTTGCCGTTCAGTGCGGACGGCCACTGCTGCTTCGCCAGCCAATGCCAGCCGATGCCTTCGACCAGGTGATTTTGGGATGCGTGAATGTTGTCTCTTCAGAGATGAACCCTGCACGCGTCGCTGCGTTGCGCCTGGGCATGGGCGAGGCCATGCCGGCCTTTACTGTCCAGATCAACTGTGGCTCCGGTATGCAATCCATCGATACCGCCTTCAAGTACATCCGCAATGGCGACAGTGACCTGATCCTCGCCGGTGGTACCGAAGCGCTCAGCCACGCCCCCATGGTGTTGAAAACCGGGGCGGTGGAATGGCTGGCGGGTCTTAATGCCGCTTCTTCGCCGCAGGATTACGCCCGGCAGCTGACCGGTTTCAGTCCCGGCGAGTTCAAACCGGAAATCAGTCTGGCCAAAGGCCTGACTGACCCGATTGTGGGTCTGAGTATGGGCCAGACTGCGGAAGTGCTGGCCAGGCAATTCAATATCAGCCGTGAGCAGGCCGATGAGTATGCGGTTTCAAGCCATCACCGGCTGGCGAAGGCGCAAGAAGAGGACTGGCTGGACAACGAGGTGGAGCCGGCCATTTCCACCGGGGGTGAGTTGTTCCGGCATGATGACGGTGTCCGCCCGGATACCTCCAAAGAAGCTCTCGCCAAGCTCAAGGCCGCGTTTGAACCTCCCTTCGGCCAGGTGACGCCGGGCAACAGCTCCCAGGTCACAGACGGCGCTTCCTGGATGATTCTGGCCTCGGAGGAGGCGGTCAAAAAATACGGACTGGAACCCAAAGCTGTGCTGGTGGACAGCGAGTGGTCGGCGCTTGACCCTGAAATCATGGGCCTGGGGCCGGTGCTCAGTTCCACCGAGTTGCTGAAACGCCATAAGGCCGGCCTCAACGATATCGACTTATGGGAAATCAATGAGGCTTTCGCGGCCCAGGTGCTCGCCTGTGTCGAGGCCTGGGATGACGCGGAATTCTGCAAGGTGGCCCTCGGGCTGGATCAACCCTTGGGCCGGCTTGATAGCGAACGCCTGAACGTGGACGGCGGCGCCGTAGCGATTGGCCACCCGGTGGGTACCAGTGGCAACCGGATAGTGCTGCACCTGATGAATGCCCTGCAACGCAAAGGGCTTAACCGGGGCATTGCCACCGAGTGTATTGGCGGTGGGCAGTCGGGTGCCATGCTCATTGAAGCCGTTTAAACGTCGCCGTTAGCCGGACAACTTATTGGCAGGATTCAGGAGAATGCAATGACTGGTCATATTCTCAAGGCATTGAGCAAGCGGGACATGGCGACAGGGCCATTCAGAGAAGCAGGCGCCGGCAGTGACCGTTGGCAGCACTGGCGCCTGGCCCGGGATGCCCGGGACGTCGCCTGGCTTATCTTTGACAAGAAAGAGGCCAGCGCCAACGTCCTCTCGCAAAGTGTGTTGACCGAGCTTGAAGAGGTTGTTGACGAACTCGAGACAGATTCGCCCAAAGGTGTTGTGCTGCGCTCAACCAAAGCGAGCGGGTTTTGTCTGGGCGCAGATATCACCGAGTTCTCGGAGCTGACGGAAGAGACCGAGGTGGTCGACAAGCTGACCCGCGCCCACGAGGTGGTGGATCGTTTTGAAGCACTCCCATGCCCGACCATCGCGGTGATTCACGGTTCCTGCCTGGGGGGTGGTCTGGAGCTGGCCCTGGCCTGTGATTACAGGCTGGCCGTGCCGGGTGCGAAACTCGGATTTCCGGAAATTCAGCTTGGATTGCATCCCGGCCTGGGCGGGACCGAACGCCTGACAGGGCTGGTTGATCCGATTGAAGCCATGACCCTGATGTTGACCGGCAAAACCGTGTCTCACCGCAAGGCCAAAAAGCTCGGCATTGTGGATGAGGTTGTTGAAGAGCGTCATGTGGAAGCGGCCGTGCAGGCAGCTGTAGCCGGTGACATCAAGCAGGCCAACCACGGTGTCCGTGGTCGGGTGTTGTCCACGAAACCTGCCCGGCAACTGGAAGCCAGGCAGATGCGCTCGAAAAGCGCGAAGAAGGCGCCGCCCGAACATTACCCGGCTCCGGAAGCATTGATTGAGCTGTGGGAGACCTCCGGTGGCGAATCCGGAGCGGAGATGCGCAGGGCTGAAGTGGCCTCCTTTGCCAAACTGATGATGACAGACACCTCGCGCAACCTGGTTCGGGTTTTTCATCTGCGCGAGAAAATGAAAGGCCTGACCCGTGCGAAGGCTGAGCCAGTGCAGCACGTACACGTTATCGGCGCCGGCGAGATG
>JAVLAV010000127.1:0-3438 GCA_031580735.1 Marinobacter sp.
CAAACATTTCCTTCATACCCTGGCGGATCACCACGGCCATTTCATAACCGAAGGCCGGATCGTACGCCTTGCAGTTGGGGATGGTATTGGCCAGCACATGGCTGTGGCCATCCTGGTGCTGCAGGCCTTCGCCGTTGATGGTTGTTCGACCGGCGGTACCACCAATAAGGAAGCCCCGGGCCTGTATGTCGCCTGACGCCCAGGCCAGATCACCCACACGCTGGAAGCCGAACATGGAATAGAACACATAGAACGGAATCAGCGGGAAGCTGTTGGTGCTGTAGGAAGTGGCTGCGGCCATCCAGGTGGACATGGCGCCAGCTTCGTTAATGCCTTCCTGCAGAATCTGGCCTTTCTTGTCTTCCCGGTAATACATGATCTGTTCGCGATCCTGGGGTACATACTTCTGGCCTTCAGAAGTGTAGATACCCAACTGCCGGAACATGCCTTCCATACCAAAGGTGCGGGCTTCGTCCGGCACAATCGGCACCACGCGCTTGCCAATACGCTTGTCTTTCACCAGCGCGGTGAGAATACGCACAAAGGCCATGGTGGTGGAGATTTCCCGACCGTTGGAGCCCTCCAGTACCTGCTTGAAGATGTCCAGATCCGGAATTTGAAGCGGCTGGCAATCCTTGTTGCGTTTGGGATAGAAGCCACCCAGCTCCTGACGACGCTTTTTCATATAAACCAGCTCGGGGCTGTCTGGCGCCGGGCGGTAATAAGGCACGTCTTCCAGTTCATCGTCCTTGAGCGGTACGGCAAACCGGTCGCGGAAGTCCTTGAGGGTATCCAGATCCAGCTTTTTCAGGGAGTGCGCGGTGTTCTGTGCTTCGCCAGCTTCACCAAAACCGTAGCCCTTGATGGTGTGAGCCAGAATAACCGTTGGCTTGCCGTTATTCAGGTTCGCCGCCTTATGGTAGGCCGCGTAGACCTTGTAAGGATCGTGACCGCCGCGATTGAGTTTGAGTAGTTCCTCATCGGACCAGTCCTCGACCATTTTGGACAGTTCCGGATACCGGCCAAAGAACTCCTTGCGGGTGTACGCCGGGCCCTTGTGCACGTAATTCTGCAGATCGCCGTCAACAATCTCATCCATGGCGCGCTGCATCACACCGTCTTCGTCTTTCTCGAACAGCGGATCCCACATGCGGCCCCAAACGACTTTGATCACGTTCCAGCCAGCACCACGGAACACACCTTCCAGCTCCTGAATAATCTTGCCGTTACCACGAACCGGGCCGTCCAGACGCTGCAGGTTGCAGTTGACCACAAAAATCAGGTTATCCAGCTCTTCACGACCGGCCTTGGAAATGGAGCCCAGGGTTTCCGGCTCATCGCACTCACCATCTCCAACAAAAGCCCAAACTTTACGCTTGTCGGAATCGATCAACTCGCGGTTGTCCAGGTACTTCATTACGTGGGCCTGATAGATGGCCTGAATTGGCCCAAGACCCATGGAAACCGTCGGGAACTGCCAGTAATCCGGCAGTAGCCAAGGGTGAGGGTAAGAAGGAAGGCCGTCGCCGTCGACTTCTTCGCGGAATTTGTCCAGTTGCTCTTCGTCGAACCGGCCTTCCAGATAGGAGCGGGCATAAATACCCGGTGCGGCGTGCCCCTGGAAATAAACCAGGTCAGAATCGCGCTTGTCATCGCCACCATGGAAAAAGTAGTTAAAACCAACATCGTAAAGAGTGGCGGCAGAGGAGAAGGTGGAAATATGGCCGCCCAGTTCACCCGGGCGCTTATTGGCCCGCACCACCATGGCCATGGCGTTCCAGCGGATCAGTGAGCGAATACGACGCTCCATGAACAGGTCGCCCGGCATTTGCGATTGTTGGGCAACCGGTATGCTGTTCCGGAATGGCGTGTTGATGGAATAAGGCAGCTCGGTTCCGTCGCGACTGGCACGTTCAGACAGGCGCTCAAGAATGAATTTGGCTCGCTCAACGCCCTCGTTTTCGATCATGGATTCCAGCGCGTCGAGCCACTCACTGGTTTCAATGGGATCATCGTCCTGGTACATCAAACCTCCCCTCGGGATTCCTGGCAGTTTACTTAACTGTCTCAAGCATAGAACAGTCCCTGCAAACTTTCTGTGTTTGTATTTGTTTATGAAACTTTCGTACTTTTACTACAAAACCGTCCTAAAACACAAACAAACACCCGTTTCAATCGTGCTTTATGTCTGTTTGTTCAGATTTGCTACGTAAAAAAGCCCCAAACCGACCAGCCTGACAACAATGAATCTTTAGACCTGAAAATAAATTTCCATTTCTGTATACTTGCCTGCCCGTTTTTTAACCAGTGGAGGAGGTGACTGCCCCTCCTTTTATTCAGGCTCACAACAGAGGGCGATCTATGAACTCCATCGTCACCTTTCCGAACCAGATTCCGGTTCAGGAATTCGAGGAACGCCGGTTCAAGGTTTTTACTGACCGCCAGCTAGACAAGATTGAAGCAATCCAGAGTCTCCCGGAAGAGACGCTGTTCGAAATGAAGGTCGTAGCCAGCGTGCTGCCCTTCCGTGTGAACGAGTACGTGATCAATGAGCTGATCAATTGGGACAAGGTACCCAATGATCCGATCTACCAACTTGTCTTCCCTCAAAAAGGGATGCTCAAAGACGAACATTACGAACGCATGGCCCAGATGCACCGCGACGGTGCTGACAAAAAGGAGATTCAGGCTGTCGCCAAAGTGATCCGCGACGAGCTGAACCCGCACCCGGCCGGCCAGATGGAAATGAACATGCCGGAGCTGGACGGCGAAGTCCTGGACGGCGTGCAGCACAAGTACCGCGAGACTGTGCTGTTCTTCCCGGCCCAGGGCCAGACTTGCCACTCTTACTGCACCTTCTGTTTCCGCTGGGCGCAGTTTGTTGGCGACAAAGATCTGAAGATGGCCAGCACCGAAGCCGAGAAACTGCACGGCTACCTGGCCGAGCACACCGAGGTGACCGACCTGCTGGTTACCGGCGGCGACCCCATGGTGATGAAAACCAAGAGCCTGGTGCAATACCTCGAGCCGCTGCTGCAGCCTGAATACGACCACATTCAAACCATCCGCATCGGAACCAAGGCTCTCACCTTCTGGCCGTACCGCTTTGTAACCGACAAGGATGCCGACGAGCTGATCGAGCTGTTCGCCAAGCTGGTTGATGCCGGCAAGCACGTGGCCATCATGGCGCACTACAACCACTGGCAGGAAATCACCACAGATATTGCCGAAGAGGCCATTCGCCGCATTCGCGCTACCGGTGCTGAAATCCGCGCCCAGGGCCCGCTGATCAAGCACGTGAACGACGATGCCGACGCCTGGGCAAAACTGTGGAAGAAGGAAGTTCAACTGGGCATCATCCCCTACTACATGTTTGTAGAGCGGGACACTGGCGCCAAGAACTACTTTGAAGTGCCGCTGGCCGAAGCGTTCCAGATC
>JAVLAV010000128.1:0-3426 GCA_031580735.1 Marinobacter sp.
GTTTTCCGGGCGCGTGGCCAACGACACCAACCCGGCCCCGGACCGGGCGGCGGCTTCTGCAGCCATCATCCCGGCACCACCAAAACCAAGATCACCCGCCACAATCAGAACATGGCCAAACTGCCCCTTATGCGCATCAAGTGCTCGTTCGGGGAACCACGGCCGGCAAGTCGACCAACGGTAAAGCCCGGCAATGGCCTGCTCACCACAGCCGAGCCCCTGCTCTTCCATGCCCAGTAATTCAATCACAACCTGGCCACAAACTCCTGCGCCTGCGCCGGTATGCAGGCCGGCTTTGGCGCCGATAAACGTGACAGTGACAGCAGCCCTGACCACATCGCCTTCGGCCTTGCCGGTACTGACATCAAGCCCGGAAGGCAAATCCACCGCCAGCACCGGCACACCGGCTTCATTAACCGCCCGAATAACCCCGGCAACCGGCTCTCTGGGCGCTCCGGTCACACCGGTCCCCAACATGGCATCAACCACCAGATTGGCAGCCGACAGCTTCGCTTCGAGATCCTCTGATGTCAGGGCAGACAGCTCTTCAATTTCCACCCCCTCCGCCCGGGCCTTGTTCGCCGCTTTCAGGGCGTCACCCGACAGTTTACTGACCGGTGCTACCGCCACACACTGCACACTCATGCCATGGCGCAATGCATTGGCGGCAACCAGATAGCCATCGCCACCATTGTTGCCGGCGCCGCATAACACCAGAACGGCTTCCGGCTGAGGTGAAAACTTCAACAGCTGACGAAAAGCTGCCCGGGCCGCCGATTGCATCAGCTCAAAGCCATCCACGCCCTGCTGTTCAATCAGGTAATGGTCCATGGCCCGCACTGAATCGGCGGAATAGAGGGCTTCTGGTAGACTGTTTGCACTCCGTGTCGGCATTTGCCGCAACTCCAGATAAAGAAACCGGTTTAAGACCTTTGGCCAGATACCTGTAAAGCATAGCAAAACAGGAAAAAAGGTCATAACTTAATCAAATTAAATATTCGCAGGCCGAAACCGCCCAGGAATGATCATGGCTACCCCGGCGCACAACGACGCTACAAACAACGACCTCACCGGCCTCCCGGAGCGCATCCGCCAGTGGGCCAGAGAGCTGGGGTTCGCCGACGCCGGCATTACCCATGCCAGCACTGGCCCTCACGCCGAACGCCTTCAACGCTGGCTGGAGGCCGGCTATCACGGGCAAATGGGCTACATGGCAGACCACGGCGACAAGCGCTATGCCCCGGACTCACTGGTCCCCGGCACAACCCGGGTTATTTCCGTGCGGCTGGATTACCTGAACGCGCCGGACAACCCGAAACAAGTACTCACTAACCGGGAAAAGGCCTACATCACCCGTTATGCCCTGGGCCGTGACTACCACAAACTGATGCGCAAGCGCCTGGCTACTCTGGCCAAATGGATTGATGAGGCGGTCAGCGGTTATGACTACCGCGCTTTCGTTGACAGCGCCCCCGTTCTGGAGCGCGGCCTGGCGCAGCGAGCCGGCCTGGGCTGGATCGGCAAAAACAACATGGTGATTCACCCGAAAGCCGGCTCGTATTTTTTCCTGGGCGAAATTTTTACCAGCGCACCACTACCGGTGGATGAGCCCTTTGAAAGTCAGCATTGCGGTTCCTGTTCAGCCTGCCTGGACATCTGCCCCACCGATGCCTTTGTGGGCCCCCACTTGCTCGATGCCCGGCGCTGCATCAGCTATCTCACCATCGAACTGAAAGGCCCGATCCCGGAAGAGCTGCGCTCAAAAATGGGCAACCGGGTGTTCGGCTGCGACGATTGCCAACTGGTCTGCCCCTGGAACAAGTTCAGCAAACCAAGCCAGGAAGACGACTTTCAGCCCCGCCATAATCTGGATAACAGCAGCCTGGCGGAGCTGTTTCTCTGGACCGAACAGGAATTCCTGAAGCGCACCGAAGGCTCCGCCATCCGCCGGACAGGTTACGAAAATTGGTTGCGCAACCTGGCCGTCGGGCTTGGCAATGCTCCGTCGACCATTCCGGTCATCGAGGCGCTGAAACAGCGGGCAGACCACCCTTCGGAGCTGGTGCGCGAGCACGTGGCCTGGGCGCTGCGACGGCACGGCTTATAGTTTGAAGAAGGTTTCCCGGTAGTGGCGCAATTCGTCGATGGAATCGCGGATGTCGTCCAGTGCCAGGTGGCTGCCTTTCTTTTTCACACCATCGAGAACGTCGGGGCGCCAGCGACGGGCGAGTTCCTTGATGGTGGAGACGTCGAGGTTACGGTAGTGGAAGAAGTCTTCCAGTTCCGGCATGTATTTCACCAGAAAGCGCCGGTCCTGCCCGATGCTGTTGCCACACAGAGGCGACTCGCCGGCTGAGAGATGCTCCTTGAGAAACTCCAGGGTCAGCTGTTCGGCCTCGGCTTCGCTGATGGCGCTGTCTTTGACGCGCTGAGTCAGGCCGCTGGCGCCGTGGGTGTTGGTGCACCATTCGTCCATGGCATCCAGCAGGCTGTCTGGCTGATTAATAGCGATCACCGGGCCTTCGGCGACGGTGTTCAGCTCCGAATCGGTAATAATCGTCGCCATTTCGATGATGCGTTCTTTCTCCGGGTCCAGACCGGTCATTTCCAGATCGATCCAAACCAGCTTCTGATTCTCGCTCATACTCTTTTTCCTACGCCTTTGAAGATTGGGTGCCAGTGCAGGTGTGGACCGGCTTTCCGAAAACCGCTACGAGCACATCCATGTGCGCTTCTCTCAGGCCATCCCTGGCCTTCGAAATTTTCGGAAAGCCGGTCCACACCTGCACGTTCTGTATTATTTGCGTGCCGCCATAGGGCGCGAAGCTAAAAATTATGGCCTTCGTGATTATTGGATTACAGCTCCACGCCTGCACACTTAGATTGCTCGTGCCTAAAGGAAGCAATCTTTAGAGAATGGCAGGTTGCCCAACAGCGTTGGGCGGGTAGGTCTTTCCAGGAGTATCTGAAGCCATGGATGGCTTCAGCTAAGCGCACAGGGATGTGCTCGTAGCGTCTCCTGGAAAGACCTACCCGCCCGACGCGCCACCACCAAACTCTCAGTCTACAAGCCAGAAGGGCAGCACCAAGGTTAACCCATTGTCCATGATTCACGTATCATGTGTCACACCACATTCCCGGAACAACGTGTAACCACATGGCCAAACGTAGATTGAACAAACGCCAGCAATGGCGCATCGAGAAAATCCAGAAAGATCGTGCTAACCGCGCAGCCCGCAAGGAAAAGGTCGTTCAGGAACAGGCCGACGCCGGTGAGCTGGGCCCGGAGCAACAAGGGCTGGTGATTGCTCACTTTGGCCAGCAACTGGATATCGAGGCGCTGGAAGGTGATGACGCGGGGCGGGTATTCCGGTGTTTTGTCCGGGCCAACATCTCCAGTCTGGTGACTGGCGACCGGGTAATCTG
>JAVLAV010000129.1:0-3365 GCA_031580735.1 Marinobacter sp.
GGATGAATCCTTCGTGCACCAGCTCCAGTACCCGCTTCTTGTCTTCGTTACGCACGGTGTCCTTGAACAGGGCCCCCTCCTGGCTGACCCAGGCACTGGCTTCAAAACCCCGATGCCAGGCTGCCAGCGCCAGGCCGTGAGGCCCGCAACCCCCATGCCCTGCCAGCATGAAAATGGTGGTGGCCTCCCGCCATATTTTCAGCTCTTCCAGGGTATTGACCGGTTGTTGCTCGTTCAGTGCCGCCATTGCCATGATCAGCGCCGCCGGACCACAGGTGAATTCCGTGGTTTGTGGATAATAAGGTACCGCCAGATATTCGCGAGATGGTTCGTAGAACAAAATGCGTCGCTCGAAACGCAGGGCGTTGCCATGGTCTTCGTAATAATCCCGCCGGGAGCCGAATAGCCGGTATCCCAGACGGCGGTACAGAGCGATAGCGCCGGCATTGTCTTCCCGCACTTCCAAGCGCATGACAATGCGGTCGGCCTCCGCGGCTTCCTGTTCGGCTTCTCTTATCAGCTGTTCACCCAGACCCTGTCCACGGGCATCCGGGGAGACCGCGATGGAATAGATCCGCGCCAGGCGAGTGGCGGCACTCATCAGTACCAGGCAGTAACCGACAAGTTCCGAGTTCTGCTCGGCGACGATCAGTCGGTCACGGGGCATGTCGATGAATCGACGAAAGCTTCGACGGGACAGGCGGTCTTCAGTGAAACACCGGTTTTCCAGGGCCAGCAGGGCGTCCAAATCTTCAGTGGTCGCGTGTCGAAGTGAAATGTCGTTCATGGCTTTATGGCCCTGGTGAGATGCTCGCAGAGGAAGCTGGCGGGTGCTCCCGATGGCGCTATTATGGTAGACAGCGCCGGGCGCAACCAGCGGTTGATCGTGCGTAAAAGCACTCATGACCGGCCAATTGTACAGTGGTCAGCAGCGGCGTATTGTTTCGACACTTACCCGGCTGAACCTTCAGGGAGGAATGCCGCAGATGTCCCGATTGCTGATCGTTGTTGACCGCGTAAAAGACTGGGCGCCTTACTATCCCAGTGAAGACGTTCTTTCCTTTGACCAGTACCTGCAGTTTTCAGCATCGGCCAATAGCCGGGTTCGGGTGATCAATCTTTGCCAGAGTGCTCGTTATCTCAGCCGTGGTTACTACTGTTCGCTGCTGGCAGAAGCCCGCGGCCACCACGTGGTGCCCTCCGTTCTGACCCTGAATGACCTTGCCCGTAAAGGGCTGTTCTCTCTGGAACTGGAAAAGCTCGACAGCAGTGTTATTCAGTGGCTGGATAACGCCGCCGGGGAACTGCGCAACGGCGGTTCGAAACCGGATTCCGCAAACGATGTGAAAATCCGTACCTATTTCGGCCAGGCGGAGCATCCGGAACTGAAACCTGTTGCCCGGGCTCTGTTCGACCGTTTTCCGTGCCCGATTCTGGAGGTGGTTTTCCGGTATCGCAAACAGTGGCAGATTCATTCCATGAAACCGGCGGCGCCGGCGGACCTGAGTGAGAGCGAACAGGATGTTTTTGCCGCGGCCCTGGACCGTTTCAGCAGCATTGTCTGGCGCAAGCCACGCTCGCGCCGGCGTTATCGTTATGATCTGGCGGTACTGGTCAACCCGGATGAGGAAATGCCGCCCAGTGACGAAGCCGCATTAAAGCGGTTTGAGCGGGCAGGGAGAAAGCTGGGGATCAATGTTGAACGGATTACGCGGCGTGATTATGTGCGTTTGCCCGAGTACGACGGCCTGTTTATTCGCGAAACCACGGCCATTGACCACCATACCTATCGCTTTGCCCGCAAAGCTGAAGCCGAAGGCATGGTGGTTATTGATGACCCGGTGTCGATTCTGCGCTGCACCAACAAGGTGTTTCTGGCTGATTTGCTCAGAACCAATCGGGTGCCGACACCGAAAACACTGATCCTGTCGAAAGACCAGAAAGATGCGGTGGAACAGGTGGCGGAGGAACTCGGTTTTCCCGTGGTGATCAAAATTCCGGATGGGGCATTTTCCCGGGGCGTGGAGAAGGCAAAGGATAAAAAAGAGCTGGCAGCGGGGCTCAAGGAGCTGTTCCGGCAATCAGCGCTGGTGTTGGCCCAGGAATATTTCTATACCGAGTATGACTGGCGCATTGGGGTTCTCGGCGGTCGTGCCATTTACGCCTGTAAATACATGATGGTGAAAGGCCACTGGCAGATTTATCAGCATGGCGGTGCGGCCGTGGAAAGCGGTGACTTCGAGACCCTGCCGACCTACGAGGTGCCACGGAATGTCATTCAGGCGGCGCTCAACGCCACCCGTCTGATCGGCAACGGTCTGTATGGTGTTGATATAAAGCAGGCGGGCAATCGGGTCGCCGTCATTGAGGTCAACGACAATCCGAGCATCGATTCCGAGGTTGAAGACAAGTTCCTGGGTGGCGAGTTGTATACGATCATCATGCAGGAGTTCCTGTCTCGCATGGAAGAAAAACGGCGCCGTTAACGTGGCGCCGGGGGCTGTCAGGGTGCGGGTTGCCACAGTCGCACGCTGCCAAACCAGGGATAACCTGCCAGAGCCTGCCTCACCTGATCGGTCGTCAGGGCATGATTGGAATCACGATCATCCAGAAACAGCTCCATATGTACCCGGTTTTTCAGGTAGTGAAGGCGTAACCGGCTATGGTGTGGGAATTCCCCCAGATGTTCAGAGAGCAGGTTCCGGATTTCTTCGCGGTCCGGAAGCCGGGGATCGGTGATATGGGGGGCATCGGCGTCATTCTCAGCATCAATGTGAAAGTTGATATTCTGGATCTGATCCAGAGCCTCCCGCATGCCCCCAACCACCTTCATGCCGATCTGGTGGCCTTCAGACACACTGATCTCCGGACGAACCACCAGGTGCACATCCAGAAGGATATCCTGGCCCATCCGTCGGCTGCGTAATTCATGCACATCACGAACGCCGTCGGTGTTTCGGGCGATAGAGGTCAGCAACTCGGTGTCCTGTTCCGAAAGGCCGGTATCAACCAGCTCCTTGACACTATCCCAGGTAAAGCTCCAGCCAATATGGATGATGATCCCGGCAATCACGACAGCTGCAATGGTGTCCAGCCAGACAAAACCCATCATGGCACCCATGGCGCCCACCAATACCACCAGGGATGAAAAGGCATCGGTACGGCTGTGCCAGGCGTTGGCGATAATCAGGTCGGAACGAATGCGTATGCCGATATGGCGGGTGTAACGGTAAATCCATTCCTTACCAGCGATGGATATCCCTGCGGCAACCAGAACCGGCCAACCTGGCATATGTCGGTTGGCATGTTGACACCTTCGCACCAGGCCACCCACAGGCGCAGCTGTTCTTCCGCCCGGCTGTGAA
>JAVLAV010000012.1:0-36554 GCA_031580735.1 Marinobacter sp.
CCCTTGTGTTGCGGGCGTTAAGAAACTGACGAACTATTTCCCTGGCCCCTTCGAAGGCCGCTGTGGCACGGTCGCCCAGGGTGTGGGCGCCGCGATGCACGTTCGAGTGCATCTCCCGGTAATAGCGGTCCATGGCATCCAGGACGCACACCGGTTTCTGGGATGACGCGCCGTTGTCCAGATACACCAGTGGCTTGCCATGGATCTCCTGGGCCAGAATCGGAAATTCCTGACGAATGGCGGCGACATCGAATGTCGGGAAGTCGGTGTTTTTTACCATGGACGGATCGCTCATGCCCTTCAGGCCTCCTGGAAGGTTTGATCGAAGAATGCGTTCAGTCGGGTCTGTGCGGTTTCACGCACGGCTTCCACCGGAATCTGTTCGACCAGTTCGTTGATAAACGCCATGGTCAGCAGTACGTTGGCCTGTCGACGGCCAATGCCCCGGGACACCAGATAGAATATGGAGGTTTTGTCCAGTTGGCCGATTGTGGCGCCGTGGGCGCACTTCACATCGTCCGCGTAGATTTCCAGCTCTGGCTTGGTGTCAATTTCCGCGCCGCTGTTGAGCAACAGGTTCTTGTTGTTCATTTCGGCGATGGACTTCTGGGCGTCCTGATGGATGTGAATCCGGCCGTTGAAAACTGCATGTGACTTGTCCGCTGCAATGTTGCGGTAGGTTTCTTCGCTGTTGCAGTGAGCCGCCACATGATCAATGGATGTGTGGTTGTCGTAGTGCTGCTTGCACTGGGTTACCACCACGCCATTAAGCTTGGTCTCGGCACCTTCGCCTTCCAGGCGCACCTGCAGGTCATGCCGGCGCAGCGGGCCACCGAAACCCACACAATGGCTCTCGAAGCGGGAACTGCGCTGCTGAACAACGCCAGTGGCGCCAACATGCTGCACATTCTCGCCTTCCATGTTCAGGCGGATGCTGGTGAGGTTCGCGCCTTCCGCGAGGGAGAACTCGGTGACGGTATTAACCAGCACCTGGGCATCACCACTGGAGATGTATTCTTCCACCAGGGTCATCTGGCTGTTGGCTCCGGCGTCGACTAATACTCGTGGATACGCCGAACCGCTGGCATCACCATAAGTCTCGTGGATGATGAACAGTGGCTGATCCAGCACGGCACCGGGCTTCAGCCGGATCAACAGGCCGTCCTCAAAACGGGCGCCGTTGAGCCGGGCAAACTGCGCCTGGTCGTGATCCAGTGTGCTGCCGAGCTGCTGGGCGGCGGCTTCGGCATCCCCGGAATTCAGATCCCGGAAGCTCTGGATGGAAATTCCGTCAAAATCCGGGAATTCACTGGCTTCGGGAATCATCACGCCATTGACAAAGACGACCTTGTAGCCGGGAACCGCCAGGCTGCTGCCGGTTTTGCCTTCTGCCGGCAGTGAAATGGCCATCTCATCTGTGAGCTTCAGGTACTTGCTGGAATACTTCCAGTTTTCGGTTTTTCGGGTAGGCAGTGGCATATCGACCAGTGCACTTGCCCGTTGTTTGCGCAGCGCCAGCAGTGCGTCCGGCATGCGGTCACAGGCCGAATGCAGGAAGGCGCTGGAAAGCGTTGGTGCTGATTTCATTCCGCGACCTCCTGATTAGTTGCTGGCGTCTTCGTCTTTGATTCCCAGCCAGCCGTAACCTCTTTCTTCCAGCTCGAGAGCCAGTTCGCGGCCGCCGGATTTGACGATCTTGCCGCCGGCCAATACGTGCACGTGGTCCGGCACGATATGGTTCAGCAGGCGCTGGTAGTGGGTCACCATCAGAATGGCGCGGTCTTCGGATCGCAGAGCGTTGACGCCATCGGAAACCACTTTCAGGGCGTCGATGTCGAGGCCGGAATCGGTTTCATCCAGGATTGCCAGCTTCGGCTGAAGCAGCAGTGCCTGCATGATTTCGTTACGCTTTTTCTCACCGCCAGAGAAGCCTTCATTTACGCCACGCTTGAGAAACGCAGGGTCCAGATCGACCTGACGAGATACGTCTTTGGCCAGCTTCATGAATTCGGCGGCGTTCATTTCATCTTCGCCACGGTGCTGACGCATTGAGTTCACAGCCGTACGCAGAAACTGCAGGTTGCTGACACCGGGAATCTCAACCGGATACTGGAAGGCCAGGAATATGCCTTCTCGCGCACGCTCTTCAGTGGCCAGATCCAGCAGGTTGTCGCCATTGAGGGTGATTTCACCGGAAGTGACTTCAAAGGTCTCATTGCCTGCCAGAACCTGCGACAGGGTGCTCTTGCCGGAACCGTTCGGGCCCATGATGGCGTGAACCTCACCGGGCTTGATCTCCAGGTTGATGCCCTTGAGGATTTCTTTGCCCTCAACGGATGCGTGCAGGTTTTTAATGCTCAGCATTTGTGGCGTCTCTCTGTGTCCTGAAATTCTGTGTGTAATTTAAACCGTAACGATGCCCGTAAAATGTTCGTAGGCAGTGAGCGGTAAGACTTTCCGGGATCGTCAAAATCAGGGATGATTTTGTCGAGCGTACAGGGACGTATTCACAGCGTATCCCGGAAAGTCTTACCGCTCGCTGGCCCGCCCCTCAAGGCCAGCGGGGCCTTAGTTTTTAGCCCACCGACCCCTCAAGGCTCACTTCAAGCAGCTTGCCCGCCTCGACGGCGAATTCCATCGGCAGTTCCTTGAACACTTCCTTACAGAAGCCGTTCACAATCATGGAAACAGCCTGCTCCGGATCGATACCCCGCTGACGGCACAGGAACATCTGCTCGTCGCTGACCTTGGAGGTGGTGGCTTCGTGCTCAACGATGGCCGATTTGTTCTTGCTCTCGATGTACGGGAAGGTGTGCGCCCCGCAGCGGTCGCCGATCAGCAATGAATCGCACTGGGTAAAGTTACGGGCACCTTCCGCACCCGGCTGGAATTTCACCAGCCCCCGGTAAGCGTTGGAGCTGCGACCGGCAGAAATACCCTTGGAGATGATGGTGCTGGAGGTGTTCTTGCCCAGGTGGATCATCTTGGTGCCGGTGTCGGCCTGCTGGTAGTTGTTGGTCAGCGCTACCGAATAGAATTCGCCCACGCTGTTGTCGCCACGCAGGATGCAGCTGGGGTACTTCCAGGTGACCGCAGAGCCGGTTTCGACCTGAGTCCAGGAGATCTTGGAGTAATCGCCCAGGCAGGCGCCACGCTTGGTCACGAAGTTGAAGATGCCGCCTTTGCCGTTTTCGTCGCCCGGATACCAGTTCTGTACGGTGGAGTACTTGATCTGGGCATCGCCGAGGGCGACAAGTTCTACAACCGCTGCGTGCAGCTGGTTTTCGTCCCGCATCGGTGCGGTGCAGCCTTCCAGGTAACTGACGTAGCTGCCTTCGTCGGCGATGATCAGGGTGCGCTCGAACTGGCCGGTGTTGGCCGCGTTGATGCGGAAGTAGGTGGACAGCTCCATGGGGCAGCGTACGCCTTTGGGCACATACACAAAGGTGCCGTCGGAGAACACCGCGGAGTTCAGCCCGGCGAAGAAGTTATCGCTGTGCGGTACCACGGTGCCCAGGTATTTCTGGACCAGTTCAGGGTAATCCTGAATAGCCTCGGAAATGGAGCAGAAAATCACACCTGCCTTGGCCAGCGGCTCTTTAAAGGTGGTGGCAACGGAAACCGAGTCGAATACCGCATCTACCGCAACGCCGGCCAGCTTTTCCCGTTCGTGCAGGGGAATGCCCAGCTTTTCATAGGTGCGCAGCAGCTCCGGATCGACTTCGTCCAGGCTCTGGGGCATGTCTTCCTTGCGCTTGGGCGCGGAATAGTAGGAGATCGAATTGTAGTCGACCTTCGGGTATCCCACGTGCGCCCAGTTCGGTTCGTCCATTTCGAGCCAGCGACGATAGGCTTTCAGGCGCCACTGCAGCATCCACTCCGGCTCTTTTTTGAGCCCGGAAAGGCGGGCGATGACGTCTTCGTTCAGACCGGGTTCGAACGTGTCGGCTTCGATGTCAGTGACAAAGCCGTGCTCGTATTCCCGTTTGATCAGCTCGTTCACCTCTTGGTCGGTGGTCGCCATGATCGTTGCTCCGTTATTCTCTCATCGTGGGCCGGCGCCATTGAGTGCCGATCCCGTGCATTCTGGCGAGTGATTATACAATACCAGAGTAAAATAGTCAGGTATTAAATCGGTCGTGGTGAGAGTATACCTTAATCAAGGTGATAGCCCCATTTTACCCTTCGGGCAGAATCCGCGTCAGATAGCTGAACGCCAGCGATTCCGGCAGGTTGTCCGGTTTGGGTATGCGAACAATGTGACCGCTGCCCGGCGCGTATTCCATAGCTTCGCCCTTTCGGTTTTCCATTACACTGGCGGAGAAACGCAGGTTGCCGGCAGGGTTGATCAGCTCCAGCTGGTCGCCGACAGCAAACTTGTTTTTCACGTCGATGGTCAGCCAATGTTCATCTCTCTCGAGAATCGTGCCCACAACCTGCTGGGTACCCAGAAATGAAGAGCCCTGCTCGTAGGTCTGGTATTCCTGAGGTACGTGCCGGCGCAGGAAGCCTTCCGTATAGCCGCGGTTAGATAGTGCTTCGAGTTCATCCATCATGCCCATGTCGAAGGACTTGCCAGCCACCGCATCGTCGATTGCCTTGCGATAGACCTGTGTGGTGCGGGCCACGTAATAGGTGCTCTTGGTGCGACCTTCAATTTTCAGGGAGTGCACACCCATTTTTACCAACTCTGCCACGTGTTGTACGGCGCGCAGGTCTTTTGAGTTCATGATGTAGGTGCCGTGTTCGTCCTCGTAGGCGGGGATGAGGCCGCCGGGGCGGTTGGGTTCTTCAAGCAGGATCTCCCGGGGTTCGAATTCCTGCACCGCGCCAGAGGTGCTGGCGATCAGGTCACCGGTCTGGTCGTGCGTGTGCTGCACTTCTTTGTAGTTCCAGCGGCAGGCGTTGGTGCAGGCGCCCTGGTTTGCGTCCCGGTGGTTCATGTAGCCGGACAGCAGGCAGCGGCCGGAGTAGGCCATGCACAGCGCACCGTGAACGAAGACTTCCAGTTCCATGGAGGGCACTTTTTCGCGGATCTGGCGGATTTCCTCCAGTGCCAGTTCGCGGGACAGGATCACCCGGCTGATGCCCTGGCGGCGCCAGAATTCTACGGTGGCCCAGTTCACCGCGTTGGCCTGAACCGAGAGGTGGATGGGCTGGTCTGGCCAGTTTTCCCGCACCAGCATGATCAGGCCCGGATCGGACATGATAAGGGCGTCCGGCTTCAGTTCCAGTGCCGGCGCCAGATCCCGGAGGTAGCTGCGCACCTTGTCGTTATGGGGCGCGATGTTGGAAACCAGATAGAACTGTTTGCCCAGTTCGTGCGCCCGTTCGATGCCCGCGCCCAGCGCTGCGGTATCCTTGAAGCTGTTGTTGCGGACTCTCAGGGAATACCTGGGCTGGCCGGCGTAAACCGCATCGGCGCCATAGGCAAAGGCGGTTTCGAGGTGTTCGGGGGTGCCGGCGGGGGCGAGCAGTTCCGGGGTGGTCATGGTGTCTCCGGGTTGTTCAGGGTCGGTGGGTACAGGTTCGCTATTATGGAAAACTTACGCTTTGGTGGAAAGGAGAGCTTTTGCTATAGATCTCCTAAAAAGTCGTATTGATTGTTTTCAGCGAACACGTGTACGCTGAGTGCTAGTAACTGGAATATTGACTGTGACGTTGAAAGCAGGAGGAATAAGCATGGCGTCAGAAGCTCTGAGGCCTGACACGTCAAAGCGCCCCTTGGGAGCTCGGGTCAGTTCGCTGATTCAGGTACAGCTTGATCGTGGCAAAGTAGGTGTGGAAACGGTAGCTTCGCAGCTGAATATGAGCCGTTACACATTGCACAAAAAGCTGAAGCAGGAAGGCGTAACATTTGCTCATTTGCTGGAGCAGGTGCGTCGGGAAAAGGCTTTGGCTTACATGAAAGACAAAACCAAGCCACTGGTGGAAATTGCCGAGCAGCTTGGCTTTTCCGAGTTGAGTGCATTCAGCCGGGCGTTCAAGCGCTGGATGGGAACGCCGCCGGCTGAATACCGCTCAATCAAACTTTCTTGAACACCAGAGTGGCGTTGGTGCCACCGAAGCCGAAGCTGTTGCTCATTACCAGGTCCAGATTCTGGTTGTCCTGGCGTTCGCGCACAATCGGGTAACCTTCGGCCCCTTCATCCAGATCCTGAATGTTGGCAGACGGTGCAATGAAGCCTTCACGCTGCATGATCAGCGAGTAGATGGCTTCGTGCACGCCGGCAGCGCCCAGGGCGTGCCCACACAAAGGTTTGGTAGAGCTCAGCGGGGGAATCTTGTCGCCGAAGGTTTGTTTCAGAGCCTTCAGTTCGGTGATGTCGCCCGCAGGAGTGCTGGTGCCGTGGGTGTTGATGTAGCTGATTTCGCCATCAACATTGGCCATTGCCTGCTGCATGCAGCGAATGGCACCTTCACCGCTTGGTGCAACCATATCTGCACCATCGGACGTGGCGCCGAAACCAACCAGCTCACCCAGAATGTTGGCGCCGCGTGCTTCTGCGTGCTCCAGTGCTTCCAGTGCCAGAACACCACCACCGCCGGAGATAACAAAACCGTCACGGTTGGCATCGTAGGTGCGTGAAGCCAGTTCCGGGGTGTCGTTGTACTTGGTGGACAGCGCGCCCATGGCGTCGAACATCAGGCTCAGGGTCCAGTGGATGTCTTCACCGCCACCGGCAAACATCACGTCCTGGCGACCCAGGGCAATCTGGTCAGCCGCGTGGCCAATGCAGTGAGCACTGGTGGCACAGGCCGAGGTGATGCCGTAGTTGATGCCGGTGATGCCGAATGCTGTCGCAATGGATGCGTTAATGGCGCTGCCCATGGTGCGGGGAACGCGGTAAGGGCCAACCCGGCGAATGCCTTTTTCACGCTGGGTATCCACGGCGTCAATCAGTTCAACGGTAGAGGCGCCACCGGTGCCGAACACAATGCCGGTGCTGTTGGCGCGGATGTGCTCGTCAGTCAGGCCGGATTGC
Organism: Marinobacter sp.; assembly: GCA_031580735.1. Classification (GTDB taxonomy): domain Bacteria; phylum Pseudomonadota; class Gammaproteobacteria; order Pseudomonadales; family Oleiphilaceae; genus Marinobacter. Next base: position 6,987 of record JAVLAV010000012.1, read on the forward strand.
TCGATGGCCTCTTTCATGGCGAGATAGGTGTAGGCGGACGCCGGGCACATGAATCGATAGAGTTTGCGGTCGATCAGTTCTGGCAGGTTCAGGTCAATTCTGCCAGTGATGTGACTACGCAGACCTGCATCCCGGGCTTCTTCGCTAAAGGCAATGCCTGAGCGGGATTCCCTGAGGGACTGGGTCACTTCTTTTTGATTGGTGCCAAGGCTGGAGACAATCCCCATACCGGTAATGACTACGCGACGCATCGTGTTAACTCCTAAAAACCTTCAGTAGACGTGAACATGCCAACCCGCAGGTCTTTGGCGGTGTAGATTTCGCGACCATCCACTTCCATGCGGGCATCGGCAATTGCCATGGTCAGTTTGCGACGGATATACCGCTTGATGTCCAGGTAATAGGTGACCTTCTTGTTCTCTGGCAATACCTGGCCAAAGAACTTCACTTCACCAGCGCCCAGTGCGCGGCCTTTGCCCTCGCCCCCGGACCAGGCCAGAAAAAATCCAACCAGTTGCCACATGGCATCGAGACCCAGGCAGCCGGGCATCACCGGATCATCCTTGAAATGGACCTTGAAGAACCACAGGTCCGGGTTGATATCCAGTTCGGCAACAAGGCTGCCTTTGCCGTACAGGCCGTCATCCGAAGCAATGTGGGTGATGCGGTCGACCATCAGCATTTCATCGGTCGGAAGGCGCATGTCACCGGGAAATAGTTCGCCGTGCCCGCAGCGGATCAGGTCTTCTTTATCAAAGTGGTCAGGATTCATGTTGCCTGTTTCTCTGTTGCAAAATGATTTCGCCATACTTTAGCGCGTTATCGCAGAAGGGCTATTGACCTTTAGTGGATGATTGTAGCTTACCCGGCTTTACCGTCTGCCCGGGGGAGGGCCAGAATGCCGGTGTAGCGAACCAGAAAAATGCCATAGGCCAGAACCCAGAGCAGCGTGCTGGTGCCAATGCCCGGGTGCCATGGCACCAGGTTGAAGGCGGTGAGTACGCGAATCACGGCGGCGAGTTGAATGGCAACGAATGCCAGAACCATACCGCGGGGAAGGACCAGCGCCCGGCCGGTGTGCCCCAGAGAAACCCGGGCAATAACGCCCAGAATCAGGCAGCCAATGGCGCCGGTGCCCGCAGCATGAGCCCAGGCGTTGGCGGGCCAGCCGGCGATGAGTGAGCCCGCCAGCAGAATCAGGGCAACCGGCACCCACAGAATCGACAGATGCAGAATCCACAGCAACGGCTCTTTGGCGAACAGCCAGCCTTTCCAGTTGTAGAGACGCACGAGCATCAATGCGGCAGCCACCAGGGCGATGACAGCGGCAACACCAGACCACCCTGCAACCAGCGTGATCATGAGCGCAATCATGGTAAACAGTGTTGCCATATCCAGGGCTGGCACGGTTTTTACTCTCGAGCCATCTTCACCATGACGTTTCAGCCAGCCTGAAGAAAACGCCGGTGTGATGCGTCCGCCCACGATGCTGATCAGCGCCATGGCCATGATCAGCGCGCCGTAGCTGAACGACATGTCGAGCCGGGTAACGAAACCGATCTGCATGGCCCAAAGCAGCCCGAGTACCAGCAGAATCATAAGCTGTCGCTTCTGCCGGGCATGCCAGATACGCCAGCCGGCATCAATCATAACCAGCGGCAGGAAGGCCAGGTTTACGCCCTGAACCAGCCATTCCGGCAGGCCGGCGCCAAAAGCCAGCAGCAGGCGGCCGGCCAGCCAGACACCCCAGAGTAGCGCCAACTGCCAGCCGTGCGTGCGTTCGGTGCCCGTCCAGACACAGACCGCCGTCAGCAGAAAACCGGCGATGGCGGCCGATAAAAAACCGAACAGCATTTCATGCTGATGCCAGAGAAGCCCGGGCATGGCCAGGGGCAGGGTCGCCGCCCCGGAAACATTCAGAATCCACAAAGGGATGGCGACAATGGCCAGTACCGTCATCGACAGAAAGAAAATCCGGAACGGGTAGCTAAACAGCTGGCTTATGCTCGGAGCTGCGTGATCCGCGGTGTTTGGGGTGACGTGCATGCGAATGTCCCTTATACATATATTTGGTAGATATGTTATAGCTGCAGCGGATCGAGAACCATACCTGCTTGGGGGTATTTTGCGTACAATGCCACCAAAATGACTATCTGGAGTGAAGTGCCTGTATGAGTAGCTATCTGATCTTTAAACACCTGCACATGACTGTCGCCTATCTGACTATCGTGCTGTTTGCCTTGCGTCTGCTTCTCGATGCAGTGGGGCGCCCGGGCTGGCGGCAGACGCCTCTGCGCTGGATTCCGCATGCCAACGACACCATCCTGCTGGTGTCTGCCATAGTGCTGCTGTTTGTGGCCGGTTATGCCTCCGATATGCCAGCCTGGCTGATTGCCAAAATAGTGCTGCTGATTGGCTACATCGCCGTTGGCGTGTTTGCCATCAAGCCTGCCTTTGGTAAACCGGTGCGGATTGCTGCCGCTGTCGTGGCCTTTGTGCTTTACACGGGCATTCTCCACCTGGCCATGGCCAAGCCGATCCTCGGCTGAACCGCACAGAAACGCTATTCGCGTTTCTCGCCCACCTGCCTGCTCAGTTCCTGCAGCTGTTTCTGGACAGTGCGGAGCTGGCGGGCAATATCATCCCGCTCATCATGAGCTTGCTGGCGCTCTTTGGCGTTCTGTTCCTCGCTCATTACTTCCAGAATTGCGCCAATCATCATGTTCAGGAATACGAACGCCGTCAGGAAAATGAACGTCAGGTAGTAGAACCAGCTTAACGGGTAGGCCTCCATGGTGGCGTACATGACATCGGTCCAGTCCTCGAAAGTCGCCACCCGGAACAGGGTCAGCATGGAAATCGCGACATCTCCCCATAGCTCTTCGTCGACACTAGCGAAGAACAGGGAACCCATTGCCGCGTAGATGTAGAAGATGATGAACATCAGCAGGGCGATGTAGCCCATGCGCGGAATGGCTTTTAGCAGGGAGTTGATCAGAAAGCGTAACTCCGGCACCACGGATACCAGGCGTAACACCCGGAAGACCCGCAGCAGACGCCCCAGCAACACCGCCTCGGCGTTATCCAGAGGGATCAGGCTGCCGATCACCACGATGGTGTCGAAGATGTTCCAGCCATCCCTGAAAAACCGCCGCTTCTCGGGGCAGGCGATAAAGCGGAACAGTATCTCCACCAGGAAAAACACAGTGATACCTGTGTCCAGAATGCTCAGAGACTGTTCGGCCAGGGGCGGTAATTCGTAGGTTTTGGCGCCAATGGTCAGGGCTGAAAGCAGAATGATGCCGATCACTGCGCCCTGGAACAGTTTGCTCGATTCAATGCGCTTGAGTTGCTCAAAACTGCTGGCAGGGTTCATATCCACAGACATGCACGGGCTCCGGGGGTTGATTCAGAGCCGGCAATTCTACTGGTACGGTGGACTTCAGGGTAGCGGCGGCGACAGAAAAGGCTCTATACCGCGTGGGGTAAAACTCCGAAATAGATAGCACTGAAGTGGCAGGCGCTGCCGCCAATCACAAAAAGGTGCCAGATCGCGTGCATGTAGGGAATGCGATCCGCCAGGAAGAAAATCACGCCGACGGTGTAAACAATGCCGCCGGCAATGGTCAGGTACAGGGCGGTTGTGCTGAGGCTGGCGGCCAGGTCTGCTGATGCAAAGGTGATCAGCCAGCCCATGGCGAGGTAGATGCCTACCCGGACCAGTTCGAACCGGTGTTTGAATATCACCTTCAGAACAACGCCCGAAATGGCCAGTGACCAGATGACAGCGAACATTGTCCAGCCGGTGGCACCGCGCATGTTTACCAGAAGAAACGGCGTATAGGTGCCGGCAATCAACAGGAAAATGGCGCAGTGGTCCAGGGTTTTGAAAATGGTTTTAAACTGTGGGTGTCGGGCGCCATGGTACAGCGCTGAAGCCAGGTACAGCAGAATCAGGGACGTACCAAATATGCTGAAGCTGACCACTTTCCAGGTATCACCCAGCTGGCTGGCGCCCACAATCAGAACGACGGTGCCGATGACGCTGAGCAAAGCGCCGATACCGTGGGTCGCGCTGTTGATCCATTCTTCGATACGGTGATGGATGGAATCTGAAGGGGCGCCGGTCTGGTCCATGGCTTTAGTCATATAACTCGTTCTATGTGCTTACTGACAGTCTAGTTGAGTTTCAGCGTACAGGTGTACGCAGTTTCTGGCTATCGCTATTGTGTAATGAATATCCGGTATACGTTCAGAAAAACTGAACAACCTGCCGGAAAACTTCCGTTTTCCTCTTTTGTGCGGTGTGGTTAGGCTGGTCTATATTGGATTCAGCAAAGGAGATGACGGCAATGGCAAAAATTCTTGTTCTTTATTATTCAATGTATGGCCATATAGAAACCATGGCCAATACCGTAGCTGAGGGCGCGCGCAACGTTGAGGGCGCCGATGTCGTGGTCAAGCGTGTTCCCGAAACCATGGCAGACCAGACGTTCCTGGATGCGGGCGGTAAAGCCGATCAATCAGCGCCGGTAGCCGAGCCAAAAGAACTGGCAGATTACGATGCCATTATTTTCGGCACACCAACCCGTTTCGGCAATATGGCTGGCCAGATGCGCACCTTCCTGGACCAGACTGGCGGGCTGTGGTTCGAAGGCAAACTGCACGGCAAACTGGGCAGCGTATTTACCTCCACCGGTACCGGGGGTGGTCAGGAGCACACTATCAGTTCGTTCTGGACCACGCTGGCGCACCACGGCATGGTACTGGTGCCGCTGGGCTATGGTATTCCGGAATTTTTCGATATTTCTGAAGTGAGCGGCGGCACTCCCTACGGAGCGTCAACCATTGCCGGCGGCGATGGTTCCCGCCAGCCCAACGAGAAAGAACTGAAGATTGCCCGGTTCCAGGGCAAGCACGTGGCGGAGCTGGCGGTGAAACTGCACGGCTGAGACTGCCGGCAGTAGCAGAAGTGTTAACTCAGATTGAAGGCGGCAGGCTTATGGCTTGCCGCCTTTTTTAATGGCTGGTGCCTTCCTCGTAGTTGATCTTATTCCACACGTTGTATTTGCCGGACGGCTTGTTCATGGGAATCCGTTTTTCTTCTTCCAGTGTGTCCGCGTCATAGACAATGATAGCGCCATCGTTGTCCCAGATGCTCAACAGAAGTTTCTCGCCATGGCGGTCGAACTCTACGTGGGCGGCCACTTTGCCGGGTTCCGGTTGCAAGGTCTTGACGATTTCCAGGGTCTGTTTGTCGATGATATGCACTTTGTCGGCATTCGGGCCGAAGAACACATCCGCCCAGGCGTAGCGGGAGTTCTCGTGGCTGCGCATGAAGAACCCCGGCCCTTCGGTTCTCAGGGTTTTGATCACTTCCCAGTTTTCCATGTTGATGATGGAAATGGCACCTGTGCGAAAGTGCGGTGTGGCCATCACCCGCCGGCCTTCGTATTCCCAGGTAATACCGGAGCCCAGGTGGGGCATGCCTGGCAAAGGTAGCTCGGCCACGGTTTCGCCGGAATCCAGGCTCATAACGACGCCGTGCTTGCCGTCCCGGGCCGCGCCGATCAGGTGGTCGTAGCCGGGATCAAAGAAGAAGTCGTCCAGCAGGGTGTCGGATTGCATGCGCCGGACATTGGCTTTGTCATCTTCCACGCTGATTTCCCAGGCTTCCGGGATGTCCTTCAGGGCTGCAATAAAGCTGTTTCTGGGTGGGGCGGCATACACCGCACTGACACGGGAGCTTTCACCAGCGTCGTTTTCAACCGGAATCAGCTCCAGCATTTCCAGATTGGCCGCGTCGAACAGCACCAGGGTGTGGGGCAGGTAGTTGGCGGCCAGAACATGCTTGCCGTCAGCAGAGACAGCAATGTTGCGCATATTGATGCCGGCGCGCACCTCCGCTGCCACTTCCAGGTTGTAGATGTCGTATTTGGTGATCCAGCCGTCCCGGGAGCCGAAATAGACATAGCGACCTTCCGGGCCGTATTTCGGGCCGCCATGCAGGGCAAAGCGGCTGGGGAATCGGTGGATGGGTTCCATCTTGTCGCCATCCAGCAGGGTGACGTGGTGGTCGCCGATCTCCACCACCAGGAACAGGTTCATCAGATCATCCACCTCGAATACCGGCTCATCGGGCAGGGATCCTTCTGGATGGTTTACTATCCGGCTGTCGCGGATTTCGGTTTTACCCCACTTCAGTTCGTGGCTCGGCGGTTGATAGATGTAGTCGGTCAGATCCGCAATTTGCTGGTCGTTGAGGGTGTCCTCATAGCCAAGCATCTGTGTTGCCGCGCGACCTTCCCGGATAACCTTCTCTGCTTCAGTTTGCTTCAGCCGCCCCAGGTTCTCCGGCAGCAGGGCCGGCCCCATACCACCCAGGCGGTCCGGGCCATGGCAGGCGGCGCATTGCTGCAGGTAAAGTTTGTCGATACCGCTGTCGCCGGCTTCTTCAGCCAGTACGGGGGCAGTCACAATTCCGCTGGCCAGCAGCGCCGTGCAGGCCAGACGTTTGAAAGAATGCTTGGATGTCACCAGCAACAACTCCCGGTTAACAGTTCAGAGGTGTGGTTCAGGCCGGACGACGGCTGGCGTGTGCCGCCGAGAGCCCGGCAAGGGCGCTGTTCCAGCCGGCCTGGGCCGGCCGTGCCAGCTTTTCAGCCAGTTGTACCACTTCGCCAACGATGATCAGCGTGGGTGGCTGGAAGTCTTCCCGTTCAATGGTGTCGACCAGATCGTCCAGCGTGGTCACGGTCATATGTTGGAGCGGTGTGGTGCCACGCTCCACCAGAGCGACAGGGCAGGTTCCGGGCAGGCCGTGGGCGGTCAGCTCCTGCACAATGGTCGGTGCGTTGTGCAGGCCCATGTAGAACACGCGTGTCTGGCCCGGCGCGGCCAGGGTCTGCCAGTTCAGCTCCAGGCTCTGATCGCCTTTGCGGTGGCCGGTGACGAAGGTCACGCTCTGCGAATAATCACGGTGTGTCAGCGGAATGCCGCAATAGGAAGCACAGCCAGCAGCGGAGGTGATGCCGGGCACTACCTGGAAATCGATGTCGTTCTCCACCAGGAATTCGGCTTCTTCACCGCCACGGCCGAAGATGTACGGGTCACCACCTTTCAGGCGCACCACGCGGCGTTGCTGGGTGGCCAGTTTTACCAACAGCTCGTTGGTTTCTTCCTGGGGCACGTAATGACAGCCGCTGGCTTTGCCCACATGGATACGTTCCGCCCGTGGGTTAACCAGTTCCATGATCTGCGGTGACACCAGCCGATCATAGATAACAGCGTCAGCCTGCTGGATCAGCATCAGGGCTCGCAGGGTGAGCAGCCCGGGGTCGCCCGGGCCGGCGCCGACAATAGCGACCTCGCCTACCCGCAAGGGTTGTTCCGCCAGTTGAAATTCCACCAGGCACTTCTTACGTGGGTACGTGTTCATGGCGTACGTCCTTACAGGTTGTGAACCGGGATTTCGATAGCGGCGGCTGCCACACGTCTCGGCATGTCGTTCATGACGCCGATTTCCTCGTTGGTGAGGTAACAGCCGGGGTCTTCTTCCCAGAAGTCGCGGGAAATGTTGTAGGCCCGCACTCGCGTATTGCCGTTGCAGATGTCCAGATATTTGCATTCGGCACAACGGCCTTTGACCGGCCGCGGATGCTGACGGAAGCCCTGCATGAGGGGATCCCGGGTTTCTGACCAGATTTCCGAGAACGGTGTTTCCCGCACATTGCCCAGGTTGTAGTCCCACCAGAAGGTGTCCGGGTGGACCACGCCCAGGTTGTCGATGTTGGAAATGTTCACACCGGAAGAGTTGCCGCCCCAGTTTGTCAGGCGCTGCTCAAGTGCTTCGACCTGGTCCGGGTAGTGCTCCTTGGCCCATTCGATCAGGAAAGGGCCGTCGGCATCGTTGTTGCCGGTGACGTATTCCCGCTCGATGCCGCGCTTGAGTTCGTCATGGCAGTGGTTGAACAGCAGGGTCATGGCTTCGCGGGTCATGTCGTACCAGGCATCGCGTTTCTTGTTGCGGCCCCCGCGACCAGAGTAGTTCAGGTGCGAGAGGTAGAATTTGTCGATGCTGTGTTCATCGAGCATCTCCAGCATGGCCGGCAGCTCAGGGTAGTTGTCCTGAGTCAGAGTGAAGCGCAGGCCCACCTTGATGCCGGCCTGTTTGCACAGGGCCACGGCGTGCATGGATTCCCTGAAGGCGCCCTTTTTCTGGCGGAATTCATCGTGGGTGGCTTCCAGGCCGTCAATGCTGATGCCCACGTAGTCATAACCTACGGCCGCGATTTTATCGATGTTGTCTTCGGTGATCAGGGTGCCGTTGGTGGAAAGCCCCACGTAAAAGCCCATTTCTTTCGCCCGATGGGAAATCTCGAAGATATCCGGGCGCATCAGTGGTTCGCCGCCAGACAGGATCAGTACCGGTACGCCATAGGCTTTCAGGTCATCCATCACGGTGTAGACTTCTTCAGTGCTCAATTCGCCCTTGAAGTCGACATCGGCGGAGATTGAGTAGCAGTGCTTGCAGGTGAGATTGCAGCGGCGGATCAGGTTCCAGATCACCACCGGGCCGCTGGGCCCCGGCACCGGCTTTACCGGTGTCGGGTTCATCAGGGTCTTGATGTAGCGGGTCATGCGAAACATAGTTGTTCTCTCTCATCAGGAGTGGCTTCGTTCTGGCCCCTCCGGGCTGGCCTTTACCGGCTCTGTGTTTTCTACTATCCCCCGTGGTGCCGCGTGAATCCATACCTTCGATGGAGTACATCGGGGGTATTTTCTAGTTGTTATGTTTCTGTTTTCTCAGCCGTAAACCGGTCTTCTTCAGAATTTCCGAGCTGTACAGGATGGTGTGGCCGGCGCAGTTTTCGCCAAGCAGTGCGCGGATTTTTCCGGCCTTGTATTCCACTTCCTCACGGCTGGTGCCGTGCACCATGGCAAACAGGTTATAGCTCCAGTAGGGAAGGTGCCTGGGGCGTCGATAGCAGTGGCTGACAAACGGCAGATTTCCTACCTGTTGTCCCATCTCGGCAATGGCGTTGTCGTGTATGTCCCAGACCGTCATGCCGTTGAATTTGTAGCCCAGGCGGTAGTGATTAGGCACGGCGGCTACCCGGCGGATAACACCGCTTTCCTGCATCTGCCGGAATCGCTGCAGTACTTCATCGGCCGGCATGCCCAGCTGTTGGCCAAGCTCCGCCCAGGGGTCAGATACCAGGGGCAGGCCATCCTGTGTGGCCAGAATCAGCTCCCGGTCTTTTTGCGTGAGCGTTGCCGCTTCAGACTTCAAAGTGGAGGTTGACATGAAATTCCTGTTCCTTGGGCATGTTGTAAACGGGGTGGCCGGTCAATGCTTCGATCCGCTCAATGGTGTCAGCGATGCCATCCGGGGTTTCCGTGGCCAGAACAAACCACATGTTCAGCTCGTGCTCCCGGCGGTAGTTGTGGGCCACCTCCGGAAAGCTGTTGACCTGTTCGGTTACCCGGTCAAAGTCTGCTGATGGAATGCGCATGGCGGCCAGAGTCAGTCCGCCGCCCATTTCGCCGGCATGGAACATGGGGCCGAAACGGGTCAGTGTGCCGTCGGCCAGCATGGCTTTGAGGTGATCCAGCAACACCTGCTCACCAATGCCGAGTTCGTCGGCGACGTCTCTGAACGGCGCCGGGGTCAGCGGCAGGCCCCGTTGCATGCGGTTGATAATGGCCCGCTCGGTATCGGTAAAGTCCGGCGTGTTCTGTTGCCTGCCTTCGTGTTCAGCAATTGCTGACATATCGCCCTCCGCGTTGGAGGTAAGCTTTGTTGCTGAACAGAACCACATGGGCGATGTCGCCCAGATCCAGCTCGGAAATCAGGCTTTCCAGCTGTGCCTGTACCCGCTCACGGTTTACTCCGTGAATCATGCAGAACAGGTTGTACGGCCAGTCCGGGCGCCGCCTGGGCCTTTGGTAGCAAAGGGTGACGAAAGGCACTTTGGAAAAAGCCCGGCCGAGATCGGAAACCTGGTCGTCGGGAACATCCCAGACCACCATGGCGTTGGCCTGGTAGCCCAGGGTGCGGTGTTTGACGATCAGCCCTAAACGTTTGATCAGCCCCTGCTCTTGCCAGCGATTGATGGCATCCATCACCTGTTGCTCGGTCAGGCCGGAACGTTCGGCCAGTGTCTGATAGGGTCGTGGGGTCAGGGGCAGACCGTTTTCCAGCTGTTGTCTGAGCCGTAACAGACCCCAGGCACTGATGGCGCGGGTGTCGAACAGGTATTGATGGCGCGGGCTGTCAGGCTGTGTGACTGGCTGGTTCATGGCAGAGCCTCCCAGTCGATATCGAAACCGAGGTCAATATGGTAGCCCTCGATCATGGGGAGTCTGAGCATGGGTAATTTCAGCTGGTGTTCCAGTTCGTCCAACCGTGCATCCAGAATGCTTTCATCCGGAGCGGTCATCACGAACCAGAGATTGTAGGTATGCTCGCGGGCGTAATTATGGTTTACGCCCGGAGCAAGGTTGATCCGGGCCGCCACCAGATCCATCTGTTCGGGTGGGGCAGCCACGGCAGCGAGCAGGCTTGCGCCCGCCCGGCTGTGTTCGAAGACCGGGCCGATCCGGCTGAGAACCTGTTGTTCCTGAAGGGCAGACAGTCGGTTGATGACATCGCTTTCAGTCAGGCCCAGATTGCTGGCCATTTCCTGAAAAGGGCGCTCACAGACCGGCAGCCCCCGTTGGTAGCTGTCGATCAGTTGTCTGTCTGTCGCATTCAGTTGCATCAGGCTCTCCTCCGGATCCGATCCGGATCAGTACACGTCGTGCTGGGTGTTGTAAGTGTTGAACTTACCGGTCGGAGTGACCATGTAGTCGCCCTTCAGCACCTTCTTCAGCTCACGTGTCTCGTCGTCAACCACAACAATGGCTGAGTTCTTGTCCTGGGTGTTCCAGACAGAGAACCAGACTTCATCGCCCGCCTTGTTGTATTCAGGCTGAACCACACGCTTGGGACCTTCGCCCAGGTCTGCCCATTCAGCAATCGGCAGCACTTCGTAGCCGGCATCAAAATCCTTGATGTCGAATACCGCAATGCTCTGGCTGATGTCCTCGTTCGGGTTCAGCGCGGTGTCTACCCACAGATTGTCGGACTCGGGATGGGTCTTCACGAACAGTGAACCACCGCCCTGGCCGTCAACCGTGCGCACCACTTTCCAGGCGTTGTCCGGGTGACCTTCGGGGTCGGTGCCGATCATCTGGATGGTCTGATCACCCAGGTGAGAGGTTGCCCAGACCGGGCCATGCTCTGGGTCAACAAAGTTGGCGCCACGACCCGGGTGGGGGATCTTGCCAACGTCTACCATGGCTTCCAGGTTACGGTCCTGGGCATCAACAACGGCAATCTTGTTGGAGTTGTTGGCTGCAGACATGAAGTAACGCATGCTGGCATCCCAGCCGCCATCGTGCAGAAATTTAGCTGCATCAATGGAGGTAATGCTCATGTTGTCCAGATCTTCGTAATTGGCCAGCATGATCTTGCCGGTTTCTTTGACGTTGATGATGAACTCAGGATGCGCATGGGAGGCTACGATTGCGGCCACACGAGGCTCAGGATGGTATTCCTGGTCGCCAACGGTCATGCCACGGGTGCCGACAATTTTCTTCGGCTCCAGGGTGTCGCCATCCATGATTACGAACTGTGGCGGCCAGTAGGTACCGGCGATAGCGTACTTGTCTTCCCAGCCTTTGTACTTGGAGGTTTCGACAGAACGCGCTTCCATGCCCACCTTGATCTTGGCCACGGTTTGCGGTTCTTCCATCCACAGGTCGATCATGTTGATCAGTGCGTCACGGCCGATCACCATCACGTAACGGCCAGAGGCAGACATCCGGGAAATGTGCACCGCGTAACCAGTGTCGATGATCTTCACGATATCCTTGGAATCGCCGTCAATCAGGGCAATCTGGCCGGCATCTCGCAGGGTGACACTGAAGATGTTTTCCAGATCCAGATCGTTCATCTGTTTGGTGGGACGATCTTCCGGCGGCACGATCACTTCCCAGGTGTCCTTCATGTCAGCGAGGCTGAATTCAGGAGGCTGGGGTGGTTCGTGCATGATGTACTTGGCCATCAGCTCTACGGTTTCTTCATCGAAGTCGCCGGAAGTCAGCCAGTTCGGCATGCCACCCGGGGAGCCGTAACTGATGAACGCTTTCAGGTAATCCATGCCGCGCTCCTGGGTAATGTCCGGGGTCAGCGGCTTGCCGGTGGCGCCCTTACGCAGTACACCGTGGCAGCCTGCGCAGCGTTCAAAATAGATCTGCTTGGCTTTCTCGAATTCCGCCTCGGTCAAATCAGGGGCGCCGGGTGTTCGAACGGATTTTGCCGAACCAGGATCAACCGAGCTGGCAGTGCCTTCATAGGCCATCTCGGATTTGTTCGGGTCTTTGGGGGCGGCGTGGGCTGTCATTACGCCCAACGACGTAATGGCCACAGCCATGGCCAGTGGTTTGATCATCATTTTACTTACTCTCATCAGATGCTCTCCTTGGGATTCAAGAGTACGTCCTAGGGTTCTCTTGTTATGGCTTATGAACCTTGATTAATGTCAGACATCTACTGGTTTTCAAGCGAGTACCCCACCGTGGGTATACCGAAAGAAGAGTGGCTAGCGCGGAATAATTTAAGCAGTATCCATGTTCAGGATGTCCCGATGCCGGTGCATGGCGGTGTCAGTTCAGGAGGCGCGTGAATGAAGGGTTACGGGTATGGGGTGAGCGTTATTGTCGGCACGATGTTGCTGGTTGCTGGCGCATACGCGGGGGCACCACAAAGCAGGGCCGAGCTGGAAAACTTCGTGATTCAGGATTGCGGCTCCTGCCATGGCCTGACCATGCGCGGCGGATTGGGACCGCCCCTGCGACCGAAAGATCTTGAACAACTGCCGGCCGAGGCGATTGCTGCCATTATCCGGGAAGGCGTGGACGGCACAGCTATGCCGCCCTGGAAAGCCCTGCTTACCGACGAAGAAATTCTCTGGATCAGCCGTCAGCTGAAATCCGGCGCTCTGATCACCGACGAGACCAAGGATGCCCGATGAAAACGCTGCTTCTTCCGATTGTTCTGACACTGGTAACCCTGATCACTGGCTGCCAGTCCATGGGCGGCACCGAGCAACCGCAACTGCGGGGAACCGGAGACCTGGGCCTGATTATCGAAAGGGCGACCGGCTCGGTGCTGGTGGTGGATCATTCCGATCATGAAATCATCGGCCGGGTGGAAGGCCTGGGCGATCTTTCCCACGCTTCGGTGGTGTATTCCCGTGATACCCGTTACGGCTATGTTTTTGGCCGTGATGGCGGGCTCACGAAAGTGGATCTGCTTACCCAGAGTATTGATAACCGCGTGATCCAGTCTGGTAACAGCATCGGTGGCGCTATCTCTCAGGACGGTAACTACGTGGCGGTCTCCAACTATGAACCGGGCGGGGTGAACATCTTTGACAGTGAAACCCTGGAAACCGTGGCCGAAATTCCGGCGGATTACATCAACGCCGAAGGCGAGCAGGCACAGTCGAAAACCGTGGGGCTGGTTGATGCCCCGGGTAACCAGTTTGTCTTCAGCCTGTTTGACGCGGGCGAGATCTGGACAGTGGATATGCTGAGCACGCCGCCGGAAGTGACTCGCTTCGATTCCGGCAAGGAACCGTATGACGCCTTGATCACCCCGGATGGCCGCTACTATATCGCTGGCCTGTTCGGCGAGGATGGCCTCTCAATGCTGGATTTGTGGAAGCCGGACCAGGGCGCGCAGACCATCATGCCGGACTACGGCAAAGGCGAGCAGCGCCTGCCAGTCTACAAGATGCCGCATCTGGAAGGCTGGGCCATTGCCGATGGCCATGCATTCGTTCCGGCGGTTGGCCGTCACGAAGTGCTGGTGGCCAACATGGAAAGCTGGGATATGGTTGAGCGTATTCCGGTTCAGGGCCAGCCGGTTTTTGTCATGGCCAGCCCGGATAACCGCCGGATCTGGGTCAGTTTCGCGCATCCGAAAAACGACGTGGTGCAGGTGATCGATTCACAGACTCGTGAAATCATCCGCACCCTGGAGCCGGGCAAATCGGTGCTGCATATGGAATTCACCCCGAGGGGTGAAGAAGTGTGGGTGTCGTCCCGCGATAGCAACCGCATTACCGTTTACAACACCCACACGCTGGAAAAAGTGGCCACGTTGCCGGCAGAGAAACCATCCGGGATCTTCTTCACGAATCGCGCTCATGAGCTGGGGCTGTAGTCTTGGCAGCTCTTCGTGCTGGTCTGCTGGCTGCGGGAGTAGTCGCGGGGATCATACTCCCTGCGAGAGGCCTGGCGAACGGGCCCGTTATGCTGCAGGTGTTCACTGAGGCCCGCTCCACCACAGTCGCCAGCTATCGGCTGGAGCGCCGTCTGAAGGAAGCCGGTTGTCAGGCCAGGCTGGTTTTTGAGGCCACCCCGGACGCCGAACTGACATTCCGGGCGGCAGGGGGTAACACGGAATTTACACCGGCGTTGCGGGCGGTGAATCGTAATGGCCGCAACCCGGTGCCGGTCTGGGTTACCCGTAAAACCTCTGGTGTGAATTCACTGGCAGAACTGGAGGGCCGGGAGGTGTCATTGATAGCCGGCAACGATCCGGTGGGCGGAAGACTGGCTCTTCAGGCCCTGGCAGAGCACGGAGTAAAGCCTGCCCGGGGCCAGCGTTACGAAGCCGGCGATTTCAGCTCGGCATTGGGGCTGCTGCTGCACAATAACACCCATGCGGCAGCTTCAGAGCTTGGCCTGGTGACGCCGTTTCTTGAAAACCAGGGCCTGGCAATCACCTGGCAGGGCCCGCCGGTCACCGGCACGGGCTGGTATGCAGGCCCGGATACTGCATTAAGTGCCCGAATCACTGACTGCCTGGTGGCCCTCGGTGACCTGAAGCGAAGTGATGACCGCCAGATATTCCAGATTTTTCCTGAGTGGGTGTCCGGCTTTGCCGCGCCCGAATCACAGCCGAATAAGGAAACAAGCCGATGACGTTTTACCAGCCAGTGGGCAACGAAGTGGAGCTGTTCAGTGCTGCGGCCGAAAACGGCTTGCCCGTGCTGATCAAGGGCCCGACAGGTTGCGGCAAGACCCGTTTTGTTCGCTATATGTCGGAAAAGCTCGACCGGCCGGTGTATACCGTTGCCTGTCATGACGACCTCACCGCCTCGGACCTGGTAGGCCGACACCTGATCGGGCCTGACGGCACCTATTGGCAGGATGGCCCTCTGACCCGCGCTGTGCGCGAAGGTGGCATCTGTTATCTGGACGAGGTGGTCGAGGCCCGCAAAGACACCACCGTGGTGTTGCACCCATTGGCGGATGACCGCCGGGAGCTGCCCATAGAGCGTACTGGTGAGCTGTTGAAGGCCGCACCGGGGTTCATGCTGGTGGTGTCCTACAACCCCGGGTACCAGAGTTTGCTTAAAGGCATGAAACCCAGCACCCGGCAACGGTTTGTCTCTATGAGCTTTGACTATCCGGAACCGGAAGTGGAGCAGGGGATTGTGCAGCAGGAATCCGGCTGTGATGCGGACCTGGCCAGACAGTTGGTGAATCTGGCGGACTCGTTACGCAACCTGAAAGACCATGATCTGGAAGAAGCCGCATCAACGCGGTTGTTGATTCATACGGCGTACCTGATTGCCTCGGGTGTGCCGGTTATTGCTGCCTGCAGGGCGGGGCTTATCGAGCCGTTGTCGGACGATGCAGTGACTATTAATGCATTGATGGAGGTGGTGTATGCCTTATTCGGCCAATCGCAAGAGTGAGTCAGCGGGTGCGGTTATCCCGGTGGTCTGGTATCTGCTGAATTTGTTGATATTGCCGATTATCGGTTTTGCCGTGCTGGTGTGGATCGCCATGACTGCTGATCAAAGCCGGCCTTTGCGCCAGATGTATGCCAAAGCCGGGGTTTATATGTCGGTGTTGGGTGCATTTCTGATCAGTTCAGGCATCGGGATTTGCTGGCTGCTGTTCGGCAACACGGGTAACTTCTGGACGCTCGCCATAGTGTGGGCGGTTGTTCTGCACACGTCGTTCGTGCTGTGGGGCATGGTTTCCCTGGCTCAGGCGATCGGAAACAAGCCGCCGTACTTTCCGAAAAAATTCATGTAATTGCAGGTCGCCGGCCTTTTCAAGGCCGGTCTCCCGACCATGAAGGCCTATTCAATAAGAGGTATTTGTTTTCGGGCTTTAATCTACGAAGATTTCAATGTGGTTATGGCGATGCATGTGCAGGAGGATTGGTGAACATTGCGATCAGAAACTTTGCGGTAGTGTTGCTGGCTCTTGTCTGCTCAGCAGCCATGGCCATGCCGGTCGGGAAATATGAGCCGGTGTCGGCACAAAACGTTATCCGGGAAGCCTTGCCGTCGGTGACGGACGTGGTGCCGCTGGAGAGCAACCGGGCAATTCAGGAGCTCTATGCCGGCGACGAGTTGAAGGGCTACGCCTACCAGTCTCTGGATTTTGTGCAAACCCCGGCTTATTCCGGCAAACCTGTTAATGCCGCCGTGGTGCTCGATACCGAAGGCACCATCAAGGCCGCCAAAGTTATCCATCACGACGAGCCCATCCTCCTGGTGGGGATCCCCGAGAGAAAGCTTCACGTCTTTACCGATCAGTACACTGGCCTTAAAGCTGACCAGAGAGTCACCGTTGGTGGCACCTCTACCGAACGTAAGGTGGCCGTGGACGGACTTTCCGGCGCTACGGTCACGGTGATGGTTATCAATGAAGTCATCATGCGCACTGCCCACCGTGTTGGTATCGAATTGGGGATGGTGGAAGGCGGTAAAGACACTCGTCCGCCAATGGCTGATGTCGACAAGGAGAGCTTTGAACAAAAAAGCTGGCAGGAATTGACCGGCGATGGCTCCATTCGGCGGTTGCTGCTGACCAAAGGGCAAGTGGACGATTCCTTCAAGGGTACCCCGGCGGAGGGAGTTGACCCTGCCGCGCCCGAGGAACGCGATGAGCCTCTGATTGACCTTTACGCCGCCTACCTGAACACACCGACTATCGGCAGAAACCTGCTCGGTGAGAATCAATATGAGTGGCTGACCTCTGAGTTGGAGTCCGGTGAACACGCCATCGCGGTCATGGCCGACGGTGAGTATTCGTTCAAAGGCTCAGGATACGTGCGCGGTGGTATCTTCGACCGTATCCAGATCCGCCAGTTCGGCGACACCTTCAATTTCCGGGATCTCGACTATTACCGGCTGAGTGATGTTTACGCCGAGGGCATCCCGGATCTTTCGGAAATGGCGATATTTATCATTCGCCAGCAGTACAACTTTGACCCGGGAACGCTCTGGACTCTCGAACTGACCGTCAAACGCCAGACCGGCCCACTGGACAGCGAGTTCCAGGTCTTTCCCCTGGAGTACCAGTTGCCGGACCAATACTACACCCGTCCGGAGCCAGTGGTTACCGAGGAGGAGTGGCTGGAGTCACAGCCAATGTGGGTGCAGGTCTGGTACCAGCGCGAGTTCCAGATCACGGTGTTGGGCATCGGCCTTGGTGTACTGTTCTTCATTCTGTTCTTCCAGGACTGGCTGGTACAAAAGCCCGGAATTTTCCGTTGGATCCGCCACGGGTTTCTCGTGTACACCCTGTTCTTTATTGGCTGGTACGCCATGGGCCAGCTCTCCATTGTCAACGTGCTCACGTTTGCCAGCAGCCTGATCAGCGGTTTCAGCTGGGATACTTTCCTGATCGATCCGATGCTGTTCATTCTCTGGTCGGTGGTGGCGGCTATCATCATCTTGTGGGGCCGGGCGGTGTATTGCGGCTGGCTGTGTCCTTTCGGGGCGCTGCAGGAGTTGCTGAACGAAATTGCCCGCAAGCTCAAGGTGCCCCAGTACACCGTTCCGTTTCCCATACATGAGCGGCTGTGGGCCCTCAAGTACATCATTTTGCTGGTGCTGTTCGGGGTGTCGCTGGAATCCATGGCGACCGCCGAGCGGATGGCCGAAATCGAGCCCTTCAAGACTGCCATTACTCTGAAGTTTGACCGCAGCTGGCCCTTTGTCACTTATGCCGTGCTGTTGCTGGTGGTCAACCTGTTTACCCGCAAGGTGTTCTGCCGGTACCTCTGTCCGCTGGGCGCTGCCCTGGCACTGCCGAGCAAGCTGCGGGTGTTCGACTGGCTCAAACGCCGGAAAGAGTGTGGCAACCCCTGCAAGTTGTGTGACAAGGAATGTGAGGTTCAGGCCATTCATCCCGACGGTCATATCAATTATATGGAATGCCATTACTGCCTGGACTGTCAGGTGACCTACTTCAACGACCACAAGTGCCCGCCGCTGATTGTGAAGCGGCGCGGAAAACGACGTGGCCGGAATGGCCCCGCTCACGCGGAGCAAATTCCTGTGGCCCAGGTGGACTGAGCAGTACCTGAAAAACGATGAGCAGCAAGAACTGCCATAATCAGAAACGGAGTTAAGGCTATGAAGAAACATGATGAATTAACGAATGACAAGTCTGAAAGAACAGAAGGAGGACTCAGTCGCCGCGGATTTATGGGCGCCGCCGCGTTAGCGGGCGTTGCCGGGGCAACGGGGCTTGGAACGGCAGTAATGTCGCGGGAGTCGTTTGCGGCGGCAGCGAAAGAAGCCAAGAATAATTTCGTTGTTCACCCGGGTGAGCTGGACGAGTACTACGGTTTCTGGAGTGGCGGCCATTCCGGGGAAGTGCGAGTGCTGGGCGTGCCGTCAATGCGCGAACTGATGCGTATTCCGGTTTTCAATGTCGACTCTGCCACGGGCTGGGGTATTACCAATGAAAGCAAGGATGTGCTGGGCCACGACAATACCCACCTGAACGGTGACTCCCACCATCCGCACATTTCCATGACGGATGGCCGTTACGATGGTAAGTACCTGTTCATAAACGATAAAGCGAATACCCGAGTAGCGCGTATCCGCCTGGATATCATGAAGTGTGACAAGATCACCACCATTCCCAACGTTCAGGCGATTCACGGTTTGCGCCTTCAGAAGGTGCCCAAAACCAATTACGTCTTTTGCAACGCGGAATACGTCATCCCGCATCCGAATGATGGCAGCGATACCAGCCTTGAAAGCAGCTTCACCATGTTCAATGCGTTGGATGCTGAAACTATGGAGGTGGCTTTCCAGGTCATTGTCGACGGCAACCTGGACAATACCGATGCCGACTACACCGGCAAGTATGCCTGTTCAACCTGCTACAACTCCGAGAAGGCTCTGGATCTGGCCGGCACCATGCGTAACGATCGCGACTGGGCGGTTGTGTTCAACATCGAACGCATTGAGCAGGCGGTCAAGAATGGCAATTATAAGACCCTGGGTGACTCCGAGGTGCCTGTGGTAGACGGTCGCGCCGGTTCGGAACTGACCCGTTACATTCCGGTTCCGAAGAACCCGCATGGTCTGAATACGTCGCCGGACGGCAAGTACTTTATTGCCAATGGCAAGCTGTCACCAACGGCCACCATTATCGCAATCGACAAGCTGGATGATCTGTTCGATGGCAAGATTGAGCCACGTGATACCGTAGTCGGTGAGCCGGAACTGGGTCTTGGACCGCTGCACACCACTTACGATGGCAGGGGGAATGCCTACACCACGCTGTTCATTGACAGCCAGGTGGTGAAGTGGAACATCGCCGATGCCATCAAGCACTACAATGGCGAAAAAGTGAACTACATCCGCCAGAAACTGGATGTTCACTATCAGCCGGGCCACAACCACGCCTCTTTGACCGAGTCCCGGGACGCCGATGGCAAATGGCTGGTGGTGCTGTCCAAGTTCTCCAAGGACAGGTTCCTGCCGGTAGGGCCGCTGCATCCGGAAAACGATCAGCTGATCGATATCTCTGGCGAGGAGATGAAGCTGGTTCACGATGGCCCGACCTTTGCCGAGCCCCATGACTGCATTCTGGTACGCCGTGATCAGATCAAGACGCAGAAGATCTACACCCGTGACGATCCATCCTTCGCGTCAGCCCGTGAGCAGGCAGAAAAAGATGGTGTGACGCTGGAGGCGGATAACACCGTGATCCGTGACGGCAAAAAAGTCCGTGTTTACATGACCTCGGTGGCGCCGCAGTACAACCTGACGGAATTCAAGGTGAAACAGGGTGATGAGGTGACGGTTTATGTGACCAACCTGGATACCATTGAGGATGTAACGCACGGCTTCTGCATGGTTAACCATGGTGTGAGTATGGAGGTCAGCCCGCAGCAGACCGCTTCAGTAACCTTCGTGGCGGATAAGCCAGGGGTTCACTGGTACTACTGCAACTGGTTCTGCCATGCGCTGCATATGGAAATGCGTGGGCGGATGCTTGTTGAGAAGGCCTGATAGGCTTTTTCTTGACCAGAGGCTCTTCGGAGCCTCTGGTTCCGGGTATTTTTGTCTTAGAGAGCGTTTGATGTACCAACTTTTGCGTTATGGAGTGGCCCTGATGGTCGCTCTTTTATCGCTGACCGCACATGCGGACCTGCAAGAACAGCTCGATGCGCTTGAACCGGGCGTAGCTTTTGAGCTTCCTCCAGAGCAAATTTCACCGTTGGTTATCAAGGTGCCTGGCGTCACTGTGTCTTGTCATCCTGAAACAGTGATTAATGGCCAGGGGCAGGGTAATGCCGTTCATATTATTGCCGAAAACGTAACATTTTCAGGATGCTCGGTTAGGAACTGGGGCGGCGATCTGAACGAGCTGGATGCGGGTATTTTTGTGGCCCGGGAAGCTGAGGGGGCGGTGGTTGAAAAGAACCGGCTGCAGGGGCCGGCATTCGGGGTCTGGCTGGATACAACGCCGGATGTGACGGTTCGCGATAATACCATTCGCGGCGATGACAGCATGCGCCCGAATGATCGGGGCAACGGGATCCATCTGTTCAATACCACCGGGGCGCTGATTGAAGGTAATGATATTGCCCGGACCCGGGATGCCATTTATATCGAAACGGCGAACAACAATACGATCCGGGGCAATGAGATGTCGGATCTGCGTTATGGCATTCACTACATGTACTCGATGAATAACCTGCTTGAGGACAATGTTACCCGGGGCACACGAACAGGGTATGCGTTGATGCAGAGTAAGCGGCTGAAGGTTCTCAACAATCGGTCGGTGAATGATGAAAACTACGGGATTCTGATGAATTTTATCACCCAGTCGGAGTTGCGTGGCAACGTGGTTATCGGCGTTTCGCAGGGCCAGACCAGCGGGGTGGCGATTTCCGGGGCCGAAGGCAAAGCGGTGTTTATCTACAACTCGCTGTACAACACGTTCGAGGGTAACTATTTCGGAGACAGCAACATCGGTATTCATCTGACTGCCGGCTCTGAGGATAACGAGGTGTTTGGTAATGCCTTCGTGAACAACCAGCGGCAGGTGAAGTACGTGGCAACCCGCACCCAGGAATGGTCTGAGAACGGAAGTGGTAATTTCTGGAGTGATTACCTGGGCTGGGACCGCAACCAGGATGGTATCGGCGATGTGCCCTATGAGCCCAATGACAATGTAGACCGGCTTCTGTGGAAATACCCCGAAGCAAAAATCCTGATGTTCAGTCCGGCCGTGGATATTCTGCGCTGGGTTCAGGATGCGTTCCCGGTGGTGAAGGATGCCGGGGTTGCTGACTCTTATCCGCTGATGCAAATGCCGGCCGACCTGAAACCGGAGATCCGATGAGCTGTTTTCATCTTGAGAATGTGAGTTACCGGTACGACAAGACGCCGGTGCTGAATGGCATAGATCTGGCCCTGGAGCCGGGTGAGATCTTGGGGTTGTTTGGTCACAACGGGGCCGGCAAGACAACGTCCATAAAACTGATCCTGGGACTGATGCAGCCGACTCACGGCAGGGTGTCGGTGCTCGGGGGCCACGCCGGTGATCTTCAGGTTACTCAGCATATCGGTTACCTGCCGGAAAATGTGATGTTCTATCCGCAGCTGACCGGCCGGGAGATCCTGAGCCATTTCGCACGGCTGAAGAATGCCTCGTTGCGACAGGTGCCGGAACTGCTCGAACAGGTGGGCCTGAGCGACGCCATGGATGCCCGGACCAAAACCTATTCAAAGGGTATGCGCCAGCGCCTTGGCCTGGCCCAGGCCCTTTTGGGCAAACCAAAACTGCTGATGCTGGATGAGCCTACTGTCGGGCTGGACCCGGTGGCCACGGCTGATCTTTATTATCTGCTCCGTAAGTTGCGGGATGAAGGCACCGGCATTGTGCTGTGCTCCCATGTTCTGCCGGGTGTGGAACCCTATATCGATCGCGCTGCCATTCTCACGGAAGGCGCTTTGCAGGCGGTCGGAGACCTGGCGGCGCTCAGACAGCAGGCCAATATGCCGGTGACTCTGTCACTGGCCCCGGTCAATAGCGTTTCGGCTCTGGAAAAGGCTATCGATAAGGCGTCAGCCAGCAGTGGGCTGGTCATCAGGACCGATAACGGGCGCCTGAAGGTGGATGTACAGCCGACGGAGAAAATGGCCTTGCTGGAAGCGATGATGTCGTCGGGCGAGGTGGCCGATGTCAGCATTTATCAGCCAAGCCTGGAAGATATCTATGTGCATTTCATCGGATCGGGTGGCCTGGCAAACCGGGGAGGCAGCCAATGAACAGTATCTGGACCATTGCTCGCAAAGAGCTGAGCGACAGTCTGCGTAACCGATGGTTGATGGCTATTTCTCTGGTGTTCGCAACCCTGGCTCTGGGCATTGCCTGGTTCGGCGCGGCGGCGTCCGGGCAGGTAGGTTATGCCTCTACACCGGCCACCATTGCCAGCCTGGCCAGCCTGGGAATTTTCCTGATTCCCCTGATCGCGTTGTTGCTGGCTTACGATGCCATCGTCGGTGAAGAAGAGGGGGGCACTCTACTGTTGTTGATGACCTACCCGCTTAGCCGTAGTCAGTTGCTGCTCGGCAAGTTCCTGGGCCATGGTCTGACTCTGGCACTGGCCACACTGATCGGGTTTGGTTTCGCTGGCGTTGCCATTGCCCTGCTGGTGGAAGACGTTGCTGTTGCCAGCCTCGCCATTGCCATGTTCCGGTTTATTGCTTCCACGGTGTTGCTGGGTTGGGGGTTTATAGCCCTTGCGTATGTCGTCAGTGTTCGGGTCAGTGAAAAACCCGTTGCAGCCGGCCTGGCCCTGGCCATCTGGTTCTTCTTCGTTTTGATTTTCGATCTGATGCTGCTCGGCACGCTGGTAGCAAGCGAAGGCAAGTTCAGCGCCGAGCTGTTGCCCTGGCTGTTGATGCTTAATCCTACGGATATCTACCGCCTTCTCAACATTGTGGCGTTCGATGGTGCCGCACAACTGAGCGGCGTCCTCAGCCTCGGTTCAGACCTCCCCTTTGGGGCAGCCGGCCTCTGGCTTGGCCTGGTGCTCTGGTTTGTCATCCCGCTTGGCGGCGCCCTGTTACTTTTCCGAAATCGTCGTATCTGAACGGAGTTATCACTGATGAACCGAACACGTTTGAACTGGCTTCTGGCTTCTATCGCCGTTTTCGCGCTCACGGCCTGCTCGGGCGGAGAAGAACAGCAGGCTGCGGCCAAACCCGATCCGGTCCACTTTGAAAGTGGGGACGAATGCCATGTCTGTGGCATGGTTATCACCAACTTTCCCGGGCCCAAGGGTGAAGCGATTACCGAAAAAGGAGAGCATGTCCGCAAGTTCTGCTCCACCAAAGACATGTTTGCCTGGATGTTGCAGCCGGAAAACATAAATCGTGACCATACGCTTTACGTTCACGACATGGCGCAGACCGAGTGGAAGAGCCCGGAGGATACCGCCCTGGTTGACGCGCGGGACGCGTTCTATGTGGTGGGTACGGAGCGACCGGGCGCTATGGGCCCGACTCTGGCCTCATTCGCTGCCGAGGAGGCAGCCCGTGAGTTCATGAGCGAGCATGGTGGCGAGGTTCTGAAATACAGCGAAGTCACCATGGAGCATCTGAACTCGGGTGCCGCCATGGAGCATATGAATTAACCAAAGCCATGAATCCCGGCAAGCACCATCACGACCACTGGCGCCCAGGCTTGGGCGGCCAGCCGCCATCCCGGTGGTGCATGCCGCATTTCCATAAAGTGATCGACCAGTAAGACCGCTTTGACGATCACCAGCGCAAACACCAGCCAGATCAGAACTGCCGGATCGGCGCCGGCTTGCATGGCCACTACCGGCACCATGGTGCAAACCATCAGGGCAATATAAACCGCTAACATCTGCCTATCTCCTCAGGCCAGAACATAGAGCATGGGGAAGAGCACCAGCCACACCAGATCGACCATGTGCCAGTAGGACGCGCCAGACTCCATGCCGTTCATGTCGTCGCCGTTGTAGTCTCCATTTCTCACCTTTACCGCCAGCACCACCAGGATGATCTGGCCCAGAACCACGTGCATGAAGTGGAAGAAGGTGAGGAAGAAATAGAACATGAAGAAGGTGTCGGTGCCCAGGTTGTAGCCGTCGGCGTACAAAACGCCGTATTCCCAGAGTTTGCCAAAGGTATAAACCGACGAGGCGGCTATGGCGCCCCAGAGTAACCGGGTCGTGCCGGATTTTCGCTCGCGCAGGTGGTGGACGGCCAGGGCCACCAGATAGCTGGCGGTGATAAGGCCGATGGTATTGATCAGGCCGGTCCAGGGATGGAGTATCGCCCGGCCGGCGCTGAAGGTTTCCGGGTCCAGGCTTCGGGCGACGCCGAAGCCGATGAACAGGATGCCGAAGACCGCCAGTTCCGCAAAAATGAAGAACCAGACGGCGATATCGCCGGGCAGGTGTTTTTCGTACGCCGCCGGGGTTGATGCCATGAGTGCTCCGTTATCGGGTCAGGTTCATGTAAAGCTTGGGCAGCTGAGCGGGTAGCTGTGTAGGGTCTTTGATGACCACATAATTGGTGCTGCCGAAAACGTAGGGCAGATACTCGTTGGCTTCTTCGTCGATGGTCACGCAGAAGGGCGTCAGGCCGGCCCGGTGGGCTTCCTGGACGGCCATGCGGGTGTCTTCCACACCGTAGCGGCCTTCGTACAGGTCCAGGTCATTCGGCTTGCCGTCGGTCAGCAACAGCAGGATTTTCTGGTGTTCCGGCCGGGTTTTCAGCAGCTTGATGGACTGGCGAATGGCGGCGCCCATGCGGGTGTAGTAGCCCGGCTCCAGCGCCTGGATGCGACCGCGGCTGGTGTCGTTGTAGGGCTCTTCGAAGCCTTTGATGTGGTGGAAACGAACGTGATCCCGTCGGCGGGACGAGAAGGCGAACAGGGCAAAGGGATCCCGGCTGGCGGTCAATGCTTCACTCAGCAGTTGCAGGCCGTCCCGGGCGATGTCGATCACCCGCTGGTTGTTGTTGATGAAGGTGTCGGTGGAAAGCGACACATCGGTCAGCACCAGACAGGCCAGGTCACGCTGGTTCTGTTTGCACTGGCGGAACAGCTTCTGATCCATTTCGCCCACGCCGCGATGATTTTGAACGACCCGCTCCAGGCAGGCATCCAGGTCCAGCTCTTCGCCATCCAACTGGCGGCGCTCCCACTGGCGCAATGGTTTCAGGGCGCTGAACTGCCGGCGCAGGGTCTGGGCCGAACGTGTCAGACGTTCCGGTAACGGCGAAGGTATCGCGTCTTTGCTGAGCATGGGCTGCAGGCAGCAGAATTTCTCACGGTAGCCCTGCCGGCGCCAGTCCCACTCGGGCAGGTGAATGCCCGGGCCAAGATGTAGGTCGTCGTTTTCCTCTGACGGCAGATCCAGGTCGAATTTGATGGCAGAGGAGGCTTCCCGGCGGTCCTGGGAGACGGAAATCATGTCCATGTCGTCGGCAACGGCATCGGCGTCGTCTTCATCACTGTCGTCGCCCGCGCGGTCCACCGGAATGAATTCTGACCAGGAAAACATGCTTTCCAGCCGGAACAGCATGATGCCCTGGTCCTTGTCGAAGGCATCGACCCGTTCAGCGCGGCGGCGTTTGCGTTTCTTGGACAGCCCGCCGGATTTCGACAGGGTGTTGTCGTCGCCAATGATTTCGCCGGTCAGTTTGCCGCGGCCCAGTACCGGGTACAGCCAGAGGATGACAGGCCAGGGGTCGGTGAGGGCATCCGGAAGGTCATCCACGCTGCCCGGGTGAATCAGGGCCTGGCGGATGGCATCTTCACGTTTTGCTTCGCTGCCTGACAGGCTGGCCGGGGTCGGGCGCCATTGCAGGGTGTGTTTAACCAGCCGCTGATACACCGGTTCCAGGCCCGGCCAGCGGGCCAGCAGGGTCTGCACCATGGCCTGGTTGCCTTCCAGCCAGGTGTGGTGGTGAATTTCACCCAGGGAGGCCAGCGCGGCGAGCCAGAGGTAGAGTTCCCGGTTCACCTTGCGCGAGGGAAACAGAGCCAGACGATCCGGCAGGCGCAGGCTTTCTTCATCGCGCCAGGCCAGTTCGAACTTGCGGTGGGTGCCGGCCAGTTTCTGCAGGAATTTACGGCGAATCTGGAAATGTCGCGGCTCGGCGGTTACCAGGCTCAGGGCAGGATCACCGCCCATGGCGCGGAACAACACACCCAGGGTGCGGGCTTCGTCTTTCAGATGCACGGCATACTCGGGAAACTCGCCCATGGCCTGGCGGGTTACGTAGTCATGCCATTTCAGTCCGACCCACTCTTCCATATCAGCTCCTTAATTCAGGCGCGGCGTTAGCGCGGGTTGGCGTTAACCTGGCGTACGGGAATCAACACCGTCTGTTTGCCGGGTTCGCCGGGTTCCCAGGTCAGCAGGGAACCTTCAGGGTTGTCTTTCTGCACCTCGCGGCAGGCGCTGACGCACTGCAGGCACTGGGTGCAGGAGAATTTCGCCCGCTTGTGGCTGCGGGTAGGCAGCCGCATGGGGCAGGCTGCGTCACAGGCTTTGGTGCAATCGCGACAGGCGGCGGCACGTTTGGTGTCAAAAGTAACCACCCGGCCACGGCCGTTGGTCATCCAGGCGATGCTCTGCACCAGGCCCACGGCACAGCCGTATTTGCAGAACAGGTGCCGGGCGAACAGAAAATCAAAGGTGAACACGCCGGTGGCCACAGCCAGAAAAATGCTCGGGTACAGGCTCAGTTGGCCGGTCACCAGGTCGGTGTATAACGGCATGGGTGGCAGCAGGTAGGACAGTAGCGCCAGTGCCCAGGAAAAGCCGATAAGCCCGCACACCAGGGTCAGGCCGACCCAATGGATGGCTTTACCGGTGGAGCCTTTTTTCAGAGCTTCCCACAGGGTGGGACGGCCGGTAATACGGGTCATCAGGTCGTTGATGGTTTCGACCACGGAAAAATGCGGGCACAGCCAGCCACAATACAGGCGCCCCCATTTGAAAGCGATCCACAGAACGACGGGCACCAGAACCAGAATGGGCAATACAAACCAGAACAGAATCTGGCCGGCGACTTCAGTGGGGGTGCTTTGAGCCACCCAGTCGAGATTCAGGTTAAACGACAGGGGAAAGCCCAACAGTACGAAATGGGTCTCGGTCAGGTCGTAACGAAAAATATTGAGGACAGGCGCAAGCAGAAACAGCAGGAAGAAAGCGCTGCGGGTAATCAGGCGCTTCTGCTGAAGGGTGTCTTTGGGGTTGACGGTTTGCGCATGCACAGAGGTTGTCCAGGGTCTCGGGTGAATGTCGGGGCCCGAAGGCCCCGACGGTTATGCCTGATCAGGCGTCCTGGGTTGGTGTTCCGCGGACTTCTTCGTCAGGGGCTGCCTGGCCCTTGATAAAGAAGCTGCCGAGATACACCACCAGACCGGCCATGAAGAAGGCACCAGCGACGAATCGCATCCAGTAGAACAGGGCAAGCTGATCCTGGCCGGCCATGAACGACATGGCATCGCCACTTTCCGGAATGCGCTGCAGCCATATCTGCAGAACGCCGGCGGCTGTCAGGAACAGGGTGATGAACACCATGGAGATGGTCATCAGCCAGAAGCCCCACATTTCCACAATCTGCGCGGTATTGCTGTTGCCGTAAGGCCGGCCTCGCATGATAGGTACTGCGTAGGAAATGATGGTTAACACGATCATCACGTACGCCCCGTAGAACGCCATGTGGCCGTGGGCAGCTGTAATCTGGCTACCGTGAGTGTAGTAGTTCACTGGAGCCAGGGTATGCAGGAAGCCCCACACGCCGGCACCCAGGAACGCCATCACTGTCGTACCCATGGCCCAGAGCATGGCGGCCTTGTTCGGGTGATTGCGGCGGCGACGGTTGATCATGTTGAAGGCGAAAACCACCATCAGGAAGAACGGCAGCGGTTCCAGTGCCGAGAACACGGAGCCCAGCCACAGCCAGTACTCGGGCGGCCCGATCCAGAAGAAGTGGTGGCCGGTACCAATGATGCCGGTAATCAGCGCCATGGCAATGATCACGTACAGCCACTTCTCGATCACTTCCCGGTCCACGCCGGTGAGCTTGATCAGCACATAGGCCAGGATGGCACCCATGATCAGTTCCCACACGCCTTCTACCCACAGGTGCACCACAAACCACCAGAAGTACTTGTCGGTAGCCAGGTTGCTCGGGTTGTAGAAGGAGAACAGCCACAGCACAGCCAGACCGACCAGGCCCGTCATCAGGACGATGTTGACCACGGTCTTGCGACCTTTCAGAGCGGTCATGCCAACGTTGTAGAGGAAGGCCACGACCACCACCGCTATACCGATCTTGGTGATGGTGGGTTGTTCAAGGAACTCCCGCCCCATGGTGGGTAACAGTTTGTTCAGGGTGACGTCAGCCAGCGTGGCGTAGTCCACAAACAGGAAACCCAGAATGGTCAGAGTGCCGGCAACGGCGAATACCCAGAACAGAATCCACGCCAGCAGTGGGCTGTGCAGCTCTGTCTGGGCTTCTTCCGGAACCATGTAGTAGGTGGCGCCCATGAAGCCGAACAGCAGCCAGACAATCAGCAGATTGGTATGCACCATCCGCGCAACGTTGAAGGGAATTTCCGGAAACAGGAAATCACCCACAACGTATTGAAGACCCAGAATCAGACCGAACACAATCTGGCCGGCGAACAGAATCAGGGCAAAAATAAAGTAGGGCATGGCGACCCGTTGCGATTCATATTTCATCATTTGATTCCTCAGCCCTCAATGTTGGGCGGCCAGCCGTTGTCATCGATCTTGGATGTCCACTCCAGAAACGCAGACAGCGCATCAATCTCTTCATTGGTGAGATTGAAGTTCGGCATCTGGCGGCGACCGGGAACATTCGTGGGCATGGCGTTCATCCAGGCTCGCATGTAGGACTTGAAAACTTCGGTGTCACTCGCGCCACGGCGGTCGAACACGTTGCCCAGTTCGGGCGCGAAGTAGGCACCTTCGCCCATGATGGAGTGACAACCAACGCAGTTGTTGTTCTCCCACAGGTGTTTTCCACGAACCACCTCTTCGGTGAGCTCGTTGCGGTTATCCCGCTCGGGCATAGCCCGGAGCTGTGTGTCAAAAGTCAGGGCCAGGAACAACAGGACGAAGAAAGCACTTCCCCCCAGATATATGTTCCTGGC